>NZ_JBHTJT010000038.1:0-271490 GCF_042676185.1 Tropicimonas aquimaris | reverse complement strand
CCGCGAGCCGCGCCACGGCATAGTCCAGCGCCTCCAGCTCCGCGTCGCCGCCGAGCCGCATCCGGGCAATCGGCTGCTCGCGCAGCTTCCACCGCTTGCGCCTCTCCTCGTCCTCGAAGACCTCCACCGCATGCGGAAACGCCTGCTCCAGCGCCGCCGTCATCCGCTGCGCCGTCCGATGGCTGACCCCGAACCGCTCCGCAATCTCCTGAAGCGAAACCCCACGATACTGCGCCGCCGCGTGATCCGCCAATGCGAGTAAATCCCGAGCCTTCTCGAAGGACATGACGGAAATGCCTGTTATACCGCTGTAATTCCTCGCCCGGAACTAAACCGGACAAGCCCCCCGAGGCGCAAGTCCGGAAAACGATTCCCTCGGTGAAATGGTAGGGGAAACTCGAGATTTTCCGGAGAATGAAAGCGTCGTGGGCGGTGGGGCTGATGGTCGGCGTGCTTTGGTCGTCCGGGCGGCCTACGGTCGACAGGTATGCGATTTCCAATGAAAAGAGATGGTTCCGAGGCGCGCGTCGCGGACATGGTCCGGAACGGGATGCGACCCTGATGCGCAGCACGCCCGCGCGCAGGAAACGGCTGGCCACGTGCGCAAGGTCAAGGCGCTCAGCCGCGCGTCGCCTCGGTTCTTCTCCGCTCTTCGAGATCAGCCTCTCCATCGAGAGGACCACTTTGCGGGGGGCTACCCCGAATGGATCGGGGCGATCCGCACGCTGGAGGGTGAGCGCCGACTGTCGCCACGGCGAGACCAGCCATCGGCTGGTACCGGGAGCCAGCCTGCCGTTCAAGTCCGATGCGACGCATCGGCCGGAGCGAGCCGACATCGCCGGGTATCTTCCCTTGAGCGGGGGGACTGAACGATGGGCCCGGCGGTCCGCGATGCAGGTGTCGGGCGGCTTTCGTAGGTGCAAGCGCTGCCTCAGCCGAGTTCCAGCGTGGCGACCGTGTGCACGCCGCTGCCGGTCACAGGCGCCGGGCCCCGATACATGCGGGCCGTGGAAAAGGCGCAGTTCATGCCCTGCGCCCTGCAATGCGCCGCCAGCGCTTCCATCTCCCGCGGCACATCCACGATCAGCGCCTCGCCGGGCACCTCCACCGCGATGCCATGGAGCAGCGCAGTCGCATCCTCCAAGCCATCCGCCAGGAGCGGGCCGATCTTGATGCCGTGCCGGCAGCGTCGCCAGGTGGCAAAGCCGGTCGGGACGTCGGGCGCGTCCAGCACCACGGTCCGCCGGTTGTCCGTCGGGCGGAACCAGCAGGAGAGGAACCGCTCCATGGCGTAGCCGTTCGCCCGGGAGTTGCGAGCGATCAACGCCGGCAGGTCCGCATCGGTCGCCGGGCGCAGGGTCGCATTCGGCACCGGGGGCAGCGGGCCTTCGAACCGGGAGGTCTCGGAGGCGAGGGCGAAACCCGACCGCCGGTAGTTCGCCTGCTGGTCCGGCACGCCGTCAAGCCCGACGGTGCGCGGACCGGCATGTTCCAGCGCGTGGGTCCAGAGCGCGAAGCCGATGCCCTTGCCCCGGAACTCCGGTCGGCAGATGTAAAGCCCGAGGAAGGCGAAGCTGTCGGAATGGTTGACGACCGAGATCGCGGCCGCCAGCCGGCCATCCGCCTCCGCCACGAAAAAACCGCCCGGATCCGCGGCGAAGAACGCCTCCGCATCGTCCAGCCCGGGGTTCCAGCCCTCCGAGGCCGCCCACTCGAGAACCTCCGCTAGCTCCGGCAAGGTCATGGTCCGCAGGATCATCGCGCCCCCAGTGCCTCCCGCAGGGAGGTGGGCGCATCGGCCGGTTCGGTCAGGTCGAGCAGCGAGACGAGGTCCACCAGGTGGCTGGTCATCAGCTCCTCGGCGCGCTCGGCGTCATGCGCTTCCAGCGCCTCGAGCAGGGCGTGGTGGGCGTGGCTCTCGCAGGTGGCCTGCCGGCGGCGCCAGTAGAGCGCGATGATGAGCGAGGAGCGGGCCACCAATTGGCCAATGAAGGCGGCGATGGTCGCCTGGTCGGCGATCCGTGCGATCTCGATATGGAAGTCCCCGGAGAGGCGCAGGGCCCGGCCGGTCTCGCCGGCATCGATCGCGGCGTGCTCCTCGTCGATATGCCGCTTCAGCAGGGCAATGTCCTCCGGCGTCGCGCGTGTGGCCGCCGAATGCGCGGTGCGCGGCTCCAGCAAGGCGCGTGCCTCGAACACCTCGCGGGCCTCGCGCAGGCTGGGCCGGGCGACGAAGGCGCCGCGATTGGGTTCGATGACCACCAGATGTTCATGCGACAGCGACTGCAGCGCGCTGCGGACGATGGTGCGGCTGACACCGAAGATCTCGCCGACCTCGTCCTCGTTCAGCTTCATTCCCGGGGACAGGCGATGCTCGTGGATCGCCGTGGCGAGCCCTTCCGCCACGGCGCGACCCCGCTGGTTGGTGGTTTTGCCCATGGCGTTCACGACGAGCTCCCTTTGTGCCCTGCCTTGATAGGGGTGCGCAGGATGCAGGCGCAAGATTCGGGGGGGATTGTCGATCATCGTGGCTGTGATTGTATACGATTTGTGCCGCGAAATTATACGATGCACCGGTGCGCCCGCGCGCAAGTTGGGCAGTTCCGGTCTGGACCCCGCGCGCTGGCCGAACGTGTTTCCGAAATTTCCCGCGCCGTCGAAAGATCGGCCAAGCCAAGCGGGAGCGAACATGAAGACCGGACAGGATCTCGAACTTGTGTCCCTGACCAAGCGCTATGGCGAGGCCCTCGCCGTGGACGGGATCAACCATCATTTCCGTGCGGGCAGCTACGCCTGCCTGCTGGGGCCCTCCGGCTGCGGCAAGTCGACGACGCTGCGTATGATCGCCGGCCACGAGGACCCGACCGCAGGCTCGATCGTGCTCGGAGGGGCGGACGTTTCCTTCCTGCCGCCGGCGCGGCGCGGCACGGCGATGATGTTCCAGAACTACGCGCTCTTTCCGCATCTGAGCGTCAGTGACAATGTTTCGTTCAGCCTGAAGATGAAGGGCATGGACGCGGCCACCCGCCGGGCCCGGGCGGGGGAGATGCTGGAGCTGGTCCACATGAGCCAGCTCGCCGACCGCCTGCCGGCCCAGCTCTCCGGCGGCCAGCAGCAACGCGTCGCGCTGGCCCGTGCGCTGATCACCAATCCTCAGGTCCTGCTGCTCGACGAACCGCTCTCGGCACTCGATCCCTTCCTGCGGATCCGTATGCGGGCAGAGCTCAAGCGGCTTCAGCGGGAGCTGGGCATCACCTTCATCCACGTCACCCATGGGCAGGACGAGGCGCTGGCGCTGGCCGACGAGATCGTGGTGATGAACAACGCGGTGATTGAGCAGGCCGGACCCGCGCGCGAGGTGTTCAATGCCCCGCGTACCGAATTCGTCGCCCGCTTCATGGGCGGGCATAACGTCATCGCGCTGCCCCACGGGCATTTCGCGATCCGCAGCGACAGGGTCGCGCTGACCGCCGCCGCCGCCGGGCGGCTAGATGGCCAGGTGACCGGCGTCGAGTACCAGGGCGCGCATGTGGTGCTGACGGTGCGGGCGGCGGGCGATCAGGAGATCACCGCCATTCTGCCGGAAGAAAAGTTCTTCGAGAATCCGATGCCGCAGGGCGCGGATGTCGGCCTGTGCTGGGACGACGCCGCGCTGCATCCGCTCGCGGTGTGACACCGGACAACCAGAAAAGACCCAACAGGAGAGAGAGATGAAAGACTTCGAGACCCCGAAACTCAGCCGGCGCAGCGTCCTGAAGGGCGCCGCCGCCACCGTGACAGCCGCCGGCGCCTCCACCCTCGGCGCACCGATGATCTGGGCGCAGAACATCAAGGACGTGACCCTGCGCCAGTTCGGCACCGGCGTCTCCAACCTCAACGAGGTGGCGCAGAAGGTGAAGGAAGACCTCGGCTTCACGCTCGAGATGACCGCGCTCGATTCCGACGCCGTGACGCAGCGCGCCGCGACCCAGCCCGACAGTTTCGACATCGCCGACATCGAGTACTGGATCTGCAAGAAGGTCTGGCCGACGGGCAACCTGCAGGCCATGGATGTCAGCAAGATCAAGAACTACGACAAGATCGTCGGCATCTTCAAATCCGGCAAGTTGATGCCGGAGAGCGTGATCGCACAAGGCACGGCACCGCACAGCGTGGGCTTCGTCGAGGGGCCGGACAGCAATGCCTTCGCCAGCGAGGAAACCGGCTGGATGACGCTGATCCCGACGATCTACAACGCCGACACGCTGGGCATCCGCCCGGACCTGATCGGCCGGCCGATCGAGAGCTGGACGGAGCTGCTGAACCCTGAGTTCAAGGGCAAGGCCTCGATCCTCGACATCTCCTCCATCGGCATCATGGACGCCGCGATGGTCTGCGAGGCGATGGGCGAGATCCAGTACGGCGACAAGGGCAACATGACCAGGGAAGAGATCGACAAGACCATGGCGATCTTCACCGAAGCAAAGAAAGCCGGCCAGTTCCGCGCCTTCTGGAAGACCTTCGACGAGAGCGTGAACCTGATGGCATCGGGCGAGGTCGTGATCCAGTCCATGTGGTCGCCCGCGATCACCGCCGTGAAGTCGCGTGGGATCCCCTGTATCTACCAGCCGCTGAAGGAAGGCTACCGCTCCTGGGGCGGCGGCATCGGCCTGTCGAAGTCGCTCAGCGGCCTCGAGCTCGACGCGGCCTACGAATACATCAACTGGTACCTCGACGGCTGGGTCGGCGGCTTCCTGATGCGCCAGGGCTATTACTCGGCGGTCCCGGAGACCTCCAAGAACGTCATGGACGAGAACGAGTGGGGCTACTGGTTCGAGGGCAAGGAAGCCACCGGCGACATCACCAACCCGTTCGGCGATGTCATGGCCAAGGCGGGCGAGACCCGCGACGGCGGCTCCTTCTACGACCGGATGGGCGCGGTGGCCTGCTGGAACGCGGTGATGGACGAGAACCAGTACATGGTCCGCAAGTGGAACGAGTTCATCGCCGCCTGAGCGCGCGCCTGAAACACCGGGGGCGATGGGGTTCTTCCCCTTCCACGTCGTCCCCTATCGCCCCTTTCCCGTTTCACGGGGAAGGGGCTACACGATCCGCGCCGGAGCCCAGATGCGCAACCTCATGAAAAACCGCCACCTCTCGGGATGGCTTCTGGCCGCGCCACTGTCGGTGGTGCTGCTGTGCTTCCTGGTGCTTCCGATCGTGATGATCGTGACCGTCAGCTTCTGGGGGGCGACGGAATTCTCGATCTACCCGGCCTTCCTGTTCGACAATTACGAGTTCCTGTTCGGCTCGCCGGTCACCTATTCGGTGTTTCTCAACACTTTCAAATACGCCGTGATCACCTGGGTCTTCACGCTGCTGATCGGGTTCACGGTGGCGTATTTCCTCGCCTTTCATGTCCGCTCGCTGACCTGGCAGATCGCGCTGTTCCTGCTCTGCACGATCCCCTTCTGGACGTCGAACATCATCCGCATGATCTCCTGGATCCCGTTCCTTGGCCGGAACGGGCTGGCCAATTCGACGCTGATCTCCTGGGGCGTGATCGACGAGCCGCTGGAATGGCTGCTCTTCTCCGATTTCTCGGTGATCCTCGCCTTCGTCCACCTCTACACGCTGTTCATGGTGGTGCCGATCTTCAACACGATGATGCGGATCGACCGGAGCCTGATCGAGGCCGCCTACGACAACGGCGCTTCCGGCTTCCAGACGCTGACCAACGTGATCATCCCGCTGACCAAGCCCGGGATCATGATCGGCTCCATCTTCGTCGTGACGCTGGTGATGGGCGATTTCATCACCGTGCGATTCATGTCCGGCAGCCAGTCGGCCAACGTCGGCCGGCTGATCTCCAATGACATCGCTCTGCTGCAATATCCGTCGGCCGCGGCGACGGCGGTGGTGCTGCTGGCCACGGTGCTGCTGATCATCGCCGTGCTGCTGCGCTTCGTCGACATCCGCAAGGAGCTCTGACATGACCGGCAAACGCCCCCGCAGCTTCTATGTCCTCGCCGCCTTCTTCTCGCTGTTCCTGCTGTTCCTCTACGGTCCAACCTTGACCATCGCGATCCTGTCCTTCCAGGGGCCGCAGGGCGGGCTGACCTTCCCGATGCGTGGGGTCTCGACGCACTGGTTCCGGGATCTCTTCCAGCAGCAGGCGGTGGGCGACATCTGGGGCAGCTTCGCCCGCTCGCTGGTGCTCGGGCTGATGGTCATGGTCACCACCGTCGTCGTCTCGGTGATGGGCGGGCTGGCGTTCCGCAAGCGCTTCGCCGGCTCTTCGGTGATCTTCTACCTCGTCATCACCTCGCTGGTGATCCCCTCGATCCTGATCTCGCTTGGCGTCGGGCTGATCTTCTCGCAATCGGGGCTGAACGTGCACTGGTCCACCTCCGGCTACGGCTCACAGCTCACCTGGACGCTGCCCTTCGGCCTGCTGATCATGTTCGCCGTCTTCAACCGTTTCGACCCGAGCTTCGAGGAGGCAGCACGCGACCAGGGCGCCAATTCCTGGCAGACCGTCTGCCATGTGGTTTTGCCGATCATCGCGCCCTCGCTGATCGGGGTGGCGCTATTCGGTTTCACGCTGAGCTACGACGAATTCGCCCGAACCCTTCTGACGGCGGGCAGCTACAACACGCTGCCGCTGGAAATCTACGGCATGACGACCAACGTCACGACGCCGGTGATCTTTGCCCTCGGCACCCTGACCACGGTGTTCTCCCTCCTGGTGATCGCGGTCTTCCTGTGCGCCGTCTGGGTGCAGGCGCGCCGCCGGGCGCGGCTCGGGTCGGACGCCGGCAAGGGCATGGTCTGAATGAAGCGGGTTCTCCTGATCAACCCCAACAGCACCGCCTCCATGACCGAGTCGATGCTGGCATCGGCCCGGTCCGTCGCGCCGGGCGTCGCCTTCACCGGCTGGACCTCCACCGACGGTCCGCCCGCAATCCAGGGGGAAGCGGACGGGAAACTGGCCGAGCCGCCGCTGCTGGAGCTGGTGACGCGGGCCGGGGCGGATTTCGACGGGATCATCATCGGCTGTTTCGACGACACCGGCCTCGCGGCCGCCAACGGCATCGCCGGGTGCCCGGTGATCGGCATCGGCCAGGCGGCGTTCACCATGGCAATGCTGCGGGGGCTGCCGTTCTCGGTCGTGACGACGCTCTCGGTGTCGGTCCCGGTGATCGAGCAGAATATCCGCAGCTACGGGCTGACCCCCTGGGTGCGGCGGGTGCGGGCGAGCAAGCTGTCGGTTCTGGAGACCGAGGACGAGAGCGATGCCGCCATGGGACGGATCGCCGACGAGGCGTCGCTTGCGGTCGCCCAGGACGGGTGCGGCTGCATCATCCTGGGATGTGGCGGCATGTCCCGGCTGGCCGAGGCCGTCCGCTCGCGGGTGTCGGTGCCGGTGCTGGACGGTGTCGAGGCCGCGGCACGGCTGATCGGCGCGCTCGGTTGAGCCTGAGCGGCGCCTGCTGCCTTAGGCGTTCTTGCGCCGTATCCTGCCGTTCGCGCCCTTGCGGACGATCTCCATCGCATCGGTGAGGGGCCGATCCGCCCGTATCGGCCAACATTTCGACGAAGCGAATGGCGCGCCGCCGGTCCCGTTCCCGTGAGGGCTCAGCCGAGCTCCACCACCGCTTCTACCTCGACCATCGCGTTGGCGGGAAGCGAGGCCACGTTGACCGCGGTGCGGGCATGGCGGCCGGCCTCTCCGTAGAGGTCGATGAAGAGCTGCGAGGCGCCGTTCACGATCATCGGGCCGTCGGGGTATTCCGGGTCGGCCGCAACGAATCCGCCAAGCCGAACCACGTCCTTGACCCGGCTCAGCGAGCCGGCCACGGCCTTGATCGAGAACAGCAGGTTGAGCGCGCACATCTGCGCCGCTTCCTGCCCGATCGTGATGTCGAACCCCTTGCCGACGAGGCCGAAGTATTTCGGCACGCCTTCCCACTCGCAGATCTGTCCGGACAGGAACAGCAGGTTGCCGGTGATCTTGCCCGGCAGGAACAGCGCGCGGGACGGGGCCGAGGGCGGCAATGCCAGTCCGAGCGCGGAGAGCTTGTCTTCGATGGGGCAGGTCATGGCATGTCCTTTGCGGTCAGTTGGATAGCCAGCGATATGAGGGAGAGATCCGAGCCGCGCGGCCCGATGAGCGAAACGCCGTAGGGCGCGCCGTTGACCTTGCCCGCCGGGAAGACGACCTGGGGCAGGCCGCTCATGCCGGCGACGCAGAGCAGCCGCATCGCGTCGTGCCGGAAACCGTCGAACACCTCGACCGGGGCGTCGAGCCGGAACGGGGCGTCATGCACCGCCGGGGCCAGCAGCACGCCCTCGCCGACGACGCTCTCCACGTGGACGCGGAAGGCTGCGCGGGCGGAGCGGGCGGTGGCGATCTCCTCGGGCGTCAGGGCCTCGGCCGCGGCGGCGCGTCCATCGATCCCGCGCACCAGCGGCATGCCGGAGGCGCGGATGTAGGGCACGATCGCCTCGGCGCAATCGGCGCCGTTGGTGGTGAGATAGGTGGCATAGGCCGCCTCGACGCCATCGGGATAGACAGACACCTCGCGTGCGGTCAGCCCGTCGAAGGCCGCACTGCAGAGCGCCGACTGCGCCTCGCCCAGCTGCGCGTGCATCTCGGTGGGCCAGAGCAGCTCCGGCGCGTTGGGCAAAGGCGCGGTATCCGGTCCGGCCAGCACCTCCATGCCGCGCAGAAGGGTGTTGCCATCCCGGGCGAAGAGCCCGCAGGTGTCGAAGCTGGGCGCAAGCGCCTGCGCGCCGTCGAGCGGGATCCGGTCGTGGGTCGGGCGGATGCCCCAGATGCCGCAGAAGCTCGCCGGCGCCCGGATCGAGCCGCCGGTGTCCGAGCCCACGGCGATGTCCACCAACCCGCCCGCGACCGCGGCCGCGGAGCCGGAGGAGGAGCCGCCGGGGATGCGGTCCGGGGCCGCCGGGTTCACCGGCGTGCCGAAATGGGCGTTCATCCCGTAGAGAGCCCAGGCCAGCTCGTCGGTGTGGGTCTTGCCGACGAACTGCGCCCCTGCGTCCAGCAGGCGCTGCACGGCGGGGGCGGTCCGGGTCATCACCGGGCTCGTCGCGAGCCGGGTCGGGCAGCCGCAGCCGGTGCGGTAGCCCGCGACATCGAACAGGTCCTTCACCCCGAGGGTCAGCCCGGAAAGGGGGCCGTCCGACGCCGAGGCGACCGGGATCGGCTCGTAGGGCATGAAGGCGTGGTAGGGGTCTTTTTCGAGCAACATCTGGCTTCCTATTCCGCGGCGGCGGCTTCGAGGGCGCGGAAACAGGCCACCCGGCGGCGCGGCGCGAGAGTGACGAAATCGGGCAGGCTGACGCGGCACTCCGGTCCTGCGATCGGGCAGCGGGGCGTAAAGGAGCAGGCCGTCGGGCGCTCCTCCAGCGGCGGCGGGGCGCCAGGGATGGCGTTCAGCCGCTCGCCACGGGCCACGTCGTGCAGGTTGGCAGCCAGCAGGCCCTGCGTATAGGGGTGGCGTGGGTTGTTGATGATCTCGCTCGTGGTGCCTTCCTCGACGATCTGGCCGGCGTACATCACCGCGATCCGCTCCGAGACCTCGACCGCCACGCCGATGTCGTGGGTGACAAAGATCACGCCCATGCCGAACTCGCGCTGCAACTCGCGCAGCAGCAGCAGGATCTGGATCTGCACCGTCGCGTCGAGCGCCGTGGTCGGCTCGTCGGCCAGCAGCAGGCGCGGCCGGCAGGCCAGCGCGAGGGCGATCATCACCCGCTGGCGCATCCCGCCCGAAAGCTCGTGCGGGTAGTTCTTGAGCCGCCGTTCGGGCGAGGGAATGCGGACGCGGCGCAGCATGTCGAGCGCGGTGCTCATCGCCTCGTCGCGCGACACGCCCTTGTGCCGCATCACCGCCTCGGAGATCTGTGCGCCCACGGTGTAGACCGGGTCGAGCGCCAGGCCCGGGTCCTGGAACACCATGGAGACCTCGCCGCCGCGGTATTTCTGCAGCGCCTTCCCCTTGAGCTTGCGCACGTCGGTGCCGTTGACGGCGATGCCGCCCTCGACCTCGCTGCGCTTTGGCGGCAGCAGCGCCAGCAGCGTCTTCAGCGTCACCGACTTGCCGGAGCCGCTTTCGCCCAGTAGGGCCAGCGTCTCGCCCTGCTGCAGGGTCAGGTCGAGCCCGTTGATCGCGTGGACCGTCCGGTCGCCCTTGAAACGGACGACGAGGTCCTGGATTTCCACGAGGGGAGCGTTCACCAGATATCCTCCCGACCTGCCTTGTCATGCCCCGAGTCCGGGTCGTGCAGGTGGCAGGCGGCGCAGTGACCGCCCCGGCCCGGCAATTCCCGCAGGGCGGGCGCCTTTTCCTTGCACACGGTGTCGACGAACCGGCAGCGGGTGTGGAACCGGCAGCCGCTCGGCGGGTTGATCGGGTTCGGCGGATCGCCGGTCAGCGGCGGCGTCTTTGTGCGGTTCTCCGGGTCCATCGAAGGCATCGCCGAGAACAGCGAGCGCGTGTAGGGATGGGCCTGGTCTTCCCAGATGGAGTTCACGGGGCCGACCTCGACCACCTCGCCGAGATACATCACGAGGATCCGGTCGGAGATGTAGCGCACCACGTTCAGGTCATGGCTGATGAAGATGTAGGTCAGCCCGAATTCCTCGCGCAGGTCGGCCAGCAGGTTCAGAACTTGCGCCTCCACCGACTTGTCGAGCGCCGAGACGGCCTCGTCCAGCACCACGAGGCGGGGCGACATGGCCAGCGCGCGGGCGATGTTGATCCGCTGGCGCTGGCCGCCCGAGACCTCGTGCGGGTAGCGCTGCGCGAAGCGCTCGGGGGCAAGGCCCACGCGCTCCATCAGGCTGTGCGCACGCCCGATCGGGTCGGAGAGCCCCTGCACCCGGGCGCCGAAGGCGATGGATTCCTCGATGGTGAGCCGCGGGTTGAGCGAGGCGTAGCTGTCCTGAAAGACCATCTGCACGCCACGGCGCAGGTCGCGCAGGCTCAAGCTGTCGCCGACGCCCTGGCCATCGAAGATGATCTCGCCCGAATCCTTCTCGGTGAGCCCGATCAAAAGCCGCGCGGTGGTGGACTTGCCGCAGCCGGATTCGCCCACGATGCCAAGGGTCTCGCCCTTCTTCACCTCGAAGGACACGCCGTCCACCGCCTGCACCATCGCCTGCGTGCGCCCGAAGATGCCGCCGCGCACGGGGAAGTATTTCTGCATGTCCTTGACGATCAGCAGCGGCTGCGCCGGTCCGCCCTTGTCGGGGAGGCCCTCGGCTGTCTGCGCGGCGGTGTCGGGAAGGGTATCAGTCATGGACATTCATCGCGCTCCTTACGCCGTCGCTCACCAGGTTGAGGCAGAGCGACGTGATGAAGATCATCAGCCCCGGCAGCGCCGACAGCCATGGGTTCACGTAAATTGCCGAGCGCAGCGTGTTCAGCATCAGTCCCCACTCCGGCTCCGGCGGCCGCACCCCGATGCCGAGGAACGACAGGCCCGCGGCGAGGATCATGCAGACGCTGGTGAGCGAGGTTGCGTAGACGAAGATCGGCGACAGGACGTTGCCGATCACGTGCACGCGGATCACCGTCAGCGCGCTGGCGCCCGAGGCGCGCGCAGCGTCGATATAGTCGAGCGAGCGGACGCCCGAGGTAACGGCCTCGGCGACGCGGGTCAGTGGCGGGATGAAGACGATGGTCAGCGAGACCAGCGAGTTCACGATCCCCGCGCCGAGCGCGCCGGAGATGGCAATGGCCAGCAGCACCGACGGAAAGGCGAAGAACACGTCGACGGTGCGCATGATGACCGTGTTGACCATGCCCCCGGCGTAGCCCGCCACGATCCCCAGGATTGAACCCACGAAGAAGGCCAGCACCACCGGCATCAGCCCGATGAACAGCGTGAGCCGACCGCCATAGATCAGGCGGGCGAGCATGTCGCGGCCCTGTTCGTCGGTGCCCAGCGGGTGGCCGGGGGTGCCGATCGGCTTCAGTCGGGCGATCATCGAGCCCTTGTAGGGATCCTGCAACCCGAGGAACGGGGCGAAGATCGCCGACAGGATCAGCAGCGCGAGCACCGCGAGACAGATCATGGTGACCGGGTCGCGCCGCAGCCGGGAGGCCACGCCCGCCCAGTAGCCGGAGCGCTGCGAGAGCGCTGCGTCGATGGTTTCAGCTATCGCCATCGGTCAGTTCCTCTTGATGCGCGGGTCGATGGCGGCCTGAGCCACGTCGACGATGAGGTTCATGGCGACGAAGAACAGCGCCAGCACCAGGATCGTGCCCTGGAGCAGCGGCAGGTCGCGCTGGAAGATCGCGTTGGAGAGCAGGAAGCCGGACCCGGGCCAGTTGAACACCGTCTCGATCAGGATCGAGCCGCCAAGCAGGTAGCCGAGCTGCAGCCCCATCACCGAGAGCGCGGTCGCCGCGGCGTTCCGGGCGACGTGGCACAGCACGTCGAAGCGGGACATGCCCTTGGCGTAGAGCGCCTGCACGAAGTCCATCGTCAGGATGTCGCCCGAGAGTGCGCGGACCGTACGGGCCACGATGCCGATGGGGACAACGGCGAGCGTGATCGCAGGCAGGACGAGGTGACGGATATGGAGCCAGTTCCATTCCCATTCCTGCGATCCGCCGGGGCCTGCGCCCATCGAGGGCAACCAGCCGAGCTGCACCGAGAAGATGATGACGAGGACGATCCCCAGCCAGTAGTTGGGCACCGACACCCCGGTGATCGAGATCGCGGTGACCGCGCGGTCAAGCAGCGTGTCGCGGAAGTAACCGGCGAGGAAACCGAGAAAGACGCCGATCGGAAAGGCGATCACGGAGGCGCTGATGGCGAGGATCAGGGAATTCTGCACCGCGCCGAAGACCTCGCCAGCGACGGGGCGGCCGGTGGCGATGGAGCGGCCCATGTCGCCCTGAACGAGGTTGCCGATCCAGATCGCGTATTGAACGGGCAGGGGCTTGTCGAGGCCGTAGGCGGCGCGCATGGCGGCCTGTTCCTCGGCGGTCGCGTCGACAGGCATGATGGCGGTCAGCGGATCACCCGGCGCGATCTGCACCAGTAGGAAGCAGATGATCGAGACGCCGAAGGCCACCGGCAGAACCAGTATCAGGCGGCGCAGGAAGTAGCTCAGCAAGGTCGTGTTCCTTCAGGGAGGGTCCCCCGCCGCGGCCCGGAGGGCGGCGGGGGGTCTTCAGGTGGGCCGAAGCCTCACTCCATAGTGATGGAGGAGAAGTTCTGGTACCAGTTCTGGGCCTGCACGAAGCCCTGCACCTTCGGGCTCATGGCGCGCGGCGCCACGTCGTGGGTGACCATCAGGAACAGCGCCTCATCGACATACTTCTCATGCGTCTGTTTGAGCACGGCGTCCTGCTCGACCGGATCGAAGGTGGTGCGGATCTTGGCGAACAGCTCCTCCATCTCCGGGTCGCAGTAGTGGCCCCAGTTGGTTCCGTTGGGCGCGATCAGGTCGCAGGAAAGGTGCCGGATCAGGCCGGTGAACGGGTCCTGGATGAAGTAGGTGAAGTTGATCGACATCGCCCCTTCGACCGACGGATCGGCCGCGCCGGCGCGCCAGAGGTTGATCATCTGGTTCCATTCGACGACCACGAACTCGACGTCGATCCAGATTTCAGCAAGGCTCTGCTGGACGAACTCGTTCATCGGCAGCGGCAGCATCTGGCCCGAGCCCGAGGGCGAGATCAGTGCTTTGACGGCAAGGTGGTTCTCGGGGCCGTAGCCGGCCTCTTCCATCAGCGCCTTGGCCGCGTCCAGATCATAAGAGATGTCGAACTCAGGCTCACCGAACCACTGCGAGCTGGGCGGCAGGAAGCCCTTGGCCGGCACCATCAGCCCGCCGAGCAGCGGCATCATGCCTTCGCGGTCGATCGCGAGGTTTGCGGCCTTGCGCACGCGGATGTCGTTCCAGGGTGAGCCTTCGAGGCGCGACAGGTGCCAGGTCCAGTTGTGCGGGTAGGCGTTCGACGAGACGACGAAACCGTTGCCTTCCATCGCGGGAATGGTGTCGGGGGCAGGGGCCTCGATCCAGTCCACCTGGCCGGACATCAGCGCGGCGGCGCGTGCGTTGGGTTCGGGCAGCGGGATCAGCACCATCTTGTCGAGCTTGGGGATGCGGGTGTCGTCCCAGTAATCGGCGTTCGGAACCATTTCGGCGCGCTCGCGCGGCACGAAGGTTTCGAGTTTCCAGGGGCCGGTCCCCGACGGGGTGGCGGCGACTTTCTCCCAGTCCTTGTCCAAGGCTTCCCAGTTCGCCTTGGAGGACATCAGGATCCAGGCGAGCTGGTAGGGCAGCGTCGCGTCCGGGGTCTTGGTCGTGATCTCGAGCGTGTAGTCGTCGATTGCCGTATAGGTGTCGACGGCGGGGATGCGCGACTTGCCCTGGGCGGACTGGCGCGGGTCGTATTGCTCGGAGGCATCGTCGAGGATCTTGTCGAAGTTCCAGACGACGGTCTCTGCGGTGAAGGGGCTGCCGTCGTGGAAGGTCACGCCCTCACGGAGCTTGAAGGTCCACTTGGTCTGATCTTCGGGGTCGACGGACCATTCCGTCGCGAGGCCGGGGATCAGGACCGACGGCTTGTCGGCGCTGGTCAGGTCCCATTCGATGAGCGAGTCATAGACCGTGTAGCCCATGAAGCGCATGCCTTCGCCACCCTGGTCGGTCTGGCCGGTGGTCAGCGGGATGTCGGCGGCGGTCATGCCGACGCGCAGCGTTCCCT
Source organism: Tropicimonas aquimaris (assembly GCF_042676185.1). NCBI lineage: Bacteria > Pseudomonadati > Pseudomonadota > Alphaproteobacteria > Rhodobacterales > Roseobacteraceae > Tropicimonas > Tropicimonas aquimaris. The sequence continues at coordinate 256,755 of NZ_JBHTJT010000038.1, read as the reverse complement.
GCGCCACGGCGCCCTGGGAGATCGCCATCCCCGCCATCACGGCCAGCGCCGCAAAACTGTGCTTCAGTGTCTTCAACGTCATTCTCCTTGTTGACCAGGATCGTTTGTCCCATCCCTTGTTCGGGAAGCTGCTTTGGAGTTTGGCGCGTGTGGAGGTGCAATCCTGCGCACCCGGCGATGACCGCAAAGAATGTGGAAATCCGCACAGTTTTTGACCGTCTGTCCAGAAACTGCCCTTTTGCAGGGCCGTCTCAAGACAACCATGGCGGGTGTTGCCCGCTGGCAAGGGGCAGATCGCGGAGGCAGCGGCCGGAATCGGCGGCTTCGCGGGGAGGAATTGAGGTAAGCTGTTGCCTCTCCGGGAAAATTGGCACACAGCGTGCTCCTGACGAAACAACGGACACTGCCGAATGATCGCGCCATGGCCATCACGCTGATGAACCCGAACTCGAACCGGGCGACGACCGAGGCGATGTGCGCGATTGCGGCCCGCGCGCTCCCCGAGCCTCCGGTCGGATGGACGGCGCCGCATGGCCCGTCGATGATCACCTCGCAAGCGGCGCTCGATGCGGCGGCCGCGCGGGTCGGCGCGGCGGTCCTGACGCCGGAACCCACCGGGATCATCGTCTCGGCCTTCGGAGACCCGGGGGCGGAGGAAATCGCACGCCGCTATCCCTGTCCCGTGGTCGGGATCGGCGCCGCGGCGGCCCGCGCGGCGGCCCGGTCGGGCACGCCCTTCGCCGTGGCCACCACGACGCCGGAGCTTCAGCCCGCCATCGACCGTCTCATGCAGCGCAACGCGGCGTCGGGTCTCTATGCCGGCTGCTTTCTCTCGCGAGGCGATGCGCTGGCGCTCATGGCCGACCCGGAGGCGCTCGATGCGGCGCTGCTGGAGGCGGTCGGCCTGGCCGTGGTGTCCGGTGCGCGGCGGGTCATCATCGGCGGCGGCCCGCTTGGGCAGGCCGCGGAGCGGCTGCGCGAACGCGCGCCCGTGCCATTGGAAAACCCCGTGCTCTGCGCGGCGCGGGAAATTGCTGCAACGTTGGAGAAACAGCATGAACGACGTGGTTAAACTTATCGAAGACCTGGTCGCCGCCCACCGGACCGGCGAACGCATCTCGCCCACCGTCGCCGGCCTGTCCCGCGAAGAGATCCTGCGCGTGCAGAGCGGCGTCGCCGGCGCGCTCGGCGCGGTCGCGGGTTTCAAGGTCGCGCCGGTGCCGGGGAGCGAGCCGATCCTGGCGCCGATCCCGGCCTGCTACGTCGTGGAGAACGGCGGGCAGAAGCCCGTGACCGAGCGCTTCGGCGTCGAGCTTGAAGTCGGCTTCGAACTGATGCGCCCGCTGCCCGAGGGCGGCGCACCGGAGCAGCTGGAGGATTACTTCCGCCCCTGCGCCATGTTCGAACTGGTCGACACCCGCCTTGCCGGCGAAGCGGCGGAGGATGCCGCCTACAAGTTCGCCGACCTGCAGATCAACGCGGGCTACGTGCAGGGCGATGTGCTCGAAGGCTGGGACGGGTCTGATTTCGGCGTGGTCACGGCGCGGCTCAAGGCCGGCGAAGAGATGCCGCTGGACGGCGAGACGAGCGTTTCCGGTGGTTCGGCCCTCAGCAACCTGCGGTTGTTCTTGGACAAGGTCGGCGATCATTGCGGCGGCCTGGAAGTCGGCCAGATTGTCATCACCGGATCGATCTGCGGCCTGCTCTTCTTCCCCAAAGGCACCGAACTCGCGGGCGAGATCGATGGCGTCGGCAAGGTCGCCGTCAGCTTCGTCTGAAATAATGCTTCGGCCGGGCGCGCGATTGCGAGCGCCCGGCTGACACCGGCGACCCAAGCGAGACAATTGGTCCGCATGGATTGGTGGGGGTTCTGCGTTACATATAAGGAGTGTGCGGGCGAGAGGGGGGAGACGCCTCATGTGCCTTGCCGTTCCGATGCGGATCACGGCGATCGACGGCTACACCGCGACCTGCGAGGCCGGCGGCGTCCTGCGGGATGCGAACCTTTTCATGATGGAGGACGACGATCTCGCCGTGGGCGACATCGTCCTGATCCACGTCGGATACGCACTCAAGAAGGTCTCCGAGGAGGAGGCGCGGCTGAGTTGGGAAACCTTCGGCACGCTCCTTCATCCCGATGCATGAGTTCGCGATCTGCCGGGCTCTGGTCGGGCAACTCGAAGCCGTCGCCCGCGACAATGGCGCGGCCCGTGTCACTGGCCTCACCGTCAAGATCGGACCGCTGTCGGGCGTGGTGCCGGAACTTCTGGCCAGCGCCTTTCCCGTCGCCGCGGCCGGAAGCCTTGCCGAGGGCGCGCGGCTGAGCATCGACACGGCGCCATTGCGCGTCTGGTGTCCGGGCTGCAAGCTGGAGAGCGAGGCGGAGATCAACCGCCTGGTCTGCGTCCGCTGCGGCACCTGGCGGACGGAACTGCGGTCGGGGGATGAACTGCTGTTGAAGTCTGTTGTGGTGGAGGATGACCCTCCGGCACGGGAACCGTGGGAGGGGGCTCATGTGTGACACTTGCGGCTGCGCTGGACCCCAACATCTCGACCCGTCGACGCAGGGTAGGCAGATCACCGAGGGACTCGGCGGGCTGCTTCAGGCCAATGACCGGCAGGCCGCGCGGAACCGCGCGCATCTCGACAGGCACGGCGTCTTCGCGGTGAACCTCATGTCCGCTCCCGGCGCGGGCAAGACGGCGTTGCTGGAGGCAACGGCGGGGTTGCTGGGCGGCGATCTCCGGATCGGCGTGATCGTGGGGGATCTGGAGACGGAGAACGACGCCGACCGTTTGCGCGCCTGCGGCCTGCCGGCGGTTCAGATCTGCACCGGCACCGCCTGCCATCTGGATGCCCGCATGGTGCACGAGGCGCTGCACGGCCTGGAGCTCGACCGGCTGGACCTGCTCTTCATCGAGAACGTCGGCAACCTTGTCTGCCCTGCCAGCTTCGATCTCGGGCAGCATTGCAACGTGGCGCTGCTGTCGACGCCGGAGGGCGACGACAAGCCTGCGAAATACCCGGTGTTGTTCCGCGCGGCCGACCTCGTGCTGCTGACCAAGCGCGACCTCGCCCCCTACATGCCGGAATTCGACGCCGGCCGGGCCGAGGCGCATGTGCGCCAATTGGGCAATGCCCGGCCCGTCCTCGAGGTCTCGGCGCGCTCCGGCGAGGGCATGGAGTTCTGGGCAGACTGGCTCCGGCAGGGCGTGGCGGAGCGCCGTGCGCTGACCATCGGGCCGGAGGGCTGAGAATGCGGCGCAGCGCGGCAGACTGGCTGGACCGCATCCGGGCGCTGAACCTGCCCGGGAAGGTCCGGATCATGAATGTTTGCGGCGGCCACGAGCGGTCGATCACCCGCGCCGGTCTGCGCCATGCGCTGCCACCGGAGATCGAGCTGATTCCGGGGCCCGGCTGCCCGGTGTGCGTCTGCCCGGAGGAGGATGTCTACCTCGCGATCCAGCTTGCGATGGGGGAGGACCTGACGCTGGCCACCTTCGGGGACATGCTCCGAGTGCCGGTCAACGTCCGGAAATCCGAGGTCCGTTCGTTGGAGCAGGCCAGGGCTGCTGGCGCCAACGTGGTGCCCGTCGCCAGCCCGCAGGAGGCCGTGGCACTCGCCCGGGCATCGCCCGAACGGCGCGTGGTGTTCTTCGCCGCCGGGTTCGAGACGACGACCGCGCCGGTCGCGGCGATGATGGCGCAGGGCGTGCCGGAGAACCTTTTCCTGCTTCTTTCGGGCCGGCGCACCTTTCCCGCTGTCGAGATGCTGCTGAGGTCCGGTGAGGTCGGGTTCGACGCGCTGATCGCACCCGGCCATGTCTGCACCGTGATGGGCCCGGAAGAATGGGAGGCCGTGGCGACCGGACACAACGTGCCGGCGGCCATCGCGGGGTTCGACAGCGAGAGCCTGCTGGCGGCGATCCATTCGGTGCTGCGTCAGGTCCTGGAAGGACGTCCGCGGCTCGAGAATTGCTATCCCGCCCTGGTGGAGCCGGGCGGCAATCCTGTGGCGCGCCGGCTGCTGTCGGAGGTCATGGAGGTCACGGACGCTCCCTGGCGCGGCATAGGCACGATCGCGGCCTCGGGCTATGCGCTGCGCCCCGCCTTCGCGGCCCACGACGCCCGCAAGGTGCTGCCCGACCATGCCGACGCGAGCCGCCGCCGGATCGGCGAGATGCCTGCGGGCTGCGATTGCGCGGCGGTCGTGCTGGGGCGGATCTATCCCGACGAGTGCCGCATCTTCGGCGCGCCTTGCACCCCACGCACCCCGGTCGGCCCCTGTATGGTTTCGGACGAGGGCGCCTGTCGGATCTGGTGGTCGGGCGGCCGTCGCAGCCGCTCCGGACAGGCCGCGGAATGAAGCAGGACCGGGCCGCGCCGAACCTGACGTCTCCCGAGGGCGCGCGGACGGCGCGGAAGATCCTGCTCACCGGCCACGTGCAGGGCGTCGGGTTCCGGCCGCATGTCTATCGCGTGGCGCTCCAGCTCGGGCTGGCCGGATGGGTTCGGAACCGGATGGGCGAAGTGATGATCCATGTGGAAGGGCCGGAGGGGGCTGTGGAGGCGTTCCTGCGCAAGGTGGTGTCTGATGCCCCGCCACTCTCGGCGCCGCAGGTCGCTGAGGTGACGGAGACCTCTCCGCAGGCGCTCGCGGGATTCACGATACTCGACAGCGATCCGGGCGCGGAGGCGGCGATCTTCGTTCCGGCGGACACCTGCGTCTGCGACGACTGCCTGCGCGAGATGCGCGACCCGCAGGACCGGCGCTTTCGCTATCCCTTCATCAACTGCACCCAGTGCGGGCCGCGCTACACGCTGATCGCCGCGATGCCATATGATCGGGCGAATACCACCATGTCGGGCTTCTCGCTCTGCGCCGCCTGTCGGGCGGAATACAACGAACCGGCGGACCGCCGGTTCCATGCCGAGCCGATCGCCTGCCCGGAGTGCGGACCTTCGCTGCGCTTCGCCAGGCGGGAGCGGGAGGATGTCACGGGGGCCGAGGCCGCGCTTGCAGCAACCGTCGCGGGGCTTGCCGAGGGAGAGATCGTCGCCGTACGCGGCATCGGCGGCTATCACCTGATGTGCGATGCGGCGAACGAGGCGGCTGTTACGCGGCTGCGGCGGCGCAAGGGGCGCCCGGACAAACCGTTTGCGGTGATGGTGCCGCTGGAGGGGGCGGGCGGTCTGGACGGGGTGCGCGCATTGGCTGACCTGTCGGACAAGGCCGCACATTCACTGCTGACGCCACAGCGGCCCATCGTTCTCGTGCCTCGGCGGCCCGATGCGGCGCTGGCACCCTCGGTGGCGCCGGATTGCGGTGAGCTCGGTCTCTTTCTGCCCTACAGCCCGTTGCACGTGCTGCTGCTCGAGGCACTCGGCCGACCGCTGGTCGCGACCTCGGCCAACCTGAGCGGCGAGCCGGTGCTGATCGCGCCCGAGGAAGTCGAGGACCGGCTCGCCAACGTCGCAGACGCCATGCTGCACCACGACAGGCCGATTGCACGCCCCGCCGACGATCCGGTCTGTCGCGAGATCGCCGGGCGGGTGGTGCCGCTCCGGCTCGGGCGCGGGACGGCGCCACTTGAGCTGGCCCTGCCGAAGGCCCTGCCGGAGACCGTGCTTGCCCTCGGCGCGCAGATGAAGGCCACCGTCGCGCTTGGCTTTGGCCGCCGTGCCGTGGTGTCGCCGCATATCGGCGAGATGGAGGCCGTGCGCAGCCTTGCCGTGCTGCAGGAGGTCTCGGAGAGCCTTCAGGCGCTCTATGGCCAGCGGGCTGCGGTGCTGCTCTGCGATGCGCACCCGGGCTACACCAGCCACCGATGGGCACGGGGACAGGACCTGCCGGTGGTGCCGATCCTGCATCACCATGCCCACGCATCGGCGCTCGCGGCCGAGCACGCTGACGCGATAGGCGACTGGCTCACCTTTGCCTGGGATGGTGTCGGGCTCGGTGCGGACGGAACGCTCTGGGGCGGGGAGGTGCTCTGGGGAGCGCCGGGGCGCTGGCGGCGGGTGGCGCGGTTTCGCCCGTTCCGGCTTGCCGGCGGCGACCGTGCCGGGCGCGAACTCTGGCGCAGCGCGGCGGCGCTCTGCTGGGCCACCGGCCGGGACCTGCCGCATGCGCCAGACGGGGCCGACCTCGCGCGGCAGGCCTGGGATCGGGACCTCAACACCTTCGAGACCACGGCCGCAGGCCGCCTGTTCGACGCCGCCGCCTGTCTGGTGACCGGCATGACCCATTGCAGTTTCGAGGCGCAGGGGCCGATGCGGCTGGAAACGCTCGCCTCTGGCGAGGCTGGTCAGGCCGTCCGTTTGCCGGTCTCCTCCGGAGCGGACGGGCCGCTGGAGGTCGACTGGAGCCCTCTGCTCGACGTCCTCACTGACAAGCGCCGTTCGGAGGCCCGCCGCGCGGCGGATTTCCATGCCACGATGGCGCAGGTCGTTCCCGACCTAATCCGGACGCTGGCGGAGACGCTTCCCTTTGCGCAGATCGGTCTGACTGGCGGGGTGTTTCAGAACGCCCGCCTCGTGCGGGGGATCGAAGAACGACTGGCAGATATGGCGCGCCTGCTTCGGCTGCATCGGCGTGTGCCATCCAACGACGCGGGTATCTCGCTCGGTCAGCTGGTGGAACATGCGGCGCAAGCAAGCGGAGACCGGGGATGAGCCTGTCCGATAGCCATATCTCGCTCGCCCACGGCAACGGCGGCCGCTTCATGCGCGAGTTGATCGACGAGGTCTTCGCCCGGCATCTTGCCAACGATGTGCTCGACACCACGGTCGACGCCGCGCGCCTCGCGCTGCCCGGTGACAGGATCCTCTTCACGACCGACGGCTTCACGGTGCAGCCGCTGGAATTTCCCGGTGGCTCCATCGGCTCGCTCGCCGTCCATGGCACGACCAACGATCTCGCCGTGTCCGGGGGCGATCCGCTGTTCCTGAGCCTGAACGCCTTCATTGAGGAAGGCTACGAGGCCGCTCTGTTGGAGCGCATCGTCGTCGATCTCGCCCGTTCGGCGGCGGAGCTGGGGGTTCGGGTTGCGGCTGGCGATACCAAGGTGCTTCCACGGGGGCAGGGGGGCGGGCTCTACCTCGCCACCACGGGGATCGGGGTGATGCGGCATCCCGGAGCGCTGGGCCTGAACGAAATCCGCGAGGGCGACGCGCTTCTGGTGAGCGGACCGGTCGGCGATCACGCGGTGGCCGTCCTGCTGGCGCGGGAACAGTTCGGCCTGCGCGGCGAGATCCGCTCGGATGCCGGGAGCGTGCTGCCGCTGACCCGGGCGTTGCGCGGCGTGCCGGGGCTGCGCTTCATGCGCGACCCGACGCGCGGCGGCCTTGTCTCGGTGGCGCATGAGATCGCGCGCGCGACCGGGCTGGAGGTCATCCTCGACGAGCCCGCTGTCCCGGTGCGGCCAGCGGTCCGGGCAGTCTGCGACATTCTCGGATACGACCCCTATTATCTCGCCTGCGAGGGCCGGGTGGTCGCCGTGATGGCGCCGGAGGCGGCGGATCACGCCCTGGCCGCATGGAAAGCCGCGCCCGGCGGCGCAGACGCCGCCGTGATCGGGCGCCTGCAGGCGCCGCAAAACGGCGGGGCGGTTGCACTGAGGACCGAGTTGGGCGGGCTGCGCTTGCTCGAGGAGCTCGAGGACGACCCGCTGCCGCGCATCTGTTAGCCCGCGCCCGTCCGTCACTGACCGGGATGCAATCGCGCAACGCTGGCCTGGAACCATCGGGTGCCCGTGACAGAGGTTTTTCGCGTCGCGCTTTCTGACTTAAGGTCAACCTGTAACGATGTCCGGTTGGTGTGGGACGGCGTCGAGCGAGGACCGGTCGCAGTGCTGGAGACGCTTGGAACAGGACAGAGCGCGCAAGAGATGCGCGAAGTCGCCGGTGACAACCAGGCGCGCTACGTGCTGTCCGAACTCGCCGGTGTCGGTTCCTACATGATCGCCATGGGGCACCGGGTCGCCGGCCCGCTGGACGAGGCCGTGTTCCGCGCGGCCGCGCAGGCGCTTGTGCAGCGTCACGCGGCACTGCGGACCCGGTTCGAGCTGTCGGGCGGGGTGGTGCACGCGGTGGTCTCCCCGGACGCGCCGTTCCGCTACCACGCCTGCCGGATGGAAGATCAGAGCTTTGCCGGTTTCCGCGACTGGGCGCTACCGCTGGTTTTCGATGACGTCGATCCGAGGCAGCCCGGCGCGCTGGTCCGGGTCCTGGTGGCCGACCTGGGCGATGCCTGGCGCTTCACCATCGCGGCCCACCATGCGATCACCGACGGCTTTTCCCGCGGGGTGATGACCCGGGAGCTGCTCAAGCTCTACGCGGGCGAGGACCTGCCGCCTGTGGGCTCCTATTACGATTACACCCATGTCGAAACCGCGGAGCCGGACGCCGCCCGCGCCGTCGATGCGCTGGTCGAAGCGCTGCCCGCGCCGGTTCGGCTGATCGGGGATGGTGTGGAGAGCGGCACGGAGGTCTCGGCGGGCCATGTCTTGGAGCGCGACTTCGACGACCTTTCCGCCCCCCTGCGCCGGACGGCCAAGGCGCTCGGGGCCACGCGTTTCGGATTTCTCTCCGCCGTCTACGCGCTTGGGTTGTATGGGTTTTCCGGCGAAACAGCCGTTTCCAGCTTCTTCCAGGCCGAGGGGCGCAAGTCGCTGGGCGCGCCGAACTCGGTCGTCGGGCCGTTTTCGCACACGCTGCCGCTCGACCTGCAGGTGGATCTGGACCGCGACTTCGCCGCCTTTGCGCGCGCGCTGAGCGACAGAACCCGCGCCGCGGTGGCGTTGGAGAATGCACCGGTTCTCGATGCGGTGCTGGCGGCGGGAAAGGCGCCGGACGTTTCGATCAACATGTTCCCGCCCGCGCCCCGGATCGTCGCCGGCGCGCTGGAGATCGGGCCGCGGGAGTTTCTCGACCGGCGCACCGAGTTCGACCTGAATCTCGTCTGGTCAGAGGACCGGCGGGTGCTGACCGCGCGGGCGTTCCATGACCGGGCGCAGCTTTCCGAGGGGCGCACGCGGCAATTCCTCGATCTTCAGGCCCGTCTGCTTTCCGCAGCCCTTCGCGAACCGGAACGGACCTGCCGCAGCATCCTCGCGGAGGCACGGAGCGGACACGAGAGCATCCTGCCGCGCGAAACACTCGCGCCGGAACCGGCCCGCCGGATCCATGCGGATTTCTTCGATCATGCGGTGCGGGCACCGGACGCGCTGGCCATCCTCACGAGCCGCGAACGGATCAGCTATCGCGCGTTGGCGGACCGGGCGCGCGCCGTGTCGGCCGGGCTGGAGGCCGCAGGGGCCGGGCCGCAGGATCGGGTCGCGATCCTCGCCAGCCGCGACCCGGCCCTGGTGGCGGCGATGCTCGGCGTCTCCGCCCACGGTGCCTCCTTCGCGGTGGTCGACGCGAGCTATCCCGAGGCGCGTATCCGGCACATGCTCGACCGGCTCGGGGCTCGGTTCGTGATCGAGGCGGGCGCGCGTCTGCCGGAAGGGCTCGCTGGCCTGACAGGCGTGGAGCCGCGCGGTGGCGGAACGGTCCGAGGCGGGGCGCCGCGCGCCGCGGCTTGCCATCTCTTCACCTCGGGTACGACGGGTGCGCCCAAGCTGATCACACATCCCGACGCCACGCTACAACGCTTTCTCACCTGGCAGGCCGGAATGCTGGCCTTGCCGGAGCCACCGGTGACGATGATGCTGGCGGGCATCGCGCACGACCCGACGCTTCGCGACGTGTTCCTGCCGCTGTCGAACGGTGGCGCCGTGGCGATCCCGACGCCGTGCGAGATGGCCGACCCGTCTGCGCTGCGTGCGTTGCTTGGGCGGGCCGGGTGCAGCGTTCTGCGCCTCGGGCCTGCCTCGGCGCGTCTGCTCACGACGGGCTTGGACGGGTCCGGAGGTTTCGAGACTCTCCGGGCGGTCTTCTGGGGCGGCGAGCGATTGCCGCGGCGCGTGGTGGCGCAGTGGCAGGAGCAGTTCCCCCACGTCCGGCAGTTCAACATCTTCGGCACGACCGAGACACCGCAGGCCTTCCTGTTCCACGAGATCCAGCCCGGCGAAGCCCGGCAGCGCGACATCCCGATCGGCCGGGCGCTGTCCTTTGCCGGAGCGCGGCTGTTGGCCGGAGACGGCACGCCGGTGTCCGCCGGCGAGGTCGGGGAACTGGTGGCGGAACTGGCGGATCCGGTTGGCGGGGCACGCGACCCGTTTGCCGATCACCCGGGTGCGCCCGCGCGACGTCATTTCACCGGCGATCTCGCCTTTCAGACACCGGAGGGCGAGATCTGCTTTGCCGGTCGGCGGGATGGCCAGGTCAAGATCAACGGGTTCCGGGTCGAACTGGGCGAGATCGAGGCCGCGGCCGAGGCGCTGGCCGGCGTCCAGCAGGCGAGCGCGGTGCTGCGGGAAGACAGGTTGCGGCTGTTCCTGCTGAGCGAGCAGGGAGGCATCACGGAGCCCGCCGTCAGGTCGGCGCTCGCCCGTGTTCTGCCCGCCTACATGCTCCCGGCAACGATCCTGATCCTCCCGAGGTTCCCCGCGACGCCGAACGGCAAGGTCGACAAGGATGCCCTTGTCGACATGGCCCAGGACGCGGAGGCGACCATTGGCGGGGCGGGCGAGGCGCCGCGCGGTGCGCTGGAGCAGCAGATCGCCGCGCTCTTCGCACGCCATTCCGGCCGCGGGCAGGTGCACCGCGATCAGGCGCTTGCCGATCTGGGCGCCGACAGCCTCGCGACCATCGAGGCGCGGCTGGAACTCGACGGGATTGGCCTGAAGCTGCCGCAGGACTGGGCCTCGCGGAGCGTTGCGGAACTGGCGGCAGGGGGGCGACAAGCCATTCCGGCCAAGGCAACGCCCATGCGCCTCTTGCGCATGACGGGCATCGACAGCTTCATCCTCGTGCGCAGCCTCGCCATCGTGACGGTCGTGGCCTTTCACACCGGGCTGAAGCTCTCGCTCGGCGCCTCCATCGTGCTCTTCGTCTTTGCTGGTTTCTCCTTTGGCCGTCTGCAACTGCCCGCGGTGCTGCGGGCGGACCACGCCGGGCGCGTCTGGGCGCTGCTCCTGCGGCTCATCGTGCCGCTGGTGCCGTTCTCGCTGCTCTACTTCGCAAAGAATGCCTTTGTCGAACGTGAGGCGCATCCGTCGATGCTGTTGCCCTATCGGAACATGGCCGAGTTTCTGGACGTGGCCGTGCTGGGTCGCGCGCCGCCCGTGATCCAGATGGAATGGCTATGGTTCCTCCATGCCTACCTGCAAATGTTCCTCGTGGTCGCCTTGCTGCTAACTTTGCCGGCCGTGCGCAGGGCCCTGTCGCAGGACATCTGGCGCGGGTTGGTGGCGTTCTTCTTGATGGCCGAGGCGGTGAACCTTGCCGTGTTCCTCGGCGTCGCGCTGCGCATGGGCGCTGTTGCAGAGGCGGCGGAGCTGGTCGAGCGGCTGCCGACCACGATCCTTCCGTTCCTGGCGATCGGCGCGATGGTGGCGACGGCCGCGACGCGGAAGCGTCAGGCGGTCAGCCTCGGCATCGCCCTGGCGCATGCGCTGCTCTGTCTTGTCCTGCTCGAGAGCCACACCGAGCCAGTCTGGCTGTTCGCGCTCGCGCTCTGCCTCGCGTTTCCCAGCGTCGCGATGCCACGGTTGCTCGCGAGCGTGGTGGTGCTGCTCGCGGCGCATTCGCTGATGATCTACCTCACGCACCCGGCCGCGAATTTTCTGTTCGGCGCGGTCGCGGGCGAGGGGGCTTATCCTTTCGCCAACATCCTGTTCCAGCTCGGCTTCGGGGTGGCCTTCGGCATGGTGTTCCGCCCGATCCTTCGAGCGATCGGTGTCAACCGTGTCGCCGAAGCGCGGATCACGTTGTGACTGCATCCCGTGCACATCTGGAGGGGCCGGAGAGGAAACCTGTGCCCCTGCCGCACTAGCCGCGTGCGCATTTCCCCTTTCCGGGCGCAGGGGCCTTGCCCGCGCTTGACAGATCGACAACCTAGGCGAACCGAAGCCCGCATAACTTGACAGCGCAGGAATTTGAGAATGACGACAGCGAAACCCTGGCTCGCGGCCCTTGCGGCGCTTTCCCTCACGGCCTGCACCACGACGACCTCCGGCATCGGGGTCGACGGCGAGCCGAACTTCATCGAGGAACTGCCCGAAGCCGTGGTCGCCATGGCCGCACCGCACCAGGATCTGAGCTCCGTGGTGATCATGCCGGAGGACGATTGCTACTGGTATCGCTGGGTAGGACCGGTGGAGACGACCTACCTGCCGCTCCGCACGGTCGAGGGGCGGATGATCTGCGCTCGGGCCTGAGGGCGCCGGCAATCAGACACGGGATTGAGCAACGGCGCGGCGAGATACCCTCGCGGCGCCGTTTCCTATTGCGGGAACATGTTGGCTCCGCGAGGCATCCTGCCTCTGGAGAGAACCCATGAAAAAGGGGCGGTCGCTGCCGCCCCTTCGAATCCGTGCCGGTGCGATCCGTCAGCGCTAGGCGCTGATCGATTCCTCGCCCGGGTAGAGCACCACGGTCGAGCCCACGTCGACGAAGTCGTAGAGCTGGTTGATATGCGCCATGACCATCCGGACGCAGCCGGACGAGGCCCGGGTGCCGATCGAGCGCGGGAACGGCGTGCCGTGGATGCGCAGGTAGGTGTCGCGCGAGCCGACATAGAGATAGAGAGCGCGCGAACCGAGGGCATTGCTCGGGCCGGGCGGCTGGCCGCCGGCATACTGGGCGTAGATCTCGGGTTCGCGCTTGATCATGTTGGCCGTCGGCGTCCAGGTGGGCCACTTGGCCTTACGCCGGATCGTGTAGGTGCCGGGCTCATACAGACCTCCGCGGCCGATGGCGACGCCGTAGCGCATCGCCGAGCCATCGGGCTGGATGTGGTAGAGGTAGCGCGCGACCGCATCGACGTGGATGTCGCCGGGGGTCAGGCTGCGGTTCGTCTCGACCCGCCGCGGCAGGAAGCGGGAGTGCAGACCCCAGGGGTTGGTCACGGCGGGGTCGAAACCGGGCGGGGTGACCTGCGCGTCCCAGGAAGCCCAGTCCCCCGGGGCGGCCTCGGCGGCGCCTGGCAGCGAAGCCGCAATCGGCGCCGAAAACAGCGCAGCGGATGTAACAATGAAGTGGCGTCTAGTCAGCATCCGAGGGATTTCCTTTCAGAGGCGCGTCTTGAATTCACGAAGAGGAATGCTGCCTGCCTTTGTCCGTTCTGACAACCGCAAGCGACGGCATTTCCGCTCAAAGCTCTGTGTGGTGTCGCCGGGGCGACATGCCCTGGCCGGTTTTCCGTGCAACTTGAGCCGCTTCGCGCGGGGAGAATGCCCGGCAGTGCGGCGAATCTCTCCTTGTACCGGGATACCGCCTGCCTGCGAATCAGGAACCTCCCGCACGGTGTTCCCCCCTGCGGCGTTGCGCCTTCCCCGAAAACCGCTCCCTGGGTTGACCTTCCAGTTGGTGGAACCCTTATGTGCAGGACCTGACCAATGATCCGTGCGCGAGACGGAGTCCGAGGAGACGGAAATGACCGAACTGACTGTTGCCGTGGAGGGGATGTCCTGCGCCTCCTGCGTGGGGCGCGTCGAGCGCGCCCTCGGCGCGGTGCCCGGCGTCGCGGCGGCGAATGTGAACCTCGCCAGCGAGACCGCGCGGGTCGGCTTCGAGGCGCCTGCCACTGCCGAGACCATCCGGCAGGCGCTGGACGCCGCCGGATACCCCGCGCGGGTCGCCGAGGTGACCCTGCGGGTCGAGGAGATGTCCTGCGCCTCCTGTGTCGGGCGCGTGGAACGTGCGCTGGCCAAGGTGCCCGGTGTGCTCGAAGCCTCGGTCAACCTCGCCGGGGAAACGGCGCGGGTGCGGTATCTCGAAGGGCAGGTGAACCCCGAGCTGCTGGCCCGCACGGCCACAGAGGCGGGCTATCCCGCCACGATCCCGCAAGGAGCCAGCGATGCACCGGATGCCGGCGCCCGCAAGGAGGCCGAGGCGGAAGACCTCAAGCGGCTCACGCTGATCGCCGGCGCGCTGGCGCTGCCGGTCTTTCTGCTGGAGATGGGCGGACACGTCCTGCCCGGGTTTCACGCCTTCATCGCCAATACCATCGGCCATCATGCGAGCTGGGTGATCCAGTTCGTGCTCACCAGCCTCGTGCTCTTCGGGCCGGGGCGGCGGTTCTACCTCAAGGGCTATCCGGCGCTGCTGCACGGTGCGCCTGACATGAACAGCCTCGTCGCCATCGGCACCTCGGCTGCGTATGGCTATTCGGTCATCGCCACCTTCCTGCCGTCGCTGCTGCCTGTCGAGACGCGCGCGGTCTATTTCGAAGCGGCCGCGGTGATCGTCGTGCTGATCCTGCTCGGGCGCTGGCTGGAGGCGCGCGCCAAGGGCCGCACCGGACAGGCGATCCGCAAGCTCGTCGGGCTGCAGGCGAAATCCGCGCTAGTCGAGCGCGATGGTGATACCCGGGAGGTGGCGATCGACCAGATCGTGCTGGGAGACGTGATCCGGGTGCGGCCAGGCGAGCGGATCGCGGTGGATGGCGAGGTCATCTCGGGCAGCAGCTATGTGGATGAGAGCATGTTGACCGGCGAGCCGATCCCGGTTGGCAAGGGCGCGGGCGATGCCGTGGTCGGCGGCACGGTCAACGGGACGGGTGCGCTTGCCTTCCTTGCGACCGCCGTTGGTGCCGACACGATGCTGGCCCAGATCATCCGCATGGTCGAGGAGGCGCAGGGCGCCAAGCTGCCGATCCAGGGGCTCGTGGACCGCATCACCATGTGGTTCGTGCCCGCCGTGATGACGCTGGCGGCGCTGACCGTGCTGGTCTGGCTGGTCATCGGCCCGGACCCGGCGCTGACCTATGCGCTTGTGGCCGGCGTCGCCGTCCTGATCATTGCCTGCCCCTGCGCCATGGGGCTCGCCACGCCGACCTCGATCATGGTCGGCACCGGCCGCGCGGCCGAAATGGGCGTTCTGTTCCGCAAGGGAGATGCGCTGCAGCGGCTGCAGGAGGTCGAGGTCGTGGCCTTCGACAAGACCGGCACGATCACCGAGGGGCGCCCCGAGCTGACCGACATTGAGCTTTCCGACGGGCAGAGCCGTGACTCGGTTCTGCGCCTTGTCGGCGCTGTCGAGGCGCAGTCCGAGCACCCGGTGGCGCAGGCCATCCTGCGTGCTGCGGGGAACCGCGCCGCGCTGCCTGCAGTGGCCGATTTCGCCTCGATCACCGGTTTCGGCGTGCGCGGCACGGTCGAGGGACGCGATGTTCTGGTCGGCGCGCGGCGGCTCATGGAGCGCGAAGGCATCGCGATTGAAGATCTCGCCGACCGCGGCAAGGCGCTCGCCGCTGCGGGCCGGACGCCGCTTTTTGCCGCCATCGACGGCAACGTCGCCGCGGTGATCGCCGTGTCCGACCCGGTCAAACCCACGTCGCGGGCGGCCATCGAGGCGCTGCATGGTCTGGGCCTCGAGGTCGCGATGATCACCGGCGATGCTCAGGCGACGGCTGATGCCATCGCGTCGGAGCTCGGGATCGACCATGTCACCGCCGAGGTGTTGCCGGACGGCAAGGTCGCGGCGCTCGACGCGCTGCGCGCGGGCGGCCGGAGGCTCGCCTTCGTCGGTGACGGGATCAACGACGCACCGGCGCTGGCTCATGCCGATATCGGCATCGCCATCGGCACCGGCACCGATGTCGCCATCGAGAGCGCCGACGTGGTGCTGATGACCGGCGACCTGCGCGGCGTGGTCAACGCCTTCGACATCTCGGCCCGCACCATGCGCAATATCCGCCAGAACCTCGGCTGGGCCTTCGGCTACAACACGGCGCTCATCCCGGTCGCTGCGGGCGTGCTCTACCCGGCCTTCGGCATCCTGCTGTCGCCGGTGCTGGCCGCCGGCGCGATGGCGCTCAGCTCGGTGTTCGTGCTGACCAACGCGCTGCGGCTCAGGCTGGTGCAGCCGTTGCTGGATGAAAAGAACGTGGGGCAGGGCGCGGCGCGCCCGTTGGACCCCGCGCCGGCCGAATAGGAGGACGCCATGAACATCGGCGATGTCGCCAGGCTGTCGGGCCTGCCTGCCAAGACCATCCGCTACTACGAGGAGATCGGCCTCGTGTCGCCCATGCGCAGCACCAACGGCTACCGCACGTTCCGGGAGAGCGATTTGCACAAGCTGACCTTCCTCAGCCGCGCCCGCTCGCTCGGCTTCACGATCGACGATTGCCGCGCGCTGCTCGAGCTCTACGTGAACACATCTCGGGCCAGTGCCGACGTGAAAAAGATCGCGAGCGAGCACCTGGTCCGGATCGACGCCAAGATCGAGGAGCTGATCGCGATGAAAAGGACGCTGTCCCATCTCGTCCACGAATGCGCGGGCGACAATCGCCCCGATTGCCCGATCCTCGACGATCTCGCCGCGCCGTCTAAGCCGACCGTTACGGCCTCCCGATGATGCGTGGGGTACTGGCCGCCGCAGCGCTGCTTGCGGTCGTCGCCTCCGCCGCATCGGCCGGCGCGATCCGGTTCGACGACGGCTGGCGCGAACAGAGGTTCCCGCTCAAGCGGCCCAACGAGTGGACGCTTGCGCCAGACCGGCTGTCTCTGACCTCCGATGGCGGCGTCTCGCTGCTGTACCTGCCGCTTGCGCCGGAAGAGGCGGGGGCGCGGCAGGCCAGCTGGGAATGGAGCGTCGGGCAATCGGTGCCGCCGACCGACCTGACGCGCAAGGGCGGCGACGACCGCAACCTTGCGCTCTATTTCCTCTTCCTGCCGGAGGCGGCGGCCGACAGGTTGCGCGGGGCGGGGCTTTCCCGGGTGCTGCGGGACCGCGATGCGCGGGCGCTGGTCTATGTCCACGGTGGCGCCCATCCTCTCGGTGCGCCGCTCGCCAGCCCCTATCTCGGGCCTCGCGGCGTGACGATCCCGCTGCAGGCCGCGCGCCCCGGCGCGGCGGCCCAGACCGTGGACCTCGCGGGAGATTTCCGCCGCGCCTTCGGCGCCGAGCCGGGAATACTCTTCGGTCTGGCGGTCTCGGCCGACAGCGACGACACCGACGGGAGTATCCGCGCGGAACTTCGGCGTCTGACGCTTCGCTGAAACGGTGCGGGAGCCCAGCGACCACCGCGCGTTTCACATTCTGCGCGCCCATTGGGCAGCCGGTCGGCGGGATCGCGCCGACGCATGGATTGACTGGGCGGAAACCTGCATCCGGAACTTCATCGCAAAGCGTGAGCAATCCCCAGGTTGCCTTCGCATTGTTTCGAGCGGCGCGATTGAGTAAACTGCAACAGTGTGACCGACCCCGCCACCATCTTGCTGCAGGTGGCGCGAGCGGGTCGAAGTCTAGTTTGATGCTTGCTTTGGGGAGCAGCGGATGGTTGAGACGAGTGGCGTCAGAGCGCTGCCGTCAGATGTTGGGTATGAGGGCGAAACCCGGTCTGAAGACCAGTTCGCCTCTCCCTTCGATCGGTGGGAACGCTCCTTCCGGGAGCCGGTACGGACGCGCGATACCGCGCGCCCTTCCGATGACGTCACCGATACAGAGGCGACCTCCGGGCGCGCCACCTCCGGCAGGTCTCCGACTTCCAGCCCTGTCGCCTCTACCGATGCAACGACCGGCACAGATGCCGAATTCGGGTTTCGCGAGAAAGAGTTGGCCCGGCGTCGCCGTCAAAGGGAACTCGCCGAAACCGCCAGGATCCTCAACGGCGCGTCCGATGCGCGCAAGAGCAAGGGTGGGGCGGTCGGTGCGACGGTGGCACGGTTCGCAGAGGGCGAGGGCGGATCGCACGGCAGAAAGAAAAAGCCGCGCTCGGCCTCGGACGGGTCGGTTTCGTTTCTCGAGGACTCCTTGCCCGATCCGGAGGATCTGCTCCGCAGCCTTCAGGAAACCGAATGGCGCATTCGCCACTCCGGATACAACGAGTCGGGAGCGCCGGATTTCGCCGACTCGCATGACCCGGGGCCGCTCATCGAGGCCGGGGAACTGCGACTTCAGGCCGCTCCCTTGCCGTTCGAGGTCGAGCGGGCGGAGGTGGTCGAACGGGGTTTTGTGTCTGGGCGGACAGCGAGACTGTCGGCGCTGGTGCTGATTCCGGTGCTGGCGGTCGTCGGCTACCTCGCGTTGCCGGAACGATCCGTTGGGCCTGTTGCCGATGTCAGTTCCTCCGGGGAGATTGCCGGAAGGGTTGAGCCTTCGTCGGACGTGTCGGCGGGCGAAACGATAATCTCGGCCGAAGCGCCCGCGGTCGCAGCCGTGCCGCCGCAACTGCCAGTCATAGACGCGCCGGATGTCCCCGCGCCGATCCTCGGGGCGGAGACCTCCGCTGCCACGACAACCGTCGTGACCGAGGCTGCTTCGACCGGGGAAACCGTCATCGCGGCGCGGCCTGCGGCTGAGGCGTCAGCCTCGGCAGGCGTGAGTGCCGAACCGCAGCCTCGGGTGCCTGCGGCCGTCGAGGCACCGGAGCAGACCACCGGAGCCGAGGTCGCGCGAACGGAAATCGCCGCCGTGGCGGGAGCCGCGTCCGAGCGTCCCGCCCCGCCGACGAGCATCGGCAGCCAGCGTCTGGCCGGAGTGACATCTGCGGCTGTGGCAGAGATGGCTGCGGCGGGTGCGGTTGCCATGCCGGCCGGAGAACGAGTCGCTTCGGTGACTGCCGTCACGCCGGGCGCAATCGGTGCGCCGCGCGACGTTGTCGGCCCACTCTCCGGACAGTCCGTTGCGGCAACGCCATCGGGCGTCGCCTTGGCGTCGGTTGATCCCGGATCCCCCGTCATCGCAGCCAGTGTCGTGTCGCCTGCGACCGGCACACCGCTGCCGCGCGCTCGCGCGGTTGCACTCGGGGGGGGCGACCTGCGCCTGCGACCCGTTTCGGATCCGATGAATTCCGCGACTGCGGCGACCTCTGTCGCAACGGTGCCGAGCGTGTCCGATCTCCGCAGTTCGGCCCGTGCCGTGATCACCCCGACCTCCGATCCGGTCACGTTGGCGGTTGCTGACAAGCCGGTGCTGCGAGCCGCCGACGCGGCGGCGAGCCCTGTCTCGCTGCAAGCGAGCGCCGCTCCGAACGAGCCGCTGGCATCTCCGCAGCCGATTTCCATCGTGGGGGTGGTTCCCGATGGCTTCGTGGTCACTGCGTCGCTCGACGGCGGGGTTCCCGTCCGGCCGATGGCGCGCAAGGCGATCGCCACAGAGCCGTCCGTGCTGGCGGGTAGGCCCGACGTCGATACCCTGGCGGGCCGAGAGACGGTGCTGGCCCCCGGAGCGCAGATCAGCCTCTTTGCGCCGGGCAACCTCAGCCAGTCCGACATCGCTTCCGTGGTGGATCGCCTCGCAGGCTCCGGTTTTGCGCCGTCCGAGCCGTCGCGCGTCGGTTTCTCGATTTCGCAGTCGAACATTCGCTACTACCACGCCGAAGATGCGGCGGTCGCGGCCGCTGTGGCCGAGGCCTCGGGCGCTTTGCTCCGCGACTTCACGGGCAAGGCGAGCGTGCCGCCCGGGACGATCGAACTCTGGCTTGCCGGTGACGGCGGCGGTGCCGTCGCCTCGGGCAAGCCGGCCGCGAAGAAGACTGTCGCGGCGGCGCCGGCGAGGCAGCGAACCGGCCCTTCGGAGGCGGAGCGGACAGCCCGGCTGAGAAGCCAGGTGCTAAGCAAACTCAGGAGTGCTACAAGCCAGTAGGCATGGATCGAGTTGTAAGAGTTGAGAGGGAAATGCGGCATAGGCCGGAAGCCCCTCGTTTTGTGGAAATCGATTGGGACTGACCGTAATACTATGCCAGAGAAGAAACTTGTTGCCGTGGTAACGGCCCTTATGATGTCGGCGGCTGCCTTTGGCGCCCGCGGAGAGGTGACGTTGGAGCAACTGCAGACCATCGATAGCCTGCTGACGACCAATAATACCAGGGCCTTGTGGGCCTATCTTCAAGAATATCCCGAGCTTCTGGCGGGCGAGGACGAGCTGTCTCTCGAGCTGCGCAAGTTCTGCACCGATGTGACGCTGGGGCGGCTTCGGTGCCACTACATCCCCGAAACAGGCGGGGTTCAGGCGGCGCGGACTGCCGGCGGCGTGGCCGGCGTGCGCGCCTCCAGTTCGCAGCCTTACTGAATTCATGGGATCGAGACCGTTGTCCGGCGGCGCAACGCATCCGGCATTCGCCTATGTGGTCGAGCCACGCTTTTCTGGCGGGACCTCTGCAGCGGTGGCGGCGGAACTTCGGGTGAGCGCAGAACTCGGGCCGGTCGTGGTCCATGCGCGCAGTTCCGCGATGTTCGGCCAGGAGCGTCGGATTGCGCCGGTGCTGCGCGAGGCGATCGACGAGCTTCACCTGCCGCTTGTATGGGACGCGCCGCAGATCAGCGCCGATGTGGTCGTTTTTCACAATCCCTCCTTCCTGAAGTTCCAGCGCTCTTTCGAGGGCCGCATCATCGCTCGGCAACTCGTTGTCGTGACGCATGAAAACTTCACCAGACCAGGCGGTGCGGAGGCGTTCGACGTGGCGGGTTGTCTCGACCAGATCGATCATGCCACGCTGGCGCTCAGGAAATGCCTCGCGCCGATCTCGGTTCACAACCGCTCGACGGTGACGGAGTGGCTGGCCGCGCATCCGGACTGCGCGGGCTGGGAGGTACTGGATGCGAACTGGTTCAACATCTGCGACTTGCGCATTGACGATCGGGGCGTTCAGCCCCGCGACCGGCGCGGGCGGCATTCGCGCCCGACGCGGGAGAAGTTCCCGCCGCTCGCCGCGCTCGATCTGTGCTTTTCCCCTCGGGCGGAGGCCAATGTCATCCTCGGGTCGGATTTCCTGCTGAATGCGGAGGTCGCGCGGCCACATTGGACCATGCTGCCGTTCGGCGCGATCGATGTGGGAGCCTTTCTGGAGATGATCGATTTCCATGTCTATTTCACGTCGCCAGCCTGGCGGGAGAGCTTCGGCCGGGTCATTGCCGAAGCTCTGGCGGCCGGCAAGGTTGTTCTGACGGACGCCGAGACGGGCGCCACTTTCGGCGATGCGGTGGTGGCCTGCCAGCCCGCCGAGGTCGACGCGGTGATCGCGGAGTTTCTGGCGCGCCCGGAGCTCTACGCGGAACAGGTCAGGCGGGCCGGGCCGGTGCTGGAAGCGATGTCGGAGTCCGCGTTCCGCGCCCGGATGGTCAGCCTGTTGGGGCTGGAGGAGACGGCATGATCATCGTCGCAGCCGGCACCCGAAATGTCCGATCCTATGACGCGCAGCTTGCCTTCGCGGCGCAACTGGCCGCGCGCGGCCATGCGGTCTGCATCGATGCCGCGTCTCTGCCCGAAAAGACCGGCCGCTCCCGGACCTATGAAGCGGCGTCCTATCTGGCGGACAAGGCGGAGATCGCGCCGCAGGCGGTGTTCATCCTCGGGGCGGAGGATCTCGGAGAGCGCCTGCTGGCCTCGCTCTGGGAGTACGGGCTGGGGCCGGCGGTGCCGGTGGTGGCAACCGGGCGGTTCGCGGATCTGCAGGCTTACCTCGCCGCCAAGGCAAAGCTGGCCTATGCGCTCGGGCGCGAGGCCGTGGTGATCGACCTGGCCGAGAGCCAGCCGCGCCCGATGATCGCCGAGGCGGTGAACCCGCTGGTGGCGGCGTTGGCGCCGGTGTCTCGACCGGTTGCCGGGCGGCCCGTCGTCACGATCCTGCTCGGGCCGAATGCGTTGGAGGAGCCGGACGCGCTGAACTGCCTGACGAACATGAACCAGCGGAGAGAGTTCCGGCTGCGGGTGATCGCGTCGGGCAAGCAGAAGGAACTGATCAAGTCTACCGTCCATCGCGACCTCGAGGTGCTGCTGCTGACCGATCTGTCGCCTGTGGCCCACGCCTGCAAGACGGATATCTTCGCGGTGTTCGGGCAAGGGGTGCCTGGCGAGCGGATGGCCTCCGTGTCGATCAACCTGATGGCCGCGGGCGGAGTCGTGGTCGATTGCACCGAAGACCGGTCGATCGTCGACACCGGCGCGCCGGCGCTGCGGGGGCCAGAGTCGCTGGTGGCGCTGGACGGCTATCTCGGCAGCACGGTCGTTCCCACGCTGTCGCAGATTTCGGAGCAGGTAACGCGGGCGCCCTGGCTGCGGTCGGTCGATATCGCCCGCCTCGAGCTTGCGGCCGGCCTGGACACCGGGGCGGACACCGCTGACCGCCGCCCACGGCGGACGATGTTCTTTCCCACCAATGGGGTTGGGCTGGGCCATGCGCAGCGCTGCGCGGTGATCGCCGAGGCGATGCCGGCGCGCACGGCCACATTCGCCGCCTTTCCGAGCTGTGTGCCGATGATCCTTCGGCGCGGGTTCGACTGCATGCCGCTGGTCTCGCGCAGCGACACCCACGAGGAGCCCTACGCGAACGACGTCCTGACCTATCGCCGCCTGTCCCAGGCGCTCCGGCGTGGTGATCAGTTGATCTTCGATGGCGGCTTCGTCTTCGATTCCATCTTCCGCACTGTGCTGGAAAAGGATCTCCTGGCTGTGTGGATCCGACGCGGGCTCTGGCCAGACGGGACATCGGCGCGGATCGCGCTGGACCGGGAGCATATCTTCGAGCGAATTATCGTCCCCTCTGAACCCTTTGACGAGTTGAACGATCACTACAGTTTCGGCGCGAAAGTCCACATGGTCGGGCCGATCGTAAAGCACACCGACCAGTCGCCGCAGCAGCGTGCGAGACTTCGGGAGGGGTTGCAGGAGCGGTTTGGCCGCCGCTTCGACAGGCTGGTGGTCAGCATGCTGGGCGGGGGCGTGGCCTCCGACAGGGCGGCCCAGTTGCAGATGATCTCCTCGATCCTTTCGGAGCGCTCCGACTGCCTGCATCTGATCCTCGTCTGGCCCGGCAGCGTCGTCGCGCCGGCGCTGCATGGCTGGCCCAACACGCATGTCGTTCAGACGCTGGAAGCCACCGCGCTCGCTCTGGCCGCCGATTTCGTGCTGTCGGCGGCGGGATACAATTCGGTGAACGAAATCCTGTATCACCGGATCCCGGCGATCCTCATTCCGCAATCGGCGCCCTATCTCGACAACCAGAGCCGCAGGACGCACGCGCTGGAGGAACGCGGGCTTTGCGCCACGGTGGGAGAGACCGAGTTTCTGCGGCTGGAGCGATGCCTTCGGGATTTCCTCGACGGAACGGCGGCGGAGCAGTTCCGTGCCGCGTTGGGGCAGGTCGATCTGCCCGAGCCGGGAGCCGAAGCGGCCGCCCGGCTCATTGCCGGACAGCTGGAGGGACGCTGATGTCGGAGGATTGGACCCTCGTTCTTAGCCGCATCCTGCCAACGCAGGTGAGCAACCTCGACGACCTGATCGACGGCGGCGAGGTGTCGGTCCCGCGTGGCGGGCTGCTTGCGCCTGTCTCCGAGGCGGCGCCATCGGCAGAGTTGTGGCACCGGGCGCTGGACGGGCCGTCCCATATCGGGATCCGGGTGACGCGCAGTCTCGCAGCGCCGGACCGCGCCGCCGCGCGGCTGGCAGGCATGGCGATCGAGCGCTCGGTGGTGCCGGTGATCCTGATCCGGGTCGATTTCTGCGGGCTGGAGCGTTTCGGGCTGCGGATCGAGCGGCTGCCCGACGACCCGGAGGCGGCCGGGGCCGCCGAAGAGGAGCTGCGCAAGTTCTGGGACCTCGCGATCATCATCGACGGTGAGGAGATCGGGTTGCTCGGCTAGCCATTGCCCCTTGCGGCGGCGCGCGGGACTTGCTCTGTCGGAGCAGGCGACGGCTCGGGAGCGCTTCATCATGCTGGATTACGACGCACAGGACGCCACGGCGCTCGCGGCGCTTGTCGAAAGCGGCGAGGTGAGCGCCGGGGAACTGCTCGACATCGCGCTGGAGCGGGTGCAGGCGGTCAATGGAAAGATCAACGCGGTGGTGATGCTGGCCGAGGAGATCGCGCGCCGCAAGATCGCCGAGGGGCTGCCGGAGGGGCCGCTGCGCGGGGTTCCGTTCCTGCTCAAGGACCTCGGCGCGGAGGCCGTCGATTATCCCTGCAACAACGGCTCGCGGCTCTTTGCGGGCACCCGATACGGCCAGGATTCGGCGATCTACGCGCGGCTCGCGGCGATGGGGCTGGTGGTCTTTGGGCGGACCACGGCGCCCGAGGGCGGGATCGGGCCGGCGACAGAGGCCGCTGTCTATGGCGGGCCGACCCGCAACCCCTGGGACCTGTCGCGGACCCCGGGCGGCTCGTCGGGCGGGGCCGGGGCCGCGGTGGCGGCGGGAATCGTGCCTGCGGCGCATGGCTCCGACGGTGGCGGCTCGGTGCGCATCCCCGCCTCGAATTGCGGGCTCTTCGGGCTCAAGGCGACGCGGTCGCGGCTGCCGGACGGGCCTTACGTGGGCGAAGGCTGGGCCGGCATGGCGATCGACGGCTTTCTGACCCGCAGCGTGCGCGACAGCGCGGTTCTTCTGGACGGCACCCACGGCGCCGACCTCGGCGCGCCCTATCGTGCGCCGCCGTTGCGGGGGACGTTCCGCGCGGCCATCGAACAGGCGCCGGGGCCACTGCGCATCGCGCTCTGCGCGACGACCTTCACCGGCGCGCCGGTGCATCCCGAGTGCCGGCGCGCCGTTCTGGACGCCGCCGCGCTGCTCGAGGAGATGGGCCATAATGTCGTTCCTGCGCGCCCGGCGGCAGCTGACACGACCGGCATGATGCGCGCCTGGACGGACATCGTGGCCTGCGGCGCCGCGCTCTCTGTCCGCAAGGCGGTCGCGGCGCGAGGCAGGCCGCTGGCCGAGGGCGAGGTGGAGGGTGTGACCTGGGGCGCGATCACTCACGCGGCGCAGGTCTCCGGCGACCGGTACCTCGAATGCGTAAACATTGTGCATGCCTACGGGCGGTCGATGGAGGCGTTCATGCTGGATTACGACATCCTGCTTTCGCCCACGATGGCCGAACCGCCCGCGCAGATCGGCCGGTTCGGTCACGCGACGGAGGATTACGTGGGCTACCGGACCGGACCCGAGGGGGTCTTTGCCTATTCGCCGTTTACCGCTGCCTTCAACGCCAGCGGCCAGCCCGCGGCCACCGTACCGCTGTACTGGACCGAGGCGGAACTGCCGGTTGGCGTGCATCTGGCGGCGCGTTTCGGGGAGGATGAACGGCTGATGTCGCTCTGCGCAGAACTTGAGCGGGCCCGGCCCTGGTTCGGCCGGCGTCCACCTTTATTGCGCCCGTTAGGGGCCGGAAGTTAAACGAGACTTGCCAGCCGCCAGCCGCTTCGTCCATCGTTGTGTCAAAAGCTCCGGAGGCGCGAGTGGCACAAGACGACGCGATCGAGGCACGATCGTCCCGCAAGGTTTATGGCACGGGTCCGGAGGCTGTCGTCGCGCTCGATGACGTGTCGATCGCGATTCGAAAGGGCGAGTTCTTCACGTTGCTGGGGCCATCGGGTTGCGGCAAGACCACGCTCCTGCGGATGATCGCGGGATTCGAAACCCCGACCGCCGGGCAGATCCTGCTCAACGGCCGTGACATCACCGATGCGCCGCCGAACCTGCGGCCGGTGAACACCGTGTTCCAGAGCTACGCGCTGTTTCCGCACCTGAGCGTGCGGCGCAACGTGGGGTTCGGGTTGCAGATGCTCGGCCGCCCGGCCTCGGAGATCGACCAGAAGGTTGAACGGGCGCTCGAGATGGTGCGCCTGGGCGAGATGGCGGATCGCAAGCCGACCCAGCTCTCGGGCGGCCAGCAGCAGCGCGTGGCGCTGGCCCGGGCGCTGGCGCCCTCGCCGGAGGTGCTGCTGCTCGACGAGCCGCTGTCGGCGCTCGACCTCAAGCTGCGCAAGGAAATGCAGAGCGAACTCAAGCGGTTGCAGCACGAACTTGGCATCACCTTCATCTTTGTCACCCACGACCAGGAAGAGGCGCTGACGATGTCCGACCGGATTGGCGTGATGAGCGCCGGGCGGCTCCTGCAGGTTGGCAACCCGCGCGAGATCTACAACCATCCGGTCAACCGTTTCGTGGCCGATTTCATCGGCGAGACCAACTTCCTACCGGCCGAGGTCTCCGGCGGCGTGGCGACCATCGCGGGGGGCATCGCCATCCCGGTCGACGCCGGCTCGCCGGAAGGGGCGCATACCATCGCGATCCGACCCGAACATGTCCGGATCCTGCCGCAGGGCGCAGGGGCGACGATGCGGGGCACGATCACCGAGACGACCTATTTCGGCACCGACAGCCACGTACGCCTGCGCCTTGCAGGCGGGGCGGACCTCGTGGCGCGTTTCCAGAGCGATACCGCGGGCGGCGAGGCGCCCGCTGTCGGCTCGGAGGTAGGCGTGAGCTTCACGCCCGGCGCGATCCAGGTTCTGGAGGATTGAACCGATGAGCGCGAACGAAGACAGCCACGCGCGGCGCGATGCGCGCAACACCTGGCTCCTCTCGGCCCCGGCGCTTTTCATCCTGACATTCGCCGCTGCCGGACCGCTGCTCATCATGCTGGTCTATTCGTTCCTGACGCCCGGCGACTACGGCAACGTGGTCTGGAAGTTCTCCACCGACGCCTGGGTCGGCACGGTTCTGAGCAAGGACATCTTCGACGGCACCTACAGCCTTGCCGACGCTCACCTGACGATCTTCTGGCGCTCGGTGAAGCTGTCGCTGATCACCACCTTCTTCACCTTCATCGTGGGCTTCCCGACGGCCTGGATTATCGCCACCCGCAGCCCGCAGATGCGCACGGCACTGCTGTTCCTGATCACCATTCCGTTCTGGACGAACCTCCTGATCCGCACCTTCGCGATCAACCAGATCATCCGCAACGAGGGGCTGCTCAACACGTTCCTGCTCTACCTGGGCGTGATCGATGAGCCGCTGCTGATCATCTACTCCGACTTCGCGGTTTTCCTCGGCATGACCTATGTCTACCTGCCGCTGATGGTGCTGCCGCTCTTCGCCGCCATCGACCGGTTCGACATGCGGCTGATCGAGGCCGCCTACGATCTCTATGCCTCGCGCTGGCAGGTGCTGCGGAGGGTGATCCTGCCGATCGTGCGACCGGGGATCGTGGCGGGCTCGATCCTCGTCTTCATCCCGGCGCTCGGCGCCTACGTGACGCCGCGCATCCTCGGCGGCGGGCGCAACATGATGATCGGCAACTTCATCGAATTGCAGTTCGGGCAGGGGCGCAACTGGCCGCTCGGCGCGGCGCTCTCGGTGCTGCTGCTGGTGATCGTCGCGGTGGCGCTCGTCTTCTACGTCCGGATCACCTCGCGGGAGAGCTCCAATGGCTAGGCGCGACTTTTCCGCTTCCCGCATCCCGGGCTTCGCCACGGTGGCCGTACTGGTCTTTGCCGCGCTCTACCTGCCGATCCTGATGCTGGTCATCTATTCGTTCAACGCCGGCGACAGCATCGCGATCTGGGAGGGCTTCTCCTTCAAGTGGTACCCGGTGGCCTGGAACAACGAACAGGTCCGCGAGGTGACCTTTCGCTCGCTGACCATTGCAACCATGGCCTCGATCATCGCCACGACGGTCGCCACCATGGCTGCGCTCGGCACCACGCGGCGGCGCGGCACCAAGGGGCAGACCTTCATCTACGTGATGATCAACCAGCCGCTGATGGTGCCCGAGATCGTGACCGCCGTGGCGCTGCTGATCTTCTTCGCCTCGATCAAGGTCGCCACCGGCTACCAGGGGCTCGGCTACCTGATCACCGCGCATGCGGCCTTCTGCATTCCCTTCGCCTACCTGCCGATCCGCGCGCGGCTGGAAGGAATGGACCGCACGCTCGAGATCGCCGCGGCCGATCTCTACGCCACGCCCTGGCAGGCATTTCGCCATGTCACCCTGCCGCTTCTGATGCCCGGCATCGCGGCCGGGCTGATGCTCGCCTTCGTGACCTCGCTCGACGACGTGGTGATTACGCTGTTCGTGAAATCGGCCGGGCAGGATACGCTGCCGACCTACATGCTGGCCCAGATTCGCCGCTCCGTCTCGGCCGAGGTCAACGCGATCTCGACCCTTCTGCTGCTGCTGACGGTGATTCTGCTGACAGCCTTCTTCCTGCTGACCAGGAAGCGCGACTGACACAACAACAACAAACCAGACCCAACATGGAGAAACCGATGAAGACGACACTTGCCGCGATGGCGCTGCTGCTCGGGGGAACGGCGATCGCCTCCGCCGAGGGCGAACTGCAACTGTTCAACTGGGGCGATTACACCAGCCCCGAGATGATCGAGAAGTTCGAGGCCGAGACCGGCATCAAGGTGACGATCACCGATTACGACAGCAACGACACCGCGATGGCCAAGATCGAGGCCGGCGGGCATGGCTTCGACCTCGTGGTTCCCTCCAACTCCTGGGTGCCGATCTACATCGAGAAGGGGCTGGTGCAGGAATTCGACCTCTCCAAGCTGCCCAACCACGCGAACATCGCGCCGGAATGGCTCGAGTCGCCCTACGATCCCGGCCGGAAATACTCGGTGCCGTGGCAGTGGGGCTCCACCGGCATCGCGGTGAACAAGACCGCCTATGACGGCGACATCAACACCTCCTCGATCTTCATGGATCCGCCGGAGGAACTGGTCGGCAAGGTCAACGTGACGCCGGAGATGAACGACGTCATGTCGCTGGCGCTCTGGTATGTCGGCGGAGAGCCCTGCACCGAGGACACCGAGGTGCTGAAGAAGGCGCGGGATGCGCTGATGGCGGCCAAGCCGAAGTGGCTGTCGATGGATTACGGCATGACCGAGAAGATGGCCGCCAACGACGTGATGGCCTCGGTCTACTGGAACGGCGCGATCTTCCGGGCGCGGCTGAAGAACGAAGACATCGTCTATGGCTATCCCAAGGAAGGCTACCCGCTCTGGATGGACCAGGTGATGTTGCTGTCGGACGCCCAGAACGTCGACGAGGCGCACCAGTTCCTGAACTTCATCATGGAGCCGGAGAACGCCGCGATGATCTCGGCCTTCGCGCGTTATGCCAATGGCATCGCCGGGTCCGACCCGTTCATGCCCGAGGACATGATGACCGCGCCGGAGATCGTGGTGGCCGAAGAGCTGAAAGGCTCGGGAAGCTTCCTGCCGACCTGCTCGCCCAAGGCGCAGGAGTACTATACGGCGATCTGGACCGAGCTTCAGAAGTAAGGAAAAGGGCGCTTCGGCGCCCGTCGGGCCGGGGGGCAGCCCACTCCGGCCCAAACCCGGACCATACCCCATGACAGTTCTCTCCGACCCGACCGCCTGCGACGCGGCCACCCTGGCGCGGGCGCTTAGGCAACGCAACGTCAGCGTGGCGACCGTCATGCAGGCCTTTCTCGCGAGGATCGAGGCGATCAACCCGGGCCTCAACGCCATCGTCTCGCTCAGGCCGCGCGCCGATCTGATGGCCGAGGCGGAGGCGCTGGACCGCCAGTCGCCGTGCGGGCCGCTCTGGGGGATGCCGGTCGCGATCAAGGATCTCGTGGCGACGAAGGGGCTGCGGACGACCTATGGCTCGCCGCTCTTTGCCGATCACGTGCCCGACGAGGACGATCTCGTCGCCGCCCGGCTGAAGGCCGCCGGGGCCATCGTCATCGGCAAGACCAACACGCCCGAATGGGGTCACGGCTCGCACAGTTTCAACCCGGTCTTCGGCGCGACGCGCAACCCGTACGATCCGGCCCGCAGCGCCGGTGGATCGTCCGGGGGCGCGGCGGCGGCGCTGGCCGCCCGAATGCTGCCGCTGGCCGACGGATCGGACATGATGGGCTCGCTCCGCAACCCGGCGGCGTTCTGCAACGTCTACGGGTTCCGCCCGACCTGGGGGCTGGTGCCGCAGGATGCGGGCGGCGAGACCTTCCTCTCCACGCTCGCCACAGACGGCCCGATGGCACGGAGCCCGCGTGACCTCGCCTTGCTGCTGTCGGTTCTTGGGGGGCCGAACCCGGAGGTGCCTTTCGGCCGCGCGACAGAGGATTTCACGGCCGGGTTCGGCACCGGCATCGCCGGCAAGCGCATCGGCTGGCTCGGCGACTGGGGCGGCGCCTATCCGATGGAGCCGGGCATCCTCGACGCCTGCGAGGCGGCGTTGGCGGTCTTCGAAGAGCAGGGCGCCGTGATCGAGCCGCTCGCACCGCCGTTTCCGGCCGCCGATCTCTGGCACGCCTGGACCACACTGCGCGCCGCGCTCAACGCGGGGGCGCGGGGCGATCTGGCGGCCGACCCGGTGAAGCGGGCGGCCACCAAGCCGGAGACCATCTGGGAGATCGAACAGGGCGCGGGCCTGAGCGCCGCGGCGCTCTTCGAGGCCAGCGCGATCCGCTCGCGATGGTACCAGGAGGCGGCCCGGCTCTTCCGCCGCTTCGACGCGCTTGCGCTGCCCTCGGCGCAGGTCTGGCCGTTCCCGGTGGACTGGCGCTGGCCCCGGGAAATCGCCGGGCGACAGATGGACACCTATCACCGCTGGATGGAGGTCGTGGTCCCGGTCAGCCTCGCCGGCCTGCCGAGCCTCTCGCTGCCGGCCGGGTTCGGCGCGGCCGGGCTGCCGACAGGCGTCCAGATCTTCGGATCCGCCGGGGCGGATGCGGCTATCCTGGCGACAGGCGACGCCTATCACCGGGCGACCGATTGGCCGAACCGCCGCCCCCCGGCCTGATCAGCCGCCGAACCCTTTCAACGCGCCGTAAAGCTCTGGGCGGCGGTCCCGGAACAGGCCCCAGCTGCGGCGCAGTTCGGCAATCGCATCGAGATCAACTTTGGCGAGCCGCACCGCCTCGCCCTCGCGTCCGGCCTGGGTCAGGATCTGCCCCGTCTGGTCGGAGATGAAGGAGGTGCCGTAGAAGGTCACCTCCTGTCCGTCCTGCACCTCGCACCCGATCCGGTTGGAGGCCGCGACAGGCAGGATATTGGCCGCCGCATGGCCGCGCATGACCATCTCCCAGTGCGGTTGGCTGTCATAGCCGGGCGCCGGCGGCTCGGAGCCGATCGCGGTTGGGTAGAGCAGGACCTCGGCGCCCATCAGCGCCATCGCTCGCGCGGCCTCAGGGAACCACTGGTCCCAGCAGATGCCGACCCCGATCCGGCCAAAGGCGGTGTCCCAGACCCGGAAGCCGGTGTCTCCGGGGGAGAAGTAGTACTTCTCCTCGTAGCCCGGCCCCTGCGGGATATGGCTCTTGCGATAACAGCCGAGCACCGCGCCATCGGCATCCACCATGGCCATCGAGTTGAAATGCGCCGGTCCCGCGCTTTCGAAGAACGACACCGGCAGCACCACACCCAGTTCCCGCGCCAGCGCCGCGAAGCGCGCCACCAGCGGGTTGCCCTCCAGCGGCCGCGCCCAGTCGAAGTAGCGCGGATCCTCGGTCTTGCAGAAATAGGGGCCCTCGAACAGCTCCTGCAGCAGGATCACCTGCGCGCCCTCGGCGGCAGCGCGCCGGACCAGCGCCTCGGCGCGGTCGGCGTTGGCGCCATGGTCCGGCCCGCAGGAGAACTGGGTGACCGCGAGCGTCACCTCACGCATCGAGGAACCCCTCCAGCACGTTCACCGCGTTGATCCCGACCTGTTCGATCGCATAGCCCCCCTCCATGCAGAAGACGGTCGGCAGGCCGAGCTTGCCGATCCGCACCCCGGCGTCGAGGAAATCGGGGCTGTCGAGCTTGAAGAAGCTGATCGGGTCGTCCTTGTAGGCATCGGTGCCGAGCGAGATCACCAGCGCCTCGGCGCCGAAATCGCGGATTCGGGCCAGCGCGGCGTCGAGCGCCTCGGACCAGACGTCGTACGCCGTGCCCGGCGGCATCGGGTAGTTCGCATTCGCGCCTTCGCCCGCGCCCTGGCCGGTCTCGTCGGCATAACCGAGGAAGTAGGGGAAGGCATCCTCCGGCGCGCCGTGGAGCGAGGCGAAGAACACGTCACCGCGGCCGTAGAAGATATCCTGCGTGCCGTTGCCGTGGTGGAAGTCGATGTCGAGCACCGCCACCCGCTGCGCGCCGTCGCGGCGGAAGGCGTCGGCCGCCAGCGCCGCGTTGTTGATGAAGCAATAGCCGCCGTACATATCGGCCGTGGCGTGGTGCCCGGGCGGGCGGCAGAGCGCGAATGCGGAGTTCGCCCCGGCCGCGACATGGGCCTGCGCCGCCTGCGCGGAGGCGGCCGAGGACAGCGCCGCGGCCCATGTCCCACCGGTCATCGCGGTTTCGGCGGCCAGCGCGTAGTAGCCGACCTTGCCGTCGATGTTGCGCGGCGGTCGGGCGGTCTGCATCCGGCGGGCGGGGAAGCTCGCGGCGATGATCTCGCCGGCCATCCCGGCCGTCTTCCACTCGCTCCATGCGGTTTCGAGGAAGGCCAGGTAGTCAGGTGCGCACAGGGCGCGGATCGCCTCCATGTCCGGCGCGCCGGGGGCGACGATATCCGTGAGACCGCGCTCGTGAAGCCGGCTCAGCACGTATTCCACGCGGCTCGGCCGCTCGAAAGGGGTCACGAACTCGCCGCCGCTGAGCTCTGCCTGCGGGAAATGTCGGCGGTGGTCCTCGCTGAAGAAGGTTTTCAATGGAGCCTCGCTTGCTTGTGCTGCGGCGCACCGTCGATCCTGCGCCAGCGGACGTCAAGCGGCGAAAGACGCGGGTGCCCGGCAGCCGTCAGCATCTCTCGTCCGCGGATCAGAACGATCCTGCGGATCGTGCCTCCGGCGGGGATATTTCAGGATAGAAGAAGCGATGCGCGGCCCAGGGTTTCTTCTGTCGGGAAATATCCCGGGGGTTTTGGGGGCAGCGCCCCCCAAGCCTGGCCTCACCCCGATCACAACCGGTCAAGTATTGCGCGGGCGCTGTCCAGGTATTCGGACTGGCGGTCGCTCTCCATCTGGTCCCAGGTGCGGTAGACCTGCACCAGCCGCGGGTTGTTTCCCAGCTTCTTTCGGTTGCGCACGAGGAAATCCCAGTAGAGCGGGTTGAACGGGCAGGCACCGTCTCCGGTCTTTTTCTTCACGTCGTAGGCGCAGCCGGCGCAATGGTCCGACATCTTGTTGATGTAATTGCCGCTGGCCGCGTAAGGCTTGGAGCCGAGCAGCCCGCCATCGGCGAACTGGCTCATCCCGATCACGTTCGGCGCCTCGACCCATTCGTAGGCGTCGGCATAGACGGCGAGATACCATTCGTGGACCTCGTGCGGGTCCACGCCTGCCAGCATCGCGAAATTACCGGTTACCATCAGCCTTTGGATGTGATGGGCATAGGCCTCGTCGCGGGTCTGACCGATCGCGGCGGCCATGCAGGCCATGTCGGTCTCGCCGCTCCAGTAGAAATCGGGCAGGGGCCGCATAGCGCCGAAGAAGTTTTGCTCCGTGTAGCCGGGCATCTGCATCCAGTAGATCCCACGCACGAATTCGCGCCAGCCGATGATCTGCCGGATGAATCCCTCGACCGCGTTGAGCGGTGCATTGCCCTCGTGGTAGGCGCGTTCGACCCGGTGGCAGACCTCCAGCGGGCCGAGCAGGCCGGCGTTGATGTAGAGTGCGAGGACCGAGTGATAGAGGAAGCGCTCGCCTTCGAGCATGGCGTCCTGGTAGTCGCCGAAACAGGGCAGGGCTTCCTCGGCGAAATGGTCCAGCGCGTCGAGCGCCTGCGCGCGGGTGACGGCGAACCAGAACGGTTTCAGGCGGCCGAAATTATCGCCGAAACGCCGCTCGACGAGGTCGAGCACCGCCTCGGTCGTCTCGTCGGGCCGATGTTCGAGTGGGCGCGGCATGAAGAGGTCGTCCCGGGCGGGCTTGCGGTTCTCGGAGTCGAAATTCCACCGGCCGCCCTCCGGCTTGTCGCCATGCATCAGAAGCCCGGTCTTGCGCCGCATCTCGCGGTAGAAATACTCCATCCGGAGCTGCTTGCGGCCGTCGGCCCAGTCCCGGAATTCGGCATGGCTTGCAATGAAGCGGCTGTCCTCGAGCATACGCATCGGGGTTCCTTCGCGCTCGGCCCATTCCTCCAGCTCGGTCTTGAGCCGGTATTCGCCCGGCTCGGTCAGCAGCAGCGCGCGCCCCGGCAGATCCTCGAGCGCCCGCTCAACCTCCCCGGAGAGCGACTGGCTGTTGCCGGTGTCCTCCAGATCGACATAGCGGACCCGCCAGCCCTCGTTGCGCAGTTCCTTGGCGAAGTGGCGCATGGCCGCGAAGAGAAAGGCGATCTTCTTTGGGTGGTGCGGGACATAGCTCGCCTCCGAGGCGACCTCTGCCATCAGCACCGTGTCGCGATCCGGATCGCCCGCGCAAAGCGAGGGCAGGTCGGGCGAAAGCTGGTCGCCGAGGACGAGGATCAGGTTTGCGTCGGAGGCGGTTTGGGTCTCTTCGGTCATGCGCGTGAGATAGGGCGGTTGCGCGGTCCGGCCATCCCGGAGGCCAGGGGCCAATCTGGGCGCGACGTTGGGACATCTCGGTGCGTCGCCTTGCGATGTGCCAGTGTGGAGGCAAGCTGCCGAATATATGTGACGCGGCCCATTGAAATGTCGGTGCATCGGAGGCCGTCGTGACCGAGTTCCTACGTTCCCGCTCGAACCGCAGGGTCCGAGAGAAGGCTCCACGCTTGATCGGGCTTTCCATCCTGCCTCTGCTTCTCGGCCTCCTGTTCTTCGAAGCGTCGCTAACACCATCGCTGATCCCGCGCTCATGGCAACTCCAGGGCGTGCTGGCCGGTCTCGTGACCGCGCTCGGCTACCTGATCGGGCAACTGCTGCTCTCGGCCTGGCGGGCGCTGGAACTGCCGCTTCTGTCCGGCCGGGCGGCGCGGATCGCGCATTGGGTGCTCGCCGTTCCGGTTCTGGGATTTCTGGTCTGGACGCTTCTGCATGCCGCTGAATGGCAAGACTCCATTCGCCAGCGCTTCGGCATGGAGCCGTTGGAGGATTTCAGCACGCCGGGTATCGTCGTCGTCGCCTGCATCGTCTTTTTCGTGTGCTTTGCCATCGGCTGGGCGGTGCAGAAGATGTTCGACACGATCCGGCACCGGCTCTACCGAATCCTGCCGATGCGGCTGGCCAATGTGATGGGGCTGGCGCTGGCGGTGGCAATCGTCTTTGTCGTCACCCGTGACGGGGTGGTTCAATGGGCCTTCGATGCGGCCGACGCCTCCTATGCCACGGCGCAGAATCTCTTTGCCGACGCGCCGCCGCAGCCTGCGGATCCGCGCCTGCCGGGCAGCGCGGAGTCGCTCGTCGATTGGGGCGCAATGGGCCAGCCGGGGCGGAACTTCGTCCTCAACGGGCCGGGTGCGGCCGCCATCGCGGCTTTCAACGGCGGTTCGGCGATGGAGCCGATCCGGGTTTATGTTGGCCGTGCGCAGGCCGAGGAACCGCAGGCCCGGGCGGAGCTGGCGCTGGAGGAGATGAAGCGTCTCGGGGCTTTCGACCGCAAGGTCCTGATCGTGGCCAGTCCGACCGGCACCGGCTGGCTCGACCCGGGCGGTCACGAGCCGCTGGAGTTCATGCATGGTGGCGACATCGCCACTGTCGCCGTCCAGTATTCCTACCTGCAATCGCCGCTTGCGCTGATCTTCGAGACGCAATCGGGGCTCGAACAGGCCAGTGCAACGATGCGCGTGGTCTATGACCACTGGAAGTCCCTGCCGCCGGAGGGGCGGCCGCGGCTCTACATGCACGGGATCAGCCTCGGCGCCTGGTCGTCTATGTATTCCTTCAACATCTTCCGGATGCTGGACGACCCGATCGACGGCGCGCTCTGGACCGGCCCGCCGTTCCCATCGCAGCACTGGCGGAACGCGGTGGCGGCACGCAATCCCGGCACGCCCTACGTGTTGCCCGAAGTCGGCGAAGGAAGCCTCGTGCGCTTCGCCTCGCAGTTCGGCGGACTGGAACGGACGCCGGGGCCCTGGGGCAGGCTGCGGGTCGTGTTTCTGCAACATGCTTCCGACGCCATCGTCTTTTACGAGCCGGCCTCTGTCTGGCGCGCGCCGCAGTGGATGCGCGAACCGCGCGCGCCGGATGTCTCGCCGGCGATGAGGTTCATTCCAGTTGTCACGCAGTTGCAGCTTGCGCTCGACATGGCGCTTGCGCTGGCCGTGCCCAGCGGCTTCGGCCACAACTATGCGGCCCGCGACTACATCGAGCCCTGGGTCGCCGTGACCGAGCCCGAAGGATGGAGCGCGGAGGACAGCGAGCGGCTCAAGGCCTGGTGCGGCGACGAATACGGCCTCGGCTGCCGCAGGGAGTGATGCAGCGCCCTGGCCTTGCCAGCCGCGGCGGAAGTGCGGATATGCTTTTGCCATGACTGCGCCATCCGATCCCCCACGCCTCCGCCTGCGTATCGTTTTTGGCGAGGACGAGATGATGGGACCGGGCAAGGCGGAACTGCTGGAGCGGATCGACCGCACCGGCTCCATCGCCGCGGCCGGGCGCGAGATGAAAATGAGCTACAAGCGGGCCTGGACGCTGGTCGAGACCATGAACGGCATGTTCCGTGCGTCGGTGGTCGAGAGCGCGCGCGGCGGGCCGGGCGTCGGCGGCGCGGTGCTGACCGACACCGGGCGCGAGGTGCTGCGGCTTTACCGCGAGTTCGAGGCCAAGGCCGCCGCCGCCGGAGGCGCCGAGATCGAGGCGCTGCGGCATCTGACGACGGATATTCCCGGTGGGAAATAACAATTGACCCGCGCGGCGGGCTCTTCGATAGTCGCGAACGGATGCACCTGACCGGAGCCCGCATGATCCTGACACGCCGACGTTTCGGTGCCGCGAGCCTTGCCTTCGGCGCCATCCTGTTCGCAAGCCGCGTCCGGGCGCAGGAGCCGGCGCCGGTGATCGCGGCAGCCTCCGACCTGCGGTTCGCATTGGAGGAGGTTGCCGCCGGGTTCGAGGCCGCTACTGGGCAGGGGCTGCGGCTCTCCTTCGGGGCAACCGGCAACCTGGCGCGACAGATCCGCGAGGGCGCGCCGTTCCAGATGTTCATGGCCGCCGACGAGCAGTTCGTTCTGGATCTGGCCCGCGACGGGCTGACCCGGGACGAGGGGCTGCTCTATGCCGAGGGGCGCGTGGTGATCGCGGTTCCCAAGGGCTCGACGCTGACGGCGGATGGCACGCTGGAGAAATTGCGGGAAGTGCTGACCGAGAACCGTCTGCGCCGTTTCGCCATCGCCAACCCCGACCACGCGCCCTACGGGATGCGCGCGAAGGAGGTGTTGCAGCACGCCGGTCTCTGGGAGCCGCTGCAGTCTTATCTGGTGCTGGGCGAGAACGTCAGCCAGGCGGCGCAATTCGCGCTCTCCGGCAACGCCGAGGGCGGCATCATCGCGCATTCGCTGGCACTTTCTCCGCAACTGGCCGAACAGGGCGATTTCGCGCTGATCTCCGCCGAATGGCACCAGCCGCTGCGTCAGCGCATGGCGCTGCTGCCGGAGGCGGGGCCGGTCGCGGAGGCCTTCTACGCCCATGTCCAGTCGCCGCCCGCGCGCGAGATCCTTGCGCGCTACGGGTTCGAGCTGCCGGAGTAGCGGCGGTGGACTGGACCGCCCTCTGGCTCTCGCTGCGGTTGGCGCTCTGGACCGTGGCACTGCTGCTGCCGGTCTCGATCGCGATGGGGCGGCTGCTGGCCTACCGGCGGTTCGCGGGCCGGGGCGCGGTGGAGGCGCTGGTGATGCTGCCGCTGGTGCTGCCGCCGACGGTGTTCGGATTCTACCTGCTGGTCGCCCTCGGGCGCGGCTCGCCGGTCGGGGCGCTCTGGCAGCAGCTATTCGGAGAGCAACTGGTGTTCAGTTTCACCGGGCTGGTGGTCGCCTCGGCGGTCTTCAACCTTCCCTTCGCGATCCAGCCGGCCCAGCGGGGGTTCGAGGCCATTCCGGTCGAGTTGCGGGAGGCCGCGGCCTGCTCCGGCCTGTCGCCCTGGCAGTCGCTCTGGCGGGTGGAGCTGCCGCTGGCCTGGCCAGGGCTGATGACGGCGATGATGCTGACCTTCGCTCACACGCTTGGTGAATTCGGCATCGTGCTCATGGTCGGCGGCTCGATCCCGGGCGAGACTCGGACCATCGCGATCTCCATCTACGACCGGGTGCAGGCCTTCGACATGGGTGCGGCCGCGACGATGTCGGCGGTCCTCGTGGCGATCTCGCTGGCCACCATCGCGGCGACTTTCGCGCTTTCGGCCCGCGTCGGACGGAGGCTTGGCGGATGATGCTGCGGGTGGAGGTCCGGGCCGAAGCGCCGATCCCGCTCGACCTGGCTTTCGAGGTTGGGCAGGGGGAGCTTCTGGCGCTGGTAGGTCCGTCCGGATCGGGCAAGACGACGACTTTGAGGGCCATTGCCGGGCTCTGGCAACCGGCGGCGGGCCGGGTCACGGTCGGCGGTGCCGTCTGGCTCGATACCGTGCGCGGCCTGAGCCTGCCGCCCCATCGCCGCCGCGCCGGCGTGGTGTTCCAG
This sequence comes from Tropicimonas aquimaris, assembly GCF_042676185.1. Taxonomy (NCBI): domain Bacteria; kingdom Pseudomonadati; phylum Pseudomonadota; class Alphaproteobacteria; order Rhodobacterales; family Roseobacteraceae; genus Tropicimonas; species Tropicimonas aquimaris. Next base: position 218,393 of record NZ_JBHTJT010000038.1, on the reverse strand, counting down.
AGCTACGCGCTCTTCCCGCACATGAGCGCCGCGGGCAACGTCGCCGCGGCCATCGACGACCTGCCGCGAGACGCACGGCGGGCCGAAGCCGAGCGGCTTCTGGGGCTGGTGCATCTCGACGGGCTGGGAGACCGCTTGCCGGCCGAGCTCTCCGGCGGCCAGCAGCAGCGCGTGGCGCTGGCGCGGGCGCTGGCGCGCAAGCCGGAGGTCCTGTTGCTCGACGAGCCCTTCTCTGCGGTGGACCGGGCCACGCGGGAGCGGCTGCACGAGGAGCTTGTCGCGCTGCGCCGGCACCTCGCAATGCCGGTGGTCCTGGTGACCCACGACATCGGGGAGGCGCAACTGCTCGCCGACCGGATGCTGGTGCTCGACCGGGGGCGCAGCATCGCGAACGGATCGACGGCCGAGGTCATGTCTGACCCCGCGGCGCTGCGTCAACTCGGGCTGCGCGAGGTCGCGGCCATGCTCTCGGCGCGTTTCGTCGCGCAGGAGGAGGATGGCACCAGCCGGCTCGACAGCGCCGGCGGGCCGATCTGGCTGCCGCGGATCGAGGCGGAGCCGGGACAGCGGCTGCGGATGCGCATTCTCGCTCACGAGGTGATCCTGTCGCGCAGCCACCCCGAGGGGCTCTCGGCGCAGAACATCCTTGAGGGCAGGGTGGCCGCGGTGACCCCGGGCGATGGGCCCGGTGTCATGGTGCGCGTGGCGATCGGCGAGGACGAACTGCTCGCCCGCGTCACCCGCCGGGCCATCGCCTCGCTGGCGCTCGCGCCCGGCGACACTGTCTTCGCGATCCTGAAGTCGATGTCGGTCGCGCGCGACCACGTCATGGCCGACCGGGTGATGACCGGGCGGGCAGATGGCTGACCCCGTCAAGCAGCCCCGCGTCTGGCGCAGGCTGCCGGCCGGGATCTGGGCGCTCGGGCTGGTGTCGTTGCTGATGGATGTCTCCTCCGAGATGATCCACGCTCTGCTGCCGGTCTACCTCGTGGTTGGGCTCGGCGCGACGGCCCTGACCGTGGGCGTGATCGAGGGCATCGCCGAGGCGACGGCGGCGATCACCAAGGTCTTCTCCGGCGCGTTCTCCGACCGGATCGGCCGGCGCCAGGAACTGGCCGCGCTCGGCTACGGGCTGGCCGCTGTTACCAAGCCGGTGTTTCCGCTGGCCCCCTCCGTCGGCTGGCTTGTCGCCGCGCGCTTCGTCGACCGGGTGGGCAAGGGCATCCGCGGCGCTCCGCGGGACGCGCTGGTGGCGGATCTCGCGCCGCCCGAGCTGCGCGGCGCGGCCTATGGGCTGCGGCAGTCGCTCGACACGGCCGGCGCCTTCATCGGCCCATTGCTGGCGATCGGGCTGATGTGGCTCTTCGCGAACGACTTCACGCGCGTTTTCTGGGTGGCCGTGGTGCCGGCCTTCGCGGCGGTGGCGTTGCTGTTGCTCGTGGTGCGCGAGCCGGCGCGGCCGGAGGGTCTGCGCAAGGTTCGTAACCCGCTGGCGCGGGCGGAGCTTGCCAGCCTCGGGCGGACGTACTGGTGGGTGGTCGCCGTCGCGGCCGTGTTCACGCTGGCGCGGTTCAGCGAAGCCTTCCTGATCCTGCGCGCGCAATCCGGCGGGCTCTCGCTGATGTTCGTGCCGCTGGTGCTGGTGGTGCTGAACGTCGCCTATGCGCTCTCGGCCTATCCCGTGGGGGCGCTGTCGGACGGACGAGACCGGGTGACGCTCCTGATCCTCGGGCTCCAGTTGCTGGTGGCGGCAGACCTGGTGCTCGCCCTCGCGCCGGGGCTCGCGGGGGTGATGGGCGGGGTGGTGCTCTGGGGGCTGCACATGGGTTTCACGCAAGGACTGCTCTCGGCGCTGGTGGCCGACAGCGCCCCGGCGGAATTGCGCGGCACGGCCTTCGGGATGTTCAACCTGGTGACCGGCATGGCACTGCTCGCCGCGAGCGTGATCGCGGGCGGGCTCTGGGATGCCTTTGGCGCCGAGTGGACCTTCCTGGCCGGAGCGGGGCTTGCGCTGCTGGCGCTGGTCGCGTCGCTTCGGCTTCGGGGCAGGGTCGTACCGGCGGCACCGTCGCGCGAGGGCTGAGGCGTCTACGGGCGCGCGGCAGACAGCGCGCCCGAGTCTCGCGTCAGCTCACGACCGGCAAGGTCTTGACCGCGTAGCTCAGCCCCAACGTCCCCAGCTCGGAATCCGCCAGTTCCATCTCGTAGCGCGCCGCCGGCCGGACACCTCCGATCGCCGCCAGGGTGCCACAGACCATCGCCTCGCCATCGGCGAGCGGGGCTTTCTCGAGCAGCGTCGCGAGCGGCAGGATATTGGCGAGCGTACCGTCCTGATAGGCTTTGCGCGCCCCGTCTTCCTCGATCCAGCAGCGGAGCTGCAGCGAGTCCAGCCGGTCGGCCACGTGGTCGAAACGCCAGAGCTTGCCGCAGACCGGCTTGGCGCAGATCTGTTTCGAGTGGGCGACCGAATGCGCCTCCAGTCCCCGGTCGGTATGGTCCGAGGCCAGGCCGATCCAGAGCACGCCGCCGCTGCGGACAAGGAGCGGCTCGACCTCGCCCGAGGTCTCCGCGCCGAGAACCGCGATCTCGGGCGCCTGAGTCGCGAGCGCCGGCGAGACCCGGTAGAACAGTGGCGTGGTCGAAGGGCGCGGCACGCCGATCGCGGCCAGTTCTTCGACATGGTGCTGCACCGCGGCCTGATCGCGCCCGGTCCAGCCCGCGACGGTGAGTTTCGTAAGCTCGACGCCGAGTGTCCCGTCCTCGGTCTCGAATTGCAGCATGGCGCGTTCCTTCCTGGTTGCTTCGTGGCCGCCCTCGGCGTGGCGGAGGCGCGCCCAAAGTGATGCGGGCGCGCCGGATGTGCAATGGCACGCGTGCGGGCCGGTCGAACTTCGCCACAGGTTTCCGGTCGGCAAGGGGCGCGCGGCTTGGCATTCTGCACCCATGGCGAGAATCAACCTGCAGCACCTCGAAACCTTTCTCTCGGTCGTCCGGCTCGGCGGCGTACGCCGCGCGGCGGACGGGCTGAACCTGACCCAGCCTGCGGTCACCGCCCGGATCAAGGCGCTGGAGGAGAGCCTCGGCGCGGAGCTTTTCGAGCGCACGTCGGGCGGCATGCGGCTGACCAAGCGGGGCGAGCTTCTGCAATCCTACGCGGTGCAGTTCGAGCACCTGACCGACATGGTCGAGCGCGACGTGATCCCGCCGGACGGGCTGGACGGTCGGCTGCGGATCGGCGTGGCGGAGACCATCGTGCAATGCTGGCTGCCGGATTTCATCGCCCGGCTCCACGAACGCTATCCGCGGCTCGAGATCGAGGTGAACGTCGACGTCTCGACCAACCTGCGGGCGGCGCTGCTGGACGGGCTGATCGACCTCGCGGTGCTGCTCGGGCCGGTCTCGGAATACACCGTGGACAATATCGCGCTGCCCGGGTTCGATCTGCGCTGGTACGTCTCGGCCGATGCGCCGCACCATGCCGACGTGGCGGACTACCTGCGCGCGCCGGTCCTGACCTATCCGCGCAACAGCCGGCCCTACCGAGAGCTGCGCAAGATGTTGCTGGAGCGGGTGGGGCCGGGGGTCTCGATCTTCCCGTCCTCTTCGCTCTCCGCCTGCTTCCGGCTGGTCGAAGCGAGTCTCGGAGTCGCGGCGTTGCCCAAGGCGCTGGGCGACCCGCATGTGCGGGCCGGAACAGTGCGGGAGTTCGATCCGGGCTGGGTTCCGCCGCCGCTGGTCTTCTCTGCCTCCTATATCGGGGCTCCGAACAGCCACCTGCACGAAACCGCGGCGCAGATTGCACAGGAGGTCGCTGAAGGCTTTGCGGGTGATAACAATACGTGATCGCTGCTTAGAAAATTTTCCGATTTGATTTTATAGAGCCCACTGTTCACGCTAACCTGATAACTGGGGGCCGAGATGACCGACGCATATCAACGGTTGAGGAAGAGCGATCTTGCCACGCTGCGCGGGGAGATCCGTTCGGGCAGCTATGGCTCGCACACTGCCGGGCTCGGGGCCGGGTATCTGCAGACCAACATCGCGATCCTCCCGGAAAGCCACGCGCTCGATTTCATGCGTTTCTGCCAGCGCAACCCCAAGCCATGTCCGCTGGTGGGCGTGTCCGACACCGGCAATCCGATGATGACGACGCTGGGCGCGGACATCGACATCCGCACCGACGTGCCCGCCTACAACATCTATCGCGACGGCAAGCTCGCAGGCAGCGCCACCGACATCTCCGACCTTTGGACGGAGGACATGGTGGCCTTTGCCCTGGGCTGTTCCTTCACCTTCGAGGACGCGCTGATGCAGGCCGGCGTTCCGCTCTGGCACATCGAGAACGACACCACTGTTCCCATGTTCCGCTCCAGCATCGACACCGTCCCCGCCGGACCGTTCTCCGGCAAGATGGTAGTGAGCCTGCGCTTTGTCGAGCCCGGCATGGTGGAGACCGCCGCCGCGATCTCGCGCCGCTTCCCGCTGGCCCATGGCGCGCCGGTTCATGCCGGTGATCCGGCCGCGATCGGCATCGCCGATGTGACGAAGCCCGACTGGGGCGACCCGGTGCCGGTGCCCGAAGGCCAGGTGCCGGTGTTCTGGGCCTGCGGAGTGACCCCGCAGGTGGCGATCGAGGCGGCCCGGGTGCCGCTCTGCATCACCCACAAGCCGGGGCATATGCTCGTCACCGACATACCCGAAGACGCGGAGGTGCCCGTCTGCGCCTCCGCCAACAACAACGACACAAAGAGCCAACAAGGAGAACCCGCATGACACGTATCCTCACCATCCTCGGAATGACGATGGCGCTGGCCGCGCCCGCCGCGGCCGAGACCCTTTCGGTCGTCGGAAGCTGGTCCGGCCTTCCGCTGCACAAGCAATACGAGGCGCCCTTCTGGAGCGAGACGCTGCCCGCTGCCTCCGGCGGCAACCTCGAGGTCGCGCTGACCACCCATGACCAGATGAACCTCGGCGTCGGCGACGTGTTCCGCCTGCTGGGCGACGGCGTCTACGACGTGGCGATGACCGTGGCCGATTATGCAGTCGCCGACGCCCCGGAACTGGAAGGGCTCGACGTGCCGCTGCTCGCGCTGACCGCCGACGAGGCACGCGCCATGGTCGACGCCGCCCGCCCGATGGTCGAGGACATCTACAACACCCGCTTCAACAGCCACGTGCTGGCCATCGCGCCCTATCCGCCGCAGGTCGTGTTCTGCAACGCCGAGGTCTCCAGCCTCGACGACTTGCAGGGGCTCAAGGTTCGCGCCTCCGGCCGGATGACGGCCAAGTTCCTCGAGGCGCTCGGCGCCGAAGGCGTGAACGTCGCCTTCTCCGAAGTGCCCGGCGCGCTGCAAAAGGGCGTGGTGGATTGCGCTGTGACTGGCGCCGGCTCGGGCTACAGCGCCGGCTGGTGGGAGGTCTCCACCCATCTGCTGCCGATCCCGCTCGGCGGCTGGGACAGCGTGGTGACCGCGGTCAACCTCGACAAGTGGAACGGGCTCGACGCCGACACGCAGGCGCTGATCGCCGACACGATCAAGGCCGAGTTCGAGGATCCGGCCTGGGCCAGCGCCCAGAACGCGCTCGTGAGCGACATCGCCTGCCTGACCGGTAACGGCGAATGTGCATCGGGCGATGCCCGCTCCATGACGCTGGTCGAGGTCTCCGAGGCCGATTTCGAGAAGGCCCGCGCCGTGCTGGTGGACGAGGTGCTTCCCGACTGGGCGAGCCGCGCCGGCGACGACTGGGCCGCGCGCTGGAACGACTCCGTGGGCGCGACGGTCGGCGTGACCGTCATGGCCAAGTGATCTGACAGACAGGGGACCCCGATGGCCGAGGCAATACTGGTGCGGCTTCGCACGGCGAACCGCTGGGTGGCACTGCTTGTCGGGGTCCTTCTGCTGGCCTGCGTGGCCTTCGTGCTGACCGACATCGTTCTGCGCCAGCTGGGCTCATCGCTCGGCGGCACCGACGAGATCAGCGGCTACGTCATGGCGATCGCGACCTCATGGGGCATGGGCTACGCCCTGATGGAACTGGGTCATGTCCGCATCGACATCCTGCGCAGCCGCGTCCGGGCACGCGGCCGCGCTCTCTTCGACCTGCTGGCGATGGCCTCCATGGCCGGGGTGATCTCGCTCATCGCGGTCCGTTCCTGGCCGGTGCTGGAGAGGTCCCTGGCAAACAGTTCGCGTGCCAACACGCCGCTGGAAACACCCCTGGCGCTTGTGCAGGCGCCGTGGTTCGCCGGCTGGGTCTGGTTCGCGCTGAGCACCTGGCTCACCTTCCTGGCGGCGGCCTGGCTGGTCTCCCGCGGCGAGTTCGAACGCTCCGAACACGCCATCGGCACCTTTGGCGAAGTGGATGCGCTCAAATGATCGGCTACCTGACCTTCGGCCTCCTGGCGCTCCTGAGCCTGTCGATCCCGGTGGGGATCGTGCTGTTCCTGCTCGGGTTCGGAATCGACACCTTCTTCAGCCCGTTCCCGCTGATGAAGGGCCTGGGAAACCTCGTCTGGTCCACCTCCAACAACGCCACCCTGATCGCCATTCCGTTCTTCGTTCTGCTGGGTGAGATCCTGGTGCGAAGCGGGATCGCCACGCGGACCTATGCCGCGCTCGACCGTTGGGTGAGCTGGCTGCCCGGCGGGCTGGTCCATGCCAATATCGCCACGGCGACGATGTTCTCGGCCACTTCCGGCTCCTCTGTTGCCACCGCTGCGACCGTTGCCACCGTGGCCATGCCGCAGGCCGAAAAGCTGGGCTACGACCCCAAGCTCTTTTCCGGCGCCATCGCCGCCGGCGGTACGCTCGGCATCATGATCCCGCCGTCGATCAACCTGATCGTCTACGGATTCCTGACCCAGACCTCGATCCCGCGGCTCTTCCTCGCAGGCCTCGTGCCTGGGATCGCGCTGGCGTTGTCCTTTGTGGTAATCACCATGATCATCTGCGCGATCCGACCGAGCCTCGGCGGCGAACGCCGGTTCTTCCCGTTTTCAGAAATGCTGCGAGCACTGGCCGAGCTGATCCCGATCATCCTGCTCTTCACGGTCATCATCGGCTCCATCTACAACGGCTGGGCCACACCGACCGAGGCCGCCGCCGTGGGCGTGGCAGGCGCCATCGTCATTGCCGCGATCTTCGGCGGCGTGAGCCTGCAGATGTTCTCCCAGAGCATCCTCGGCACCATCAAGATCACCTCGATGATCATGCTCGTCGTGATCGGCGCCTCCTTCCTGAACTTCACCCTGGCCTCCGCCGGAATCGGCCGCGAGCTTCAGGCCTTCATCGGCGGGCTCGGCCTGTCGCCGCTCATGACCATCCTCGTGATCGTCTGCATCTACATCGTGCTCGGCTTCTTCATCGAGACGCTGTCGCTGATGGTCGTGACGATCCCGATCATCGTGCCGATCGTGGTCGAGATGGGCTACGATCCGATCTGGTTCGGCATCCTGATGATCGTGCTGATCGAGATGGCGCTGATCACCCCGCCGGTGGGGCTGAACCTTTACGTCGTGCAGGGCGCGCGCAAGAGCGGGACGATGAGCGAAGTCATGCTGGGAACGATCCCCTACATCCTCGCCATGCTCGCCATGGCGGCGGCGTTGATCGTGGTGCCGGAGATCGCGCTCTTCCTCCCCAATGCGCTGGAGTGATCCGGCCTTTTGCCTCTCGCGACTGACGGACGGATTATGCAGGACAGGATCGCCAAAGAAGGTGACCCGCGCTTCCCGCGGGTCCGACCCGTCGGGGTCGACGGGTTGCTGGTCAGCTTTGGCGACCGGCTGAGCGAGCCCGCCAACCGCGCGGCGCTTGCCTTTCGCGATGCGCTCGACCGGGAAGGCCCGCCGGGGATCGAGGAAACCTCGACCTCGCTGGTGTCCACCTACCTGCGGTTCGACCTGCTCCACGGCGATCTCGCGCCGTTGCAGCGCGGCGTCGAGGCGCTGCTGGCCTCCGACGACTGGTATGAGCGCCCGTTGCCGCACGGTCGCAGGCTCTGGCGCATCCCGACCGTTTTCGGCACCGCGCTCGCGCCGCAGCTCGATGAGGCCGCCGCGGCGGCCGGGATGACGCCCGAGGCGGCGATCCGGTCGGTCTCCGCAACCCGGGTGCGGGTGCAGACCATCGGCTTCGCGCCCGGCCAGCCCTACCTTGGCGAGCTGGACGAGGCCTGGAATATCCCGCGCCAGACGGCGCTCACCGACAAGGTGCCGATCGGCGCGCTGGCCGTCGCGATCCGGCAGCTCGTTCTGTTCTCGGTGCCGACCCCGACCGGCTGGCGTCACATCGGGCAAACGGCCTTTCGCGCCTTCCGTCCCGAGAGCGACACGCCCTTCGTGCTGCGGCCCGGCGACGAGGTGCTGTTCGACCCGGTCGCGCCCGAGCTGCTGGAGAAGGTCCGCACCGCGGGGCCGGACGGCGGCGCAACGGCGGAGGCATTGCCGTGAGCCGGGCGCTGATCATCCACCGTGGCGGGCCGAACCTGACCGTGCAGGATCTTGGCCGGCCGGGATACCTCGTCTCCGGCGTCTCCCGTGGTGGCGCGGCGGACCGGCTGGCGCTGGCCGAGGGCGCGGTGCTGCTGGGCCAGCCCGAGGGGCTCGCGGCGCTGGAGATGGTGGGGATGGGCGGCGAGTTCGAGGCGACCGAGGACATGCGCATCGCGCTGACCGGCGCGCCGATGCGGGCGCGGCTCGACGGGGTGCGCCTCGCCTGGAACGCGAGCCACCTGCTGCCGCAGGGCGCGAGGCTTGCCATCGGCGGGGCGGAGAGTGGCAGCTATGGCTATCTGCACGTCGGCGGCGGGATCGCGACGCCCGAGCGCCTCGGCTCCCGGTCCGCGCATCTTGCGGCGGGCATCTTTGGCCCGGTGCATTCCGGATGCGAGCTTCCGGTCGGCCCGGATACGCGCGCCCAGGTCGGGTACCGGCTCGACCCGCAGCCTCGGTTCGAAGGCGGGACGGTGCGCCTCGTGCCGAGCCTCCAGACGGAACGCTTCCCCGAGGCGGAACTGAAACGGTTCCAGGCGACGGAATTTCACCGCGACACCCGCGGCAACCGGATGGGCGTGCGGCTGCTCTTCGATGGCCCCGGGTTCCACGACGAGACCGGCCTGAGCGTGCTGTCGGAAGTGATCGTGCCCGGCGACGTGCAGATCACCGGCGACGGCACGCCTTTCGTGCTACTCGCGGAATGCCAGACCACGGGAGGCTATCCCCGGATCGGCACGGTGCTGCCGGCGGACCTGCCGCGCGTGGCGCAGGCCAGCGCCGGCACGTCGCTGCGGTTCGTGTTCGCGACGCGGCAGGAGGCGAGGGCGATCGAGCGGGCCGAGGCCCAACGGAGGGCGGGCCTGCGCGGCGGCCTCAGTCCGTTGATCCGGCAGGTGGAAGACATTCGCGACCTGCTCGCCTTTCAACTCGTAAGCGGCGTGACCGCGGGCGACGACCTGTAAAGGAACGATCCGAGTGCGGACATGGGCGCGGGCTTCGGCTCCTTGCCGATTGGGAACGATACGGCGCTGCTCAACATCGTGACCTCGACCAACATAGCCTGCGGCTTGCACGCCGGCGACTGGGACGTCATGGCCGTTGCGGTGGCAGGCGACGTGGGCGGCGGTGTGCATCCCGTATTCCCCGACCTGCAGGGCTTCTGTCGCCGACGCATGGACATAGCGGGCGAGAATCTCGGCAACCTCGTGCGCCATCAGCTTGGCATGGTCCGGGCGATCGCGCGCGCAGCGGGCGGGCAGGTGCAGCACATCAAGCTGCACGGCGCGCGTTCCGTCAATCCGGAGATCATTGGCATGGTGCTGGCCAGAACAGCGCAGCCATTTTCACGGCGCGCGCCATTCGCTTGATGTGGTGTGTCAGCAGGTGCATGCAAGCCGCTGACACACAATTGGTTTCCTGAGAGCTCAGGCGTGAGTGAACATGTCCTGGTATTGATCCCTCAGCATGTTCTTCTGGACCTTGCCCATTGTGTTTCGCGGCAACTCGTCGATCACGAGCAGCCGGCGGGGATGTTTGAACCGGGCCAGCGCGCCGCGCACGCTCTCCATGATCGTGTCGAGATCCGGCTCCGCCCCTCGTTCCGGAACCACCAGCCCCAAGACCGTTTCGCCGAAATCGGGATGCGGCACGCCGATGACCGCGCTTTCCAGCACGCCCGGCTGCTCGTCCAGCACCAGTTCGATCTCCTTGGGGTAGATGTTGTACCCGCCGGAAATGATCAGGTCCTTGTTGCGTCCGACGATATGGACGTAGCCGTCGGCGTCGACCTTGCCGAGATCGCCGGTGATGAAGAAGCCGTTGGCGCGCAGTTCGGCGGCGGTCTTCTCCGGCATCTGCCAATAGCCCTTGAACACGTTCGGACCCCGCACCTCGATCTGGCCCACCTCGCCGGATGGCAGGGGCTCGCCGCTGGCGGGGTCGGTGATCAGCAGCTCGACCCCGGGCAGCGGGAAGCCGACCGTGCCGGCACGGCGCTCTCCCTCGTAGGGGTTCGAGGTGTTCATGTTGGTCTCGGTCATTCCGTAGCGTTCGAGAATGCGGTGGCCAGTGCGCGCCTCGAACTGGACATGCGTCTCCGCCAGCAGCGGCGCCGAGCCCGAGACGAACAGGCGCATGTGGGCGGCGAGTTCCCGGTTCAGCCGCGGATCGTCCAGCAGCCGGGTGTAGAACGTCGGCACCCCCATCAGCGCGGTCGCCTTCGGCATCATCTCGATGATGCGGTCGCGGTCGAAGCCCGGCAGGAAGATCATGCTGCCCCCGGCCACCAGCGTCACGTTGGTGGCGACAAAGAGCCCATGGGTGTGAAAGATTGGCAGCGCGTGGATCAGCACGTCATCGGAGGTGAAACGCCATTCACGCACGAGGGTGCGGGCGTTCGACAGAAGGTTGTTCTGCGTCAGCATCGCCCCCTTGGAGCGCCCGGTGGTGCCGGAGGTGTAGAGGAAGGCCGCCAGATCCTCGCCGTCGCGCGGCACGGTCTCGAACTCTGCGGGCTGACGGCGCGCGCGGTCCGAAAGGCTGCCATTGCCATCGCCATCGAGCGTCTCCAGCGCTGTCCCGAGCCGTTCCGCAAGGGGGGCAAGCCCCTCGCGGCTCTCCGGATCGCAGACGAGCAGCCGCGCGCCGCTGTCCTCGACGAAATAGGACAGCTCGTCCACCGTGTATGCGGTGTTGAGCGGCAGAAAGACCATCCCGGCCTGGGCGCAGGCGGCATAGAGCGCCAGCGCCTCGGGGGTCTTGCGGACCTGCGCGGCCACCCTGTCACCGGGGGCGAGGCCGATCTCGACCAGCGCGTTGGCGATCCGGGCCGCCATGTCGAGGAAGGCCTGGTAGCTCAGCGTCTCGCCGGCGGGCAGGTGCAGGAAGGGTGCGGATTTGCCGGCATGGGTGCCGAAGAACTCGTCGTAGAGCGGGTTTGCCATTGGGATACCTTTCTCAAGCCCTCGATCGGGACAGCGCGTTGGCGAGGGAGACAACGGCGGGGGCGGCGATGACCTCGTGCGTCGTGGCGTATTTCTCGTGGTTCTGCGCGATCTGCGGCAGTTTGTAGATGTAATTGACCATGGTGCCGCCGGATTGCGTGAGTCCCTTTTCAGAGGTGTCGGCATTGGCGTGAACGTCATGCACGATGGCGCCGTTGCCAAGGTGGAAGCGCGCCACCGGGTCGACGGGCTGGCCGTCTGCCCGTTTGGCGTTGAGCAAGTAATCGGCGGCGATGCTGCGCATCCGGGCCGCATCGGCGCCTTTCCAGTCGCGCCCCTCGCGCTCCAGCCAGGCTGTCAGGCCGGGAATCGGCGAAAGGGTCACGAAGGTCTTGAGCCCGCCCAGTTCGGCGGCAAGGTCGCGCGCGACCTGCTTGATCAGCGAATTGCCGAAGCTGATGCTCGCCAGCCCCGCCTGGCAATTCGAGATCGAGTAGAAAGTCGCCGTGTCGGCGGCCTCGGCGGCCAGCGGCTTGCGATCCTCGGCCAGCAGCGCCTGCACCGAGCCGGGAATGCCCTGGGTGAGGGCCACCTGGACGAAGATCAGCGGATCGTCCGGCATTGCCGGGTGGAAGAAGGCAAAGCAGCGCCGGTCGCTCGGCTCCAGACGGCGGCGCAGGTCGGCCCAGCTGTCGATCGCGTGCACGGCCTCGTAGGCGATGATCTTCTCGAGAATGTTTGCCGGGCTCTTCCAGCTGATCGGGCGCAGCACCAGGAACCCGCGGTTGAACCAGGAGGAGAAGAGATGCCGGAAATCGAGGTCGAGCGCCTCCAGCTCCGGCTCGCCGCGTCCGAGACGCAGCAGGTCTGCGCGCATCCGCACCAGCTCGGCGGTGGCTCCCGGCACCTGGTTCAGCCGCCGGATCAGCTCCTGCCGGCGTGGCTCCGAGGCGGCGATGAAGGCGCGGTAGCTGTCCCGGGAAGGCGCGTGCTCATAGGCGTCGAGCGTGCTGCGAACAGCCTCGGGATCGATATTCATGTCGGTCGCGATGTGACGGAAAAAGCTTCGCTTTTCATCGTCCGACATGGTGCGGAACCGGGCGAGTATCTCGGAGGTGAGCGCGCGGCCGGAGATCTCGCCGGTCGCCCCGACAAGGGCGCGCGCGAGTTGCTCGGGGCTGCGCCCGTCACGTCGGTTCGGCACCAGTTCGCGGTAGCGGCGTTCGAAAACCGTCGAGAGGAGATCGGCGAGAAGTGTCATGTTGAAACTCCCGGAACTGGGGACAAGGAACGTGTGGCCTGGCGTGGCCGGGGTGGGTGCCGGGACATGCGCGTGGCCAGGCTAGCTCAGGGTGACGCGCTGGCCGGACAGCCCGACCGAGAGGGTCAGGTTTCCTTCGTTCACCAGCCAGCGCCGGATGTCGAAGCTGCGGGCCCCTGAGGCGTGCATCGGATCCGCCTCGGCCAGCGCACGCGCCGCCTCCAGCGATTCGGCGCGATAGATGATCAATCCCTCGCCCTGGAGCATATCACCCGTGGGGTCCGAGACCGGTCCGGCCAGCACGAGGTTTCCCGCGGCTTCCTGTCTCGCCTGATAGGCGAGGTGCTCCGGCAGCATCGCGGCGAGCTCTTCGGGCGGCCTCGCGGGGGTCGAGCGGACGATGAACAGTTCAAACGCAAGGGCACCGCGCTCCCGCGCCTGCCGTTTGTAGTCGTTCCATGTAGGCATGATTTCCTCCTTATTTTCCCGTTGATCATAAAATATCGATTTTATTTGACAACGGGAAATATAATCAGCAAAACTTGAGCAAGCAGACAGGAAAGGGAGCGGGGATGCGATTCAGGGTCGGCACGAGCGAGGCAGGCTTCGGCGTTCATCTTGTTGACGGTGACGTGGCGGTTTGTTTGTCGGAGTTGGACGAATCTGTGGGGTCGGATCTGATGGGTCTGATCCGGGGGGATGTGAATGTCGCGTCCCTGTCGGAGGCGATTTCGCGGGCGGACAAGGTTCCTGCGGCGAGCATTGTGCCTGCGATGCCGATCGCGCGGCCCGGCAAGGTGGTGTGCCTTGGCTTGAATTACGTCGATCACATCAAGGAAGGCGGCTACGAGGTGCCGGTCTATCCGGCGCTGTTCCTGCGCTGCCAGACCTCGCTTATGGCGGCAGGCGAACCGATGGTGCGTCCGAGCTGCTCCGAGCGTCTGGATTACGAGGTCGAGCTGATGGTGATCATTGGCAAGGGCGGCAAGCACATCCCGGAAGAAGAGGCGCTGTCGCATGTGTTCGGCTACACGATCTTCAACGACGGTTCGGTGCGGGATTACCAGCGCAAGACGCACCAGTGGACGCCGGGCAAGAACTTCGACTCGACGGGCCCGATCGGGCCGGACGTAGTGACGCCGGACGAGTTGCCCGAGGGGGCGGTGGGCCTGAAGATCGAGAGCCGTGTGGGCGACGAGATCCTGCAGAGCGCGACGACCTCGGACATGCTGTGGTCGGTGGCGCGGACGATCGCGACGGTTTCCGAGTATTCCACGCTGGAGCCGGGCGACATGATCGCAATGGGCACGCCGCCGGGGGTTGGTCATGCCAAGACCCCGCCGCGCTGGCTGCGCCCGGGCGAGACGGTAGAGGCGGAGATCGAGGGCATCGGGATCTGCGCGAGCCCGATCGTGGCCGAGGAGGACATCGCACATACGGAGGCGGCCGAGTGAATGCGCTGACTGGAGAGGCTTTGGCCCGGGCGCGGACCGCGGCGCAGGAGCGGGTGCGTGAGCTGCGCGCCGCCTGCGAGCGGCTGGACGACGCCGCGATAGACCTGATCCTGCGCGACGCCCGTTCGCACTACGCCTGGACCGATCGCCCGGTTCCGCGCGCGCTGCTGGAGGAGGTCTACGAGATCGCCGCCGGCGGGCCGACCAGCATGAATTGCTGCCCGGCGCGGTTCGTCTTCGTGGAGAGCCCCGAGGCCAAGGCGCGGCTGGCGACATCCCTGAAGGCGAAAAACGTGGAGAAGATGATGTCGGCGCCGGTGACGGTGATCATCGCCCATGACCTCGAATTCTGGAAAGAGCTGCCGTTCCTGTTTCCGCACGAGGACCGCCGGCCGCATTTCGAGGGGAAACCGGCGCATTCGGAGACCACGGCGTTCCGCAACGGGACGCTGCAGGCGGCCTATTTCATGATCGCTGCGCGGGCCGTGGGCCTCGACACCGGGGCGATGTCGGGCTTTTCCAACGAGATCGTGGACGAGGCGTTCTTCGCCGGCACCACGCTGAGATCCAACTTTCTGCTCAACCTCGGTTACGCGGACGAGACGGCGCTGTTCCAGAAGCTGCCGCGGTTCCCGTTCGACCGGGTCTGCAGATTCGTCTAAGGGCGCGCGATGGCCATTCGCCAGAAGAGTCAGGTCACGGTGCGGATGCGGGGGACGGCGAGCAGCCATTCCCACGTGGAGGTGGCGGTGCGCGACCTGACGGCCGAGATCGACGAGCCGGTGGAGCGTGGCGGCACCAACCGCGGGTTCTCGCCGACCGAAACGGCCTATGCGGCGCTGATCGGCTGCACCAACACCATCGGCCACAAATGCGCCGAGGCGCTCGGGGTGGATATCGGGCAGCTGGGTTTCGAGATGGAGGTCGACTTCGACCGCCGGGGCGTGTTGCTTCAGCAGGAGGTGGCGGTGCCGTTCACCGCGATCCGGCTGCAGGTGACCGCCGACGGCCCGGCCAGCGCGGAGGAGCTGGACCGGGTGGCTGCGGAGACCGCAAAGTACTGCGCGATCTCCAAACTTTTCGAAGGCGCCGGAACGAAACTGGATATCCGCTGGCGCCGGAACTGACGCTGAACGTGACATCAAGGGAGGACATGATGATCAATATCCGGACCAAGGCCGCAGCCCTCGGGCTTCTTGCGGCAACTGCCCTGACAACCCCGGCGCTGGCCGCCGAGAAGATCACCGCGGTGGTGATCGACGGCTACCCGGCCAAGGCGCTGTGGGTGCAGGAGTTCACCGACTTCTTCATCCCCGAGGTCGACAAGCGCCTGGCGGAGACCGGCAACTACGAAATGGAATGGCAGGAGAGCTACGGCGGCTCCATCGTCAAGCCGGGCGGCGTGCTCGACGGGATCAAGCTGGGCCTGGGCGATATCGGGGTCGTCACCACGATCTTCCACAGCTCCAAGCTGCCCAGCCAGGCGATCTCGGCGGTGACGCCCTTCGTGGCGGCCGATTCCGTGGCGGTGGCTCGGGCGGTGGACGAGATCGCCAAGGAATTCCCGACCATGCAGAAGGAGTTCGAGGCACAGAACCAGGTCTACCTGGCGACCGGCGTGGTGCTGGACTCCTACCAGCTGTTCTCGAAGAACGAGATCGCCTCGCTGAAGGATATCGAGGGCGGCAAGGTCGCAGGGGCGGGCATGAACCTGCGCTACCTCGAAGGTATTCCGGATGCGGCGGGTGTGCGCGGCGGTCTGACCGATTTCTACAACATGGTCCAGACCGGCATGACCGACTTCGCCCTGCTCTGGCCGGAAGCGGCTCAGACCTTCAAGATGGCGGAGGTGGCGCCCTACATGCTGAAGGCCGATCTCGGCGCGGTGAACACCAAGACGATCACCGTCAACAAGGATTACTGGGACGGTCTGCCCGACGAGGCGAAGGGCGTGCTGCAGGAGGTGGCGGTGCTCTATCGCGACCACGTGGCCGGCATCGCGATGGAGCGCGCGGGCGAGAGCATGGACGCCTACGTCGCCGCCGGCGGCACCATCGTCGAGCTGAGCCCCGAGGACCGGGCGGCCTGGGCCGAGGCAATGCCCAACATCGCGGCGGAATGGGCCAAGGAACTCGATGACGCGGGCGAGCCCGGCACCGAGATGCTGAATGCCTATCTCGGCAAGCTCCGCGACGCCGGCTACGCACCGGTCCGTGACTGGACGGCCGGGCCGACCAACTGATACCTGACAGGCCGGAACCACTCACATGACGAACGGGACCTTCAAGACCCTCGCGACCGGCCTGTCCAGACTGGCCAGCGGCATCGCCATCTCGGCGAATGCCGTTGGCACCATTGTGGTGCTGCTGCTGGTGCTGGTGGTCAATTTCGACGTGATCGCGCGCGGCGTCTTCAACAAGCCCTTCCTCGGTGCGGTCGAGGTGGTGCAATTCTCGATGGTGCTGATCGTCTTCCTGCAACTGCCAGACGTCATCCGGGTCAACCGGCTGACCCGCTCCGACGGGTTCCTGACGGTGCTGGGCAGCCGCTATCCGCGCACCCACAACATCATCCGTCAGGCGATCAACGCGGTCTCGGCGGTGTTCATGACGCTGATCGCCATCGCGATCTGGCCGGAATTCACCGAGATGCTGGAGACCCGGGACTATTTCGGCATCCCCGGCGTGTTCACAGCACCCTGGTGGCCGATCAAGCTGGTGATCTTTCTCAGCGCGGTGCTCTGCGCGCTGGTCCTGCTGCTGAAGATCGCGCTCCGCGAGGACAATTTCGAGCTGGTGCACATTCCCGAACATGAAGAAGAGGATCTCTCGTGAGTCCCATGGAGATCGGCCTCGCCTCGGTCGCAGCGATCGTGGTGCTGGTCTATATCGGGGTTTATATCCCCGTCGCGCTCGGCGTGGTGTCGTTCATCTCGATCTGGCTGATGCGGGACAATTTCGACCTGGCGATGAACCTGCTGAAGATCGCCGTGGGCGACAGCGTGATGGAATACACCTTCGCCACGGTGCCGCTGTTCACCTTCATGGGGCTGATCGTCTCGCGAGCCGGGCTGGGGGGCGACATCTACGAGGTGATGAACTCGGGCTTTCGCAAGGTGAAGGGCGGGATCGGCATGGCCACGGTCGGCGCCAACGCGGTCTTCGCAGCCGTCACCGGCTCCTCGATCGCCTCGGCCTCGGTCTTTTCCAAGGTCTCGGTGCCGCAGATGCTCTCGTACGACTACAACCCGCGCTTCGCGGTAGGGGTGGTGGCGGGGTCCTCCGTGCTGGGCATGATCATCCCGCCCTCGGCGATGCTGATCATCTATTCCTTCGTGGCCGAGCAATCGGTGGGCGACATGTTCCAGGCCGGGATCGTGCCGGGGCTGATGCTGGCGGCTGCCTATGTCGGCTGGATCTGGGTGATGGGCCGCTTCGCGCCGGACTATATCGGCGGCCGTCCCTTCGATGAGACCGAGTGGCTGAGCTGGCGCGAGATCGCCGACAAGACGCTGCCGATCACGCTTCTGATCGTGGTCGTGCTGGGCGGGATCTATACCGGCTGGCTGAGTCCGGTGGAGGCCGGCGCCACAGGCTCGGCCCTTGGGCTGATCATCGCCGTGGCCCGGCGCCGGATCACGCTGCACGGCTTCTGGCACGCGTTGCTGGAGACCGGACACATTACCGCGGCGATCCTGTTCCTGATCACCGCCGCCTCGATCTACAGCCGGATGCTGGGGCTGGCCGGTGTGCCCAACGCGCTCGGCGATTACCTGGAGGCGGCACAGTTCAGCTTCTTCTGGGTGATGTTCTTCTATGTCGTGCTGATGATCTTCCTCGGCACGCTGCTGGACACCTCCTCGATCATTCTGATCGTGGTGCCGCTGTTCCTGCCGCTGATCGAACCGATGGGGCTGAGCCTCGTGTGGTTCGGCATCGTCACCGTCGTGGGGGCCGAGATCGGCCTGCTGACACCGCCCCTCGGCATCTCCTGTTTCGTCATCAAGGCCACGCTGAACGACGAACGGATCTCTCTCAAGGACGTTTTCGTCGGGGCATTTCCATTTGCCGTGGTGATGCTGGTCGTCCTGATCCTGCTGATCCGCTTCCCCTCGCTCAGCCTCGCCATCCTGAACTAGAAGGCAGTCCCATGCGCAACGTCACCAAGGACAACATCACCGAGGTCTTCGCCGCCTATTTCGGCGAGGACACCGATCCGCGCACCCGGCAAGTGCTGATCGCGCTGGCGCGCCACATCCACGACTTCGCCCGTGAGGTGAACCTCAGCCACGACGAGTGGCGCAAGGGGCTGGAGTTCCTCGAATGGGCCGGCCGGATCACCACACCGGAGCGCAACGAGTTCGTGCTGCTGTCGGACGTGCTCGGCCTCAGTTCGCTGGTCGACATGATGCACTCGACGCCCGAGGCGACCTCCTCCTCGGTGCTCGGACCGTTCCACGTCTCCAACCCGCCGGCTCTGGAGATCGGCGGCGACATGAAGCGGGACTTCGAGGGCGAGGTGCTGCTGGTCGAGGGAACGGTGCGCGACACCAGCGGCAAGCCGATCCCCCGCGCCATGATCGACATCTGGCAGACCGCGCCCAACGGCATGTATTCGAGCCAGGACCCCGACCAGGACATCCATTCCTTCCACGGGCTCATGACCTGCGACTGGGAGGGCCGCTATGCCTTCACCACCGTGCGGCCAGTCAGCTACACCGTGCCCGACGACGGGCCGGTGGGCGAAATCCTGCGCGCCGCCGGCCGCCACCCCTGGCGGCCCTCGCACCTGCATTACATCGTTTCCGCGCCGGGCCACCGGCAGCTCGTCACCGAGGTCTTCCCCGACGACGATCCCTATCTCGACCAGGACACCGTGTTCGGTGTCCGCGACGACCTTGTCATGACCTATGTCCCGCAGCCCGCCGGCTCCTTCCCCGAGGGCTTCGCGCTCTCCGGCAAGGTCGAGGGCAGCTATTCCCGGGTCGATTTCGACCTGGTCCTTGCCCCTCTGCACGAAGCCTGACAGGGATCGAAGGACACCCGCACGGAAGGACGACACCCATGCGCTCCCGCTCCCTGGCAGGGCTGGCCCTGCCGCTCATACTCGCCGCCGCCTGCGCGTCGGCGCAGCCCGCGGGCGGCGCGGGCGAGCCGCCGATCGGAGAGGCGGTCTCCGACTTACCGATCTTCGACGCCCATGTCCATTACAAGGAGCCGGCCTGGGACGCCTATCCGGTGGAGAGCGTCATAGAGCTGATGGACCGCTCCGGAGTGGCGATGGCGCTGGTCTCCTCGACCCCCGACGAAGGCACGATCATGCTCTGGGAACACGCGCCCAACCGCATCGTGCCGGAGTTGCGCCCCTATCACGGCGACGCCGGCTCCTCCAACTGGACCAAGGCGGAGGGGATGGAGGACTATCTCCGCGCGCGGCTCGAACGCTACCCGCACGAGGGAATCGGCGAGTTTCACATCCACCGGCTCGACACCTCCGACGAAGCGCTCTTCCGCGCGGTGATCGCGATGGCGAAGGCGCGCGACATCCCGCTCCACGTCCATTCCGGCGCCGAGCCCGTGCGCTGGCTCTACAGCCTCGACCCCGAGGTCCGGATTATCTGGGCCCATGCCGGGCTCGGCGAACGGGCCGACGCGGTCTTCGCGCTGATGGCGGATCATCCGACCTTGCTGGCCGACACCTCGCTGCGCGAGCGAGCCATCCTCGGCAGCGGCGACCGGCTGGACCCGCAATGGGAACGCATACTGTTGACCTTCCAGGACAGGCTGATGGTCGGCAGCGACACCTGGGTCAACGGCCAGTGGGACAATTACGAGGCGATCATCGCCTCCAACCGCGCCTGGCTGTCGAAGCTGCCGCGCGAGGTGGCCGAGAAGATCGCCTATCGCAACGCTGAGCGCATCTTCGGCCGCGAGATCTCGATGGAGCAGATCGGCACCCGTTGAGCGCGCGGGCAGGGGGGCTTGCTACCGGGCACAGCCCGTGCAGCGGTCGCGCCGCATCCGCGGCGCGGGCCTGCGGCCCAGGCACAAGAGGTGGAGCTGCGCTCAGTCCCCGGAGGCCTGCTTGCTGAACAGACCGTTCAGGAAGGCCCCGGTCTGACGGTAATGGCTCAGCAGCCGCTCCGCCGCGAGATCGGCGTCCCGGTCTACCGCCGCGTCGAGGATCGCCTGATGCTCGGCCGAGACGTCGCGCTTCTGGTAGTCCAGCGCCTTGCCGGCAAGATACCGGTAGCGGATGTTCAGATCGTAGAGCTGGCTGCAGAATTTCATCAGGATTGGGGAGCGGCAGTTCGACAGCAGCGCCATGTGGAAATCCTTGTGCCGCGCCTCGAAGGCCTCCAGATCGCTCCGCCCCTGGCGGACCATCTTGTGATGCGCGAGCACCAGCGCGTCCTCCCATTGCTCGTCGGCGTGGGCGATGCTCTGGCGCAAGGCCATCTCCTCCAGCTCGCAGCGAAGGGTCAGGATCTCCACGAAGTTCTCGTGGCTCGTTTCCGCCGCCCGAAAACCGCGCTGGTCCAGGCGCTCCACCAGGAGATCCGATGTCAAAAGGCTCAACGCCTCCCGAACCGGAGAGGCGCCCGTGTCCAGAACCGAGCGCAAGCGGTCGATCTTCAGCTTTTGCCCGGGCTGCAACTCGCCGACGACGATCATGCGGCGCAACGCCAGATAGGCGCGATGCGTCGCCGAGGATTCCTGTGATGCCGCCTCGGCGGGCGTTCTTGATGCTCCATTCTCCATGGATAGGATAATATCGTTTTTTTGTGCCGGGGCAAATGCTCGATACGGAAGGATTAAGGGCAGAATGATGGAGCGTTAGATGAAATATCGGCCGGTTCCAGAGAAACCGGCCGACCCGCATCTGTCACAAATTCGACAACTTACCAAATTTTACTATTTTGTCGATGTCGTGGTTCCGCGGATGCGAAGCCGTGACGCCTGTCAGGCGGCTTCCCTTACCTGGTCGAGGATCTCGAGGACCATTGCGGCTGTCCAGGTGAAATGCGCCCCGCCGCAGGGTTCCGCGGTGATCGGGTCGTAATACTCGGCGAAGCCGCTGCGCTCGATCAGGCGCAGGCTGTCCTCCATGATCCGGTCGACGATCTCCGGCTGGCCGGCGCGGGTGAGACCGTCGGCGATCATGTAGTTGACGATCAGCCAGGCCGGCCCGCGCCAGTAGCGGCGCCCGTCGTAATCCGGGGCCGTGGGGTCGTGGCTTGGGATCAGGTATTCGCAGGATTTCCCCAGTTCCTCGATGCGCCGGGCGATGCCGGCGGCGCGGTGCTCGGGGATGGCGGCGAAGGCCGGGATCAGGCCGCCGACGGACGGGCTCAGGATCGGCGCGCCGATCTTGCGGTCGTAGCAGAGATACTGGCCGAGGTCGTCGCTCCAGAGGCTCTCCAGCGCCGCGACGCCGCGCTGCGCCATCGCGCGGGAGGCGGCGGCGATCTCGGGATGATCCAGCCGTTCGGCGAGGTCGGCCAGATCCTCGCAGGAGCGGATCAGGATCGCGTTGAACCCGGGGTCCACCACCTGGAACGGCGAGCCGTCGTGCAGCTTGCTGGTGTCCCAGTCGAGTTCCCGGAAGGTCTGGACCAGCTTGATGTAGCGCTCGTATTGCGCGTGGGTCGGTCGGTGATCGGGGTTGGCATGGGTGATGTCGCGGCGCTGGAACGGCTGCACGCCCTCGGTCGAGACCCGGTCGAGCGCGGCGTCCCAGTCGATGGAATTGTCGCGCCCGGATTCCCAAGGGTGGATGATGGCGACGAGCCCGGTGCCCTGCGGATCGCGGGTGCGATAGAACCATTCATGCCAGGCATGCGCCTTCGGCAGCAGGTCGCGGGCGCGAGACAGGGCGAGGTCCACGTCGCGGGCCTCGTCGACCATGCGGCGGATGGCGAAGCCTGCCACGGGCGGTTGCGTGATGCCGGAGGTCGGCACCGGCCGGCCCGTGCCCCAGACGTCGGGGCCGGGGAAATAGCCCTCGTCGCGCTCGTGGAAGATGATGTGCGGCACCATCCCGTCGTCCCACTGGTGGGCGAAGAGCGTGTCGACCTCGGTCCAGGCGCGGGCCTCGTCGAAATGCTTGAAGCCGAGGGCGCTCAGGGCGCTGTCCCAGTTCCACTGGAACGGGTAGAGGCCGTGGGTTGGAACCGTGTAGCTGCCACGGTCATTGCGGCGGAGCACCTGCTCCGCCTGGTCGATCAGTTTCTGTCTCATGGTGCTTTCTCAGGCGACGGCGAGCGTGGTTTCAGGGTCGAACCAGCGGATCCGATCCGCTTGGGGGGCAAGGGTCAGGCGATCGCCGGGTTTCACGGTCAGGTCGCTGTCGAGCACGGCGCGGAAGGAATGCCCGTCGACCTCGCAGGTGACGAGCAGATGCGCGCCGAGCGGCTCGACGACCTTGGCGGTGGCGGGCAGGCCGGTCTCTGCCGGACCGAGGTCCTCGGGGCGGATCGCGAACTGGAGCTGACTGGCGCCCAGCCTCGGCCCGTCGATCACCTGTCCCGCGACGGTCCACTTGCCATCGCCCGCCGGTGTCGCGGTCAGGAAGTTCATCGGCGGGTTTCCGATGAAGCCCGCGACGAACTCGGCGGCCGGGTTGCGGTAGACCTCGATGGGCGAGGCGGCCTGAATGATCTTGCC
This sequence comes from Tropicimonas aquimaris, assembly GCF_042676185.1. Classification (NCBI taxonomy): domain Bacteria; kingdom Pseudomonadati; phylum Pseudomonadota; class Alphaproteobacteria; order Rhodobacterales; family Roseobacteraceae; genus Tropicimonas; species Tropicimonas aquimaris. The sequence goes on along the minus strand of NZ_JBHTJT010000038.1, from coordinate 195,573 downwards.
CTGGTGCATGACGCTGATGCGGTCTGCGAGGCTCATCGCTTCCACCTGGTCGTGGGTGACGTAGATCGCGGTGGTCTTGCTCTCGGCCAGCACGCCCTTGAGCTCGGCCCGCATCTCGAGCCGCAGCAGCGCGTCGAGGTTTGACAGCGGCTCGTCCATCAGGATCACGTCGGGCTCCATCGCGAGGGCGCGGGCCACGGCGACCCGCTGGCGCTGGCCGCCCGAGAGCTCGCCCGAGTAGCGTTTGAGAAGCTGCTCGATGTGCATGAGCGTGGCTGTGCGTTCGACCCGCTCCTTGACCACATCGTTGGGCAGCTTCTGCATCCGCAGACCGAAACCGATGTTCTCGAAGACAGTCAGGTGCGGAAACACGGCGTAGTTCTGGAACACCATCGCGATGCCGCGATCCTTGGGCGCGAGATGGTCCACCCGCTTGCCGCCGATCCACACCTCTCCGGTGGTGGCGGTCTCGAGGCCCGCGATGATCCGCAGAAGCGTGGTCTTGCCGCAGCCCGAGGCCCCGAGCAGCACCATGAACTCCTGGTCGTGGATCGTGAGGTTGATGTCGGAAAGCGCCTGGTAGGCGCCGAACTTCTTGGCGACGTTCTTGATCTGGATTTCAGCCATATCTCAGGTTCCTTGTCCGGTCGCGTCCCGCTCAGCGGTTCGCGATGCCCCACATGGCGAAGAGGTATTTGCGCACGGCGAAGATGAAGATCAGCGCCGGCACGACGAGGATGAAGCCACCCGCAAACTTCAGGTGCAGCGGCGCCTCGCCGAGCGTCTGCAGCAAGAAGGCGGTGAGCGTGCGGTTCTCGATGGTGAGCACTGCCGCGGCGAAGACCTCGTTCCACGAGATCACGAAGGCGAAGATCGCCGAGGCGGTGATACCAGGCAGGATCAGCGGCAGCACGACCTTGGTGAAGGCCGTGAAGCGCGTGCAGCCGAGCGTCCAGGCGGCTTCTTCCAGCTCCACCGGGATGCCGGAGAACAGCGAGAAGGTGATCAGCACCGCGAAGGGGATCGCCAGCGTGGTATGCACCAGCGCCAGCCCGAAGGCCGTATCGTCGAGCCCGGTGCGGATGAACAGCACCGCCAGCGGCAGCGCCAGAAGCGGCAGCGGAAACGCCCGGGTGAGCAGGATCAGCAGCCGGAACAGCTCCTTGCCCCGGAAGTCGAACCGCGACAGCGCATAGCCCGCCGGCGCGCCGATCGTGATCGAGAGCACCATCGTCATCGCGGCGACGACGACGGAGTTCTTGAGCGCGACCAGCATCCCATCGAACCCGGCAAAGAACTGCAGGCTGCCGAGGTCGAACTCGGGGATGAAGGACTTCGGGAAGCTGTTGACCGTCTCCGGCGAGGAGAGCGTGTTGATCAGCAGCAGGTAGAGCGGGACGATCACCCAGGCGCAGAGCAGCGCGACAGAAGCGGCGTAGACGAACCGGCCGGCCTTGCGCGGCGCGGCAGCCGCTTCGGGAAGCGTATCGGTTGCGGTCATATCGTGGCTCCTTTCGGCACGCGCAGGACACGCAGGATGACGAGGGTGAAGGCGATCGAGATGCCCAGCACGATCAGCGCAAGTGCGGCGGCGGCGCGGCCGTTCTGCAGGTCGAACTGGTAGGCATAGATCTCACCCATGAGGACCGGGAACAGCGTTCCGCCGAGGGCGGCCACCACGGCGAAGACCTCGAAGGCGAGCACCACACGCAGGATCAGCGCAGTCTGCAGCGAGGGCCGCAGCAGCGGCAGGGTGATGCGCAGGAAGCGCTGCCAGGGCGAGGCTCCAAAGACCTCGGCAGCCTCGTAATATTCCTTGGGGATCAGGCCGATGCCGGCCACGATGATGACCAGCATGATGGCCGTTGCCCGCCAGATCTCGGCCAGGGCGATGGCGAGGAAGACCATGCCGGGGTTCTGGTAGGAGAGCAGGTTCACCGGCTGGTCGACGATCCCGAGCCCGGTCATCATCGAGTTCAGGAAGCCCGACTGCTCGAAGATCGCGAGCCAGATGATGCCGGCGGCGAGGTCGGAGATCCCAAGCGGGATGGTCCAGACATAGAGCACTAGGTCGCGGCCCCGCTCCATCCGGCTGACCATGGTCGCCATGAGCAGCGCCAGGGCGAGCTGTACGGGCACCACGGCCGCGGCCAGCAGAAGGGTGTTCTGCAACGAAATCGGGAACTTCCAGTAGCCCACAACGTCGCGGAAATTGTCGAGGGTGAAGCCGACCCCGTTCGTGAAAGCCTGCTGGGCGACGAGCACGAACGGGTAGAGGAAGAACAGGCAGAGAAAGAGAGTGACTGGCAATATCAGCAGATAGGGCAGAATCCGAGGCGACATCGAACTGCTCCTTTTCTGACGCCGCGAGGCGCCGGATGGATTTTTCGGTGGGATCCGGACGGCGCGGGGCCGTCCGGAGAGGAGAAGGGCCGGTGGTTACTCGACCGGGCAGGCGCCGTCGGAGGGCGCATCCGGGGCCCAGCAGGGCGCGCCGGTTTCTTCCATGATCGCCATCAGCTGCTTCTTCTGGTCCTCGAGGACCTGTTCGATCGGCTGGCCGGCCAGCACGATGCGCTCGAAGGTGTCGACGTAGATCCGGCTGAAGTCGCCGCTCTTTTCGCCGAGGCCGGAGGGCAGCATGCCCGGGTTGGCATCGGGCGAGGCGCTCATCTTGGCGACGGCGGCGCCGGCGGCCTTGACCGAGGGCGGCATGTCGTCGGGCAGGTCTGCCTCGACCACCGGGAAGAAGTTGGTGGCCCGCAGCGTCGCGATCTGGGTCTCGGGCTGCATCAGGTATTTGACCAGCTCCTTGGCGGCGTCCATGTCCGGCGCGGTGGACGGAATGGCGATGCCAGCCAGCACCGGCATGAAGCCGCGGCCGGTCGGGCCGGCGGGGGCCGGGAATGCCACGAAATCGTCGGGCCGGTCATTGAAGGCCTGGGCAAGGCGCGAGGTGTGGTCGAACACGATCCAGGCGTCTCCCGACAGCAACTGCTCCTGCATGAAGGAAAAGTTGGTCGAGGCCGGGTTGGTGTGCTCCCAGAGTTCCAGGAACTTCTGCCAGGCCGTCACCGCCTCGGGCGAGGCGAAGGTGCGGACCACGCCGTCGGTGAAGGACGGATAGAGATAGCCCTGGAAGAACCGGTGCTTCAGCCCCTTGGGGCCGGCCGGGAAACCGAATTTGGGCTGGCCGACGCCCTCGTGCACGTTGGCGGCCCATTCGATCAGCTGGTCATAGGTCAGCGCGTCGATATCGGCGCCCTCGGGCAGATACTGCAACGCTTCCTTGTTGGCGGCCATGATGTAGCTGGCCTGCATCCAGGGCAGGAACTGCATGCTGTCGGTGCCGAGCATGGCCAGCGAGTTGTAGGTGTAGCTGGTCGACTTCACGCCGAGATCGTCGAGGTCGACAAGGGTCTCGGGATCGATCGCCGCGAAATTGCCTTCGAGCGCGCCCAGAACGCCGATCGAACCGGAACCGGCCTGGATCTCGGCCTGAAGGCGGGTCAGCCAGGGGCCTTCCTCGTTGGGCTGGTAATCCACGCCGTCGGCGAAACCGGCGAGCACGTTCTCGCGCATTGCCTGCGCTTCCTCGACCGGACGCGCCTGGGTCGACCAGAACAGCACCTCGGCCTGGGCCGCGACGCCGGTGCAGAGAATGGCCAGTCCGGAGACGGCGCCTGCAAGATTGAGTCTCAGGGTCATGTATTCCTCCCGAATTCCATTGTGCGACCGCCGGACCTCCTTCCGGCTGCCGATCTCCTGACGGGGATCTCTTTTCGGCCAGCGCCGTGGCGTCGCCCCGCGAGGTGGGGTGATGCACATGGGCGGGGTCGACTCTCCCCTCGGATGCGCCGACAATGCTACAACGTTATATCTTCGGTCAACGATTTTATTCGTCGCTGCGCCGCAGAATGAATGCTGAAATGAGGCAGGCGATGAGCAGACTTGCCAGAAAGTGGCCTGAGAAGTAAATTTTCCGATGAAACGATATATCTGGGCTGCTGCATCATGGCGAACAAGCCGACCCTCGAAACCGTGGCCAGGGAGGCGGGGGTCTCGATCCCGACCGTGAGCCAGGTGATGCGCGGCACCGGGCGGATCTCGGACAAGACCCGCAAGAAGGTTCTCGAAGCCGCTAAGAAGCTCCACTACGTGCCAGATGCCCGCGCCGCGGCCATGCGCTCCGGCCAGAGCCGGGAGATCGGCTTCGTCATCAACCAGTTCGCCAACCCTTTCAACGCGGAGGTCGTCAGCGGGGCCGTCGATCTGCTGGAAGAGGAGGGGTATCTCGTGTCCATCCTCGACACCCGCGACGATGCCGAGCGTCAGGGCCGGCAACTGGAAGCCTTCATCCGGAACCGCCGTGGCGGGTTGCTCTGGGTGCCGGCGCTGGCGACGCCGGAGCGGACGCTCGATCTGCTCACCGCCCATGCCGTCCCGACCGTGACGTTCCTGCGCCCGGCGAGCCGGGAACTCGACCATGTCGGCATCCGCAACGCCGAGGCCACGGCCATCGCAACGGGCTACCTCGCCGATCTCGGGCACCGTCATATCGCCTACCTAGGGGGCACCGATATGACCTATGTCCGCCAGGAGCGGATCGCAGGCTACAAGCGGACGATGGAAGAACGTGGGCTCGGGCCGGTGATCGTCTGGCCCTCGGCAGACACGAAAAAGGCCGCGCGGGAGGCCATTTCGGAGCTGCTGCGCGCGCATCCCGCAATCACCGCGGTCGTTTGCAACGGCGACATGGTGGCGCTCGGCGCCTGTCTAGGACTGGCGCGCGAAGGGCTGCGGCCCGGGCACGAGGTATCGGTGATCGGTTTCGACGATATCGAGGATGCGGCCGTCGCCACGCCGGCGCTGACGACGATGGCGGTCTCGCCGAAGAAGCTCGGCCGTGTGCTGGCGCGAGTTCTGTTGCAGCGAATCAAGGATCCGACCACGCCACCGACCGTCTCGGAGATCTCGGCTGAACTGATCGTCCGGGACACCGTCGGCGCGCCGGTGGCGAAGCAGCCCGGCGGCTGAAACGGGCTCAGGCCCGGAAAGGATGCGCAGTCGCCCGCGCATCCCGAAGAGTGGGCGTCAGACCTCGGTGAGGATGTCTTCATAGGTCAGGCGGGACTTGGGCAGGGTGCCGTTGTAGTCGCCTTCCGGGTCGGAATAGCCGATGGGCACCACAAAGAGGCTCTGGTAACCCATTCCCTTCAAACCGAATTCCGCGTCGAGCACGTCGGTGTCGACACCCTCCATCGGGGTCGCGTCGATGCCGAGCGCCGCGACGCCGAGCAGAAACTGGCCGAGGTTGATGTAGACCTGACGCGCCATCCATTCGGCACCGTCGTCGAGTTGCTTCTGGTGGATGTCGACGAACATCGAGCGGCCCTTGTGCATCGCGGGCTTGAACTCATCGGGGTTGCCGGAAAACCGGCCGTCGGCCTCTTCCTGGGCCAGGACGCGCAGAAGGTAGTCCTCGTCGGCCTCGATACGGCTCGCGAAAACAACGACATGCGAGGCGTTGCGGATCGCGGGCAGGTTGAACGGGTATTTCTCCGCTGCCGACCGCGCGACCCGCTCCTTGCCCTCGGGCGTGGAGGCGATGACGAAGTGCCATGGCTGCAGGTTCGTAGAGGAGGGGGAGAAGCGCAGCAGTTCGCGCACCTGTTTCATGTCATCGTCGGAGATCCGGCGGTCCGGCGCATAGGCCTTGGCGGTATAGCGCTTGCGGGCGAAATCGGTGATGTGGATGGTCATCTGTCCTGTCTTCCTTGTGTCTTGCATTCCCGTCGGGGTCAGCCGATCCGGGTCACGCCGCTGAAGGTGAATTCGGAGATCGCGCCCTCCGTTGCTGCCATGCTGGCGGCGAGAGACGGCGCAGGTCCTCGGTGTCTTGATGCAGATCGTAGGTGACACAACGTGCCTCGGCGCGGGCGACGGGGATCAGCTTGAACAGGTCCGACTTCACGAACTCGATCTGGTCGGAACTGGCGTGGATCTGTGCGACGATGGTCAGGGTGGGCATCTGCGGCTCCTGATTGGTAGTGGAGCCGACATAACTTCCCTTCCGGCCGGGAAAAACGGGCGCGATCGGTAAAGACAATCCGGAAAACCGGTATAATGCTGCAGGAGCGGCATTTACGCCTATGGCCGAGAAGGGTAACCCGCGCCGCCGCCGTGCGGGCCAATCCCAATCCCGTGAGGTCGTCCCTGCAGACCGCCTGCGGCATTGCCAGGTGGCCGCTGCATCCGTAGGCTTTTATGAATGCTACGAGCCTCAACCATCCGCCCGGCTTACAGCCGCGCCGAACGCATCAGCGACGGTGTTGTCCATGTCGTTGGCATCGGTTTCGCGGTGATCGTGGTGCCGATCCTGATCGGTGCGACGGTCCTGCTGGAACTCGGCCGCTCGGCGATCGTCGGAGTCAGCATTTACGGCGCGGCGCTGATCGTCATGCTGACCTGCTCGGCTCTCTACAACATGATCGACAGCGCGCGCTGGACGGGGCTGCTTAGGCGGCTCGACCATACGGGAATTTACGTCAAGATCGCAGGCACCTACACACCGTTTCTCATGTTGTCCGGGAGCCAGCCGGTGGGGCTTATGGCCGGCCTCTGGGGCACGGCGACCTTCGGCTCTGCGCTCAAGTTTCTCGCGCCGGGGCGGTTTCGCTGGCTCTCGCTGGTGCTCTATCTCGGCATGGGCTGGGCGGCGGTTTTTGCAGGGCGTCCGATGCTGGAGGCGCTCCCGGGCCCGGTCGTGGCCCTGATGGCCGCGGGGGGCATCACTTATACGCTTGGCGTGGTCTTCCACCTGCGCGACCGGATGTTGTTCCACAACACGATCTGGCACGTCTTCGTTCTCACCGGCAGCATCCTTTTCTTCGCTGCGGTCGCCACACAGGTTTTCGCAAAGGCGGCGCTGGCTGCCTCCTGAGTGCGAATGCGGCGCCCGCGGATCCCGCAGGCGCCGGTTGTCGCGTCAGAGTCCGTGCGCCTCGAGGCTGCGCACTTCCTGCGCCTTGAACTGGCCGAAGCGGGGCAGGAACTTGTCCCATTCGACTGTATGCGCGTCGAATTCAGGCCCGTCGATACAGGCATGGCGACGGATTTGCTTGCCGTCCTCGATCACCGGCACCATGCAGGCGCCGCACATGCCGGTCGCATCGACCATGATCGAGTTGAGGCTGACCACCGTCGGCACGCTATAGGGCTGCGTCAGGTCGCTCACCGCGCGCATCATCATCGGTGGGCCGACCGAGATCACCTCGGCGATCTTGCGCCCGTTCGTGATTGAGCCGGCCTTGAGCATCTCCTCCAGAGGCGTGGTGACGAAGCCCTTGATCCCGAAGGTGCCGTCGTTGGACGTGTAGATCACGTCCAGCTTGTCACCGAACCGGGCCTTGAGCTGTCCCATCCGCTCTTCCTCGCCAGTCCAGAACAGGTGCCCGGCGGAGCGGAAACCGATGATCATGGTCACGTTGTTGCCGGCCAGCAGATGCGCCTTGGCGATCGGGTAGATCGCGGGCAGGCCAACGCCGCCGGCGGCAAAGACGACCGTCTCGTCGGGCCCGTAGCGGTGCACGGCGCTCGGCCGCCCCAGCGGGCCGGCGATCCCGGCAAAGGCATCGCCAACCGCCATGCGGTTCATCAGCCGGGTCGAGGTGCCCATCCCCTGGATCACCAGGTCGATGGTGCCCGCCTCGACGTCCCAGTCGGCCAACGTCAGCGGGATCAGCTCGCCGTCCTGGCTCGCCAGCACGCGGACGAACTGCCCGGCCTTCGCTGCCTTGGCGACGACCGGCGCACGCACCGTCATCTCGACGATCCCGTCTGCCAGATCCTCGTGCCGGACGATCCGCTGATCCTCCTGCCCGAGATCGGTGTAATGGGCGGCCTTGCCGACCATCTCCTTGATCTCGTCGGCCGAGAAGGGGATGTCGCCCACGATCTCGCGCGCGGCCGCCTGGCCGTCGCCGGCCGCGAGGATCGCGGTGGAACCGCCGCGCGCCGCGTCGCCGCCGGTGTAGACATCCTTGATCGAGGTCTCCTGGCTGCCGCCTTCGACCTCGATGGTGCCCCACTTGCTGAGTTTCAGGCCGGGCTCGGAGTCGGGGATGATCGGGTTGGACTTGTTTCCGAGCGCCATGATCACGAGGTCGGCGGGCATCTCGATGGTCTCGCCGGTTGGCACCGGGCGGCGACGGCCGGAGGCGTCGGGCTCGCCTAGCTCGTTGACGTCCACCAGGGCGTGGGTCACGAAATGGGTGTGGCTGTCGCCCACGAATTCGCGCGGGCCCCGCAACTCGGCGACCTCGATCCCTTCTTCCAAAGCGTGGTGAAGCTCCTCCACCCGCGCCGGCATCTCGGCCTTGGTGCGCCGATAGACGATGGTGACCTTGCCGCCGAGGCGCTTCGCGGTGCGCGCGGCGTCCATCGCTGTGTTGCCACCGCCGACGATTAGCACGTTCTTGCCCTCGACGTCCGGCAGCGGCGTCTCGAAGGACGGATCGCGCCCGCGCATCAGGTTGACGCGGGTCAGGAACTCGTTGGCCGACATCACGCCGAGCAGGTGTTCGCCCGGCACGTTCATGAAGGTCGGAAGGCCGGCGCCGGAGCCCACGAAGATCTTCCAGAACCCGGCGGCCTTGAGGTCGTCGAGCGTGGCCGACTTGCCGACCACAAAGTTCCTCACGAAGCGCCCACCTAGCGCGTCGATCTTGGCCACCACGTCGTCGATCAGCGAGTTGGGCAGACGGAATTCGGGGATGCCGTAGCGCAGCACGCCGCCCAACTCGTGGAACGCCTCGAAAACGGTGACCGGGAATCCCTCGGCTGCCAGCAGGTAGGCGTTGATCAGGCCCGAAGGACCAGAGCCCACGACGGCGATCGGCGGCTTTGCGGCGACGGCCCAGGGGCTGACGTGGCCCGCGAGCCGCTTCAGCCGGTCCGGGTCCGCCAGTTTTTCATGCTCGGGCAGATACCACTCGATCTGGCCGATCTCGATGGGCCGCTTGGTGTGCTTGCAGACGCCTTGGCATTGATGTTCCTGCGGGCAGACGCGGCCGGTGACGTTGGGCAGCGGGTTGCAGCTCTCGATCAGTTCCAGCGCCTGCCGGATCTTGCCGTTGCCGATCAGGTCCAGCATCTCGGGGATGTGAATCTTGACCGGGCAGCCGCCGAGCGTTTTCGCCTCTTTCTCGCGGATCTTCTCCTTGAGCACGCCCAGTTCGCAGGGCCGGTCCTCGCATTGCTTGTCGCGCAGAGCTTCCAGCCAGACGATCAGGTCCACCTCGCGCAGGCTGTAGCCGAGGCTGCGATATCCGAGGTAGCCTTGGTTGACGAGGTCGAAATCGTGGCTGCGCTCTTCGGGTGCACGCACGTAGGGCGGGATGTAGCTCTCCGCCGGCCAGCCCTCCGAGAGCCCCTTGAACATCGGGTAGCGCCCGGAAAGGTGGGTATCGAGCGCCTTGATGAACCGCCGCTTGTACTTGAGCGGCAGGTCCCAGATGAACCGCTGCAGCAGCGTGCTCATCTGGTCGCCGCGCAGCAGCAGGTTCCAAAGGACGCCGATGAACTTCTCGCCGATTTCCTCCTGGCGGAACTCCCAGGCGATGGCCTGGGTGCCGTCGGCGATGAAGACGTTGCGCAGCGAGCGCGGGTCGGCGGCGAGGTGCTTCTTGAGGACTTCGAGCTGCTGCTGGAACAGCTCGTCGCCCGGTTCGATGATGGGCGCGTTCATCGGATGATCTCCGAGTCGCAATTGGCCGCGACCTTGGCGATCCGTGCCCGAAGCTGGTCGGTCATCTCGACCTTCTCGAGCGCGCCGGGGATGGTGTGCGCCACCTCCTTTGCCTGCCCGTCGACAACGATCTTGATCTTCGCGAAGAGCTCGGGGATCTCCTGGTAGCAGGTCTTGCAGTCCGAGCAGAGCGGCACGTCCTCTTCGTGGATATGCGGGATCTCCGATCCACCAGACGCCGCCGGTGGGGCGGCCGCCGGGGCGGCAGCGCCCGCGACAGGCGCCAGCGCGCCGCCTGCACCAATCGCGGCGGGCGCGCCGGAAGCGGCGGCAAGCTCGCTCATGCCGCGCGCGATGCTGTCCATCGTCTCTTCCTGCGCCGCAACGGCTTGCTCGTAGCGCTGTTGCAGAACGGCGATCTCGGAATGGTGGTCGGCGTCGAGCCGTTCCACGTCGAGCCCGGCAAGGTGCTGCAGGGTCCGCCAGTTGCGGCGCCGCTCCTCGACGAGGTGCACGACCGTCGTGCCCACTTCCAGCCGCACCAGCCGCTTCCGGGCGTCGGTGGCGTAGACGAAGGGCAGCTTGCCCTCGCGCCTGGCGGGTGCGAGGTCGATGAACTCCTCGACCGGCACCGCATCGGCACCTTCCGGCAGCGGGCGGAACTGCTTCTTGAAACGGGTTTCCTCGAAGGCGAAGTTGGCCGGGGTGAGCGGCACGTCCATCAGCTTGAGCGCACCGTCCTCCACGTATTCCAGCGTCGTCATCGCCCAGTCGCGATCCATCGCCGGGTTGCCGTCGAGCGAGAACCGTTCCTCGAGCGAGGCGCCGGCATCGGGGTCGTGGACGAAGACCGGGCTGACCCGGGCCTCGACCGCGAGGCGCGCCCGCTGGCTGGCCGCGGAGTCGGCGATGCCGTGTTCGGCCTGGCAGGGGGCGTAGATGTCGAGCACCGCCGGCGAGGAGCTGTGCTCCAGGTAGGCGATCAGGTTCTTCAGGAAGTGGCCGGGCATCGAGGTCGTGCTCTGCACCACGAAGACGCCGGGGTGGAAGGCGGCGATCAGGCCGAGTTCCTTGCGGTCCTCCTGCTTGCCGGCCAGCGCCGGGCCGAAGCGGCTCAGGTCGCTGTCCTGCCCGGAGAGGCTGGCGGTGGAGGTCTGGCCACCGGTGTTGGAATAGACGCCCGAGTTGAGCACCATCACCTTGACCGGCGTGTTCGATGCCAGCAGCCGCGACAGCGCGCCGAAGCCGATGTCATAGGCCGCGCCATCGCCCGAGATGTTGAGCACCGTGGGCAGGATCGCCCGTTCCTCCGGGCTGAAGTCGCTCCAGCCGAAGTTGCGGAAATAGGCGTCGTCGGTCGCCGGGTCGTAGGCGTCGGCCAGTTCCAGCTTGGCGATGCGCAGCGCCTTGAAATCGACCGCCGCGGTCGCCGTCAGCCCCTCGAAAATCCCCTTGCTGAGCGCGGGCCCGTCCTGGAACAGGCTGTTCACCCAGGGATCGTTGTAGGGGTTGTAGGGGAAGGTCGAGGCATAGACCGAGCTGCAGCCGGTGGCGTTGGCCACCACCATCGCGGCCGGCCCGTTGCCGGTCGGCCCGCCCTCCATCAGGAACAGCCGCTTTTCGAGCACGTCGATCACGGAGCCGATGCGGGCGCTGCGGGCGGCATCCTCTGCCACCTCGTCCAGCTTGGCGCGCAGCGCGTCGATCAGCTGTTCGAGTTCACGTGTATGACCCTTGCGGCGGCGGTCATGCAGCGCGTGACCGGCCGAGACGACCTGCCGGATCGCGGTCACCTCGCCACAACCGCGGCAGGCGCCGTGGCCGCCGGTGGTCGAATAGTAGGTGTCGCGGTCGAGCATGATGCGCTTGATGTCGCCTTCGGGCTCGAAGGCGGAGTCGAAGAAGCGCGACGGCGTGTTCGGCGTCTTGGACAGGAACTCGAACTCGGACTGCAGCTTTTCGAGAAGCGGCTGGTCTTGTTCGGCCTTGGTCAGCGCGCCGGGGCCGCAGACCTCGATGCATTCGAGGCAGCCGGAGCATTTCCACGGGTCCACGACCACGGTGAAAAGCCCGCCGGAGCCGGCGCGTTCCTTCTCCATCGCGTCGAAGAAAGGCCGGGTGCGGGAGACGGGCAGGGCGGAAGCCGCCTGTGCCAGTTTCTCCAGGTTGTTGCGGACGACAGGGCTCTCCACGTCGAACGATTGCACGGCCTCGGCCACCAGAATCCCGAAGGCCTTGGTCTCCTTGCTCTCGGCATAGGCCGCGCGGACGGCGGCGCCGATGCCGGGCAGCAGGCCACGCAGGATCTCGCGCTGGCCGGAGGGTACGTCGATCTCCTTGAGCGCGGTGCCCAGCATGTCGCCGATGTCGATCACCGTGGCCGGGATCGCGGCGTCCGGGCAGACCATGGAGCATTCGAGACAGCCGGTGCAGAGGCTGGCGTCGAACACTGGCACCTCGCGGCGGAACATGCCCTTGTCGCGCGCGGCGGCGGTGCCGGACGGCATGAACATGCCGGTCCCCGGCAGCACCGGCGCCTCGCCGATGGTGCCTTCGCGGAAGGGCCGCGCGACCGTTTCCTCGAAATACGCGTGGTCGAAGAGGCCGGTCGGCGAGGCGTCCTGCTGGATGCGGCACATCGAGGCCGAGATCGCCGGCGCGAAGGCCGGCTCGGCGTCTGCCGACTCGGTCACCGCGGCGAATTCGGGCGCGGTGTAGTCGAGCGCCACCGTCGCCTCCAGCCCGTCTCGTATCACCGCCATGTTGCCATCGACGATGGCCTGGCCCTTGGCGCCGAACTTCTTGGCGATCTGGCTGCGGATCTTGTCCAGCACGGCCTCGCGGTCGGCGCCCTGAGTGATGCGTTCCACGTTGCCGCAGACCGCACCGATGAAAGCGATGCCCATCATGCGCGTCTCGAGCTCGGCCGAGGGGGCGTGCTTGCGGGCGATGGCAAAACCGTCCAGCACGAAGAAACGGATCTTGCGGCGGACAATGTAGGCGCGCATCGCGGCCGGAAGGTCCTTCCAGACCTCAAGCGGCGAGAGGCTCGACTGCAGAATGAAGGTGCCGCCCTCGATCAGCCCGCGCAGCGGGTTGGAGTGCTGGAACACCCGGTGGTCGGGCGAAACCACGACCTCGACATCCTCGAGATCGGCATTGGTGATCTTCACCGGCTCGGGGCTGAGGGTGATGTAGTAGTTGGTCGGTGCGCCGGACTTCTCGGAGCCGTACTTGGGCGCCGCCTTGGAATGCAGCCTGAGCGCATTGGCCAGGATGTCGGTCAGCAGCTTGCCGGTGGCGATGGTGCCGTAGCCGCCGACGGAGTGGAAGCGGATGCGCAGCGCGCCCTCGGGCAGGAGCTGCGGGTTGGGCTTGGTCTCCAGCGCCATCAGCTCGGTTTCGGGATAGGCCGCGCGCAGCCTGTCCTGCAGCTCGGCGAGCTGCGGGCTCGGGTCCTTGGCGAAGAACTGGCTGCCTAGATAGACGAAGGGCGCGTTGGCCTCGTCCATGTTGTCGAAGGCCGCGATCAGGTGGCGCGGCTGCAGGTCGTGCGCGCCGAGCCCGAAGATTGCCGTGGTCAGCCGCGGCAGCTTGCTGAGTGCCGGGATGCCCGGGTAGCGCTCGCCATCGGCATTCTCGACCGCCTTGATCAGCGCCTGGTTTGCGAGGCTCGTCAGCGCGGTGACGTCGGAGCGTTCCAGCACCGTGACCGCCTTCTTGCCGGCAAGGGCCGCCACCAGCTCGGCCTCGGGGAAAGGCTGGAGCATCTTGATAGAGATAACGCCGACCTTGCGGCCCTGGCGGCGCAGGTGGGCGGCGACCGCCTCGGCGTCGTCGGTGACGGAGCCGAGGCCGACGAGGACGGTCTCCGCGTCGTCGCACTCATAGGTCATGACGGGGGCGTAGTCGCGCCCGGTCAGGGCCGAGTATTCCTCCATCGCCTCGCGGACGAAACGCGGCACCTCGCGCACGAAGTGGGTGCGGTGGTCGACCGCGCCGGCCTGGAAGTCCGGCTGGTTCTGCACGCCGCCGGTAAGGCCGGGGTTGTGCACGTCCACCTGGGCCGGGACCCGCTGCCGGGTGCCCTTGGCATGAGCGTTGACCCATTGCCGCCGCCACTGGGCGTGCAGTTCCTGCGGCAGTCGGTCGAGCGTCTGGGCGACCATCTCGCCGGAGCCATCGCCCTCCACGGCGTCGGCATTGGCGTCGAGAAAGTCGATAAGCGCTGCGTAGTCGGCCTGCTCCATGTCGCTGCTGTGGCGGCCGAGGTAACGCTTGAGGTGGAAGACGCGGCCCTTGGCGCCATAGAGCATTTCCTGTGCCACGGTCGGGCAGGGGATACGGTCGGTCGGATCGCCGAGGAACCGCTCCAGCAGCGCGTCCTCGGGCATCATCACCTCGCTCATCATGTGGCTGGTGACAAAACCGTCCATCGCGTTGGCGACAGGGATCATCGACATCGCGCTGACCTTGTAGGAGATCGCGGCGAGGTCGGCGGCCTCCTGCGGGTTGGAGCCGAACAGGATCGTGTAGCCGGAGGGCAGCAGCGCATAAACGTCGTCATGGCCGGCCATCACGTTGAGCGAATGGCGCGAGACCGAGCGCGCGGCGACCTGGAGCACGAACCCGCCGACCTTCTTGCCGACGGTCACGTAATGCGACTCGATCCCGTAGAGGATGCCCTGGCTCGAGGAGGCGTTGGAGATGTACTGCCCGCCGGTAAGCGCCGCGCCGAGCGCGCCCGATTGCGCCGAATGCTCGCCTTCGGGCTCGAAGAAGAACGGGTGCCGCCCCCAGATGTTCATCCCGCCACCGGCGCGGAACGCCTCGTAAAGCTCGGCTATCTCAGTCGAAGGGGTGATCGGATATCCGATCACCCCTCCACAAACCTGGCCCATTACCTGGGCGATTGCGCCGTTGCCATGAATGACTGTCGATACGCCCGGAAACTCCGGCGGGGTCTGTGCGGTGTCTTTCATTTCTTCCACCAAATGTGAGCTGGTGGTCATGTAATCGATTTCATGGCCACCAATAATGCAGCTAAAGCGCACATGTGGCATGTCGCCACGAAGGCGGGGCGCAGTGTCGCACCATCGATCCTACGGGCCGAGACCCTTGTCAGCAAGGAATTTGGAGGTGGATGGTTTCGGGTCTGCCACTGTTGGCGCGACCCGATTGTCGTGGTAGGCCCGGCAGGACTTGAACCCGCAACCAAAGCGTTATGAGCGCTCTGCTCTAACCAATTGAGCTACAGGCCCACGCGACGACTGCCTAGCATGTTGGAAATCCGGGTCAAGCCATATGATGCGTCCGGCACGGGCGGCATGGACTCGGACGGCCGCGCTTGCTAACCCGCGCCAGGATTGGCCAATCGGGAAAGGGCATGCCGGTGAGTGCAGGCAAGAACGGACTGACCTATGCTGCGGCGGGCGTCGATATCGACGCTGGCAACGCGCTTGTCGAGCGGATCAAGCCGGCGGCGAAGTCGACCGACCGAGCGGGTGTGATGGCCGGGCTGGGCGGCTTCGGCGGGCTCTTCGACCTGCGGGCGGCCGGCTATGACGATCCTGTCCTCGTGGCGGCCACCGATGGCGTCGGCACCAAGCTGCGGATCGCGATCGACACTGGCGTCGTCGAAGGAGTCGGTATCGACCTCGTGGCGATGTGCGTCAACGATCTGGTCTGCCAGGGCGCCGAGCCGCTGTTCTTCCTCGACTACTTCGCCTGCGGGGCGCTCGACGTGGAGCGCGCGGCGCAGGTCGTCGAGGGAATCGCCGATGGCTGCCGCCAGGCCGGCTGCGCGCTGATCGGCGGCGAGACGGCCGAGATGCCGGGCATGTACGAGGCGAAGGATTTCGACCTCGCGGGCTTCGCGGTGGGCGCAATGGAACGCGGCGCGGCGCTGCCGGCGGATGTGGGCGAGGGCGACGTGCTGCTCGGCCTGGCCTCGGACGGCGTGCATTCCAACGGCTATTCGCTGGTGCGCAAGGTGGTCGAGCTGCAGGGGCTCGGCTGGAACGATCAGGCGCCCTTCGCCGAGGGCCCGCTCGGCGCGGCTCTTTTGGCGCCGACCCGGATCTACGTCAAGTCTGCGCTCGCCGCGATCCGCGCTGGCGGTGTGCACGGTCTGGCCCACATCACCGGCGGCGGGCTGACCGAGAACCTGCCGCGGGTGCTGCCCGAGGGGCTGGGCGCCGAGATCGACCTTGGTGCCTGGAAGCTGCCGCCGGTCTTTGCCTGGCTGAGCCAGGCGGGCGGGCTGGCAACGCCGGAACTGCTCAAGACCTTCAACGCCGGCATCGGGATGGTCGTGGTCGTCGAGGCGGAGCGCGCCGAGGCGCTTGCGTCGCTGCTGGAGGGGCAGGGCGAGCGGGTCCACCGGCTCGGCAGCGTCGTCTCGGGCGAGGGTGTGAGCTACCGCGGGACGCTGGCGTGAAGCGTGTCGCCATCCTGATCTCGGGCGGCGGCTCCAACATGCTGGCGCTGCTCGACAGCATGGCGGAGGCCGGCCACCCGGCCACGCCCTGCCTCGTGGCGTCGAACGACCCCGAGGCGCCGGGTTTGGCGCGCGCGGCGGCGCGCGGCGTCGCCACGGGCGCGGTCGATCACCGCCCCTTCGGCAAGGACCGCGCTGCTTTCGAGGCGGAACTGCAGGCGCTGATCGCAGCCCACGACGCGGACATGATCTGCCTTGCGGGCTTCATGCGGGTGCTGACCGCCGGTTTCGTCACCCCGTGGTCGGGCCGGATGATCAACATCCACCCCTCGCTGCTGCCGAAATACCGCGGCCTGCACACCCATGCCCGCGTGCTGGAAGCCGGCGATGCCGAGCATGGCTGCACGGTGCACGAGGTCACGCCCGAGCTCGACGACGGCCCGATCCTCGGTCAGGCGAGGGTGCCGGTGAAGCCCGGCGACACGCCCGAGATCCTCGCCGCTCGGGTGCTCGAGATGGAACACAAGCTCTATCCGACGGTTCTGCGGCGTTTCGCAGCGGGAGACCGGCGGCCTGTCTGGCTGCCCTGAGGGCGCTTTTCTTCCGCGGTTATAGCGGCTAAGAGGGCTTGAGCGGATCAAGAAGCGCCTTTCCGGGCCCGAAACAACAAGTACCGTCTGAATGCGAACACTCACTACGACCGAAGAGCTTGCTGCCTTTTGCGAGGCGGCTCGGAGCGGGCCATACGTTACCCTGGACACCGAGTTCCTGCGGGAGCGCACCTATTATTCCAAACTCTGCCTTGTGCAGATGGCCTTGCCGAACGATGGCGAGGCGGTGCTGGTCGATCCGATCGCCGGGGGCGACGCGCTGTCGCTCGAACCGCTCTACGACCTCTTCCGTGACACCTCGGTGGTAAAGGTGTTCCACGCCGCGCGGCAGGATCTCGAGATCTTCTTCCACGAGGGCAACGTCTTTCCCGAGCCGCTGTTCGACACCCAGGTCGCCGCGATGGTCTGCGGGTTCGGCGAGCAGGTGGGCTACGAGACGCTCGTCCGCCGCATCGCGCGGGCCAGCGTCGACAAGTCGTCACGCTTCACCGACTGGTCTCGCCGTCCGCTGTCGGAAGCGCAACAATCCTATGCCCTGGCCGACGTCACGCACCTGCGGGTGATCTACGAACATCTCGCCCGCGATCTGGAGCGCTCCGGCCGCCAGCGTTGGGTCGAGGAGGAACTTGCGGTCCTGACCGATCCGGCGACCTACCTGATTGAACCCCGCGAAGCCTGGAAGCGGCTCAAGACACGCACGAATTCCGGCCGTTTCCTCGCCATCGCGCGCGAGCTGGCCGCCTTTCGGGAATCCTATGCGCAGCAACGCAACATTCCCCGCAACCGGGTCTTCAAGGACGACGCCCTGTTGGAACTTGCCTCGACCAAGCCGCGGACGCCCGAGGATCTCGGCCGCTCGCGGCTGCTGACCCGCGAGGGACGCAAGGGCCCGATTGCCGACGGCATTCTGGCCGCCATCGCCGCCGGGTTGGAGACGCCGCAGGCCGATCAGCCGGTGGCGGACACCAGCCGCGAGAAGCTGCAGGTCAACCCGGCCCTGGCCGACCTGCTGCGGGTTCTGCTGAAGGCGAAATCCGAAGAGACGGGCGTGGCGCAGAAGCTGATCGCCACTGCTTCAGAGCTGGATGCGATTGCTGCCGGACAGCGCGACGGCGCGGCTCTCAAGGGCTGGCGTCACGAGGTGTTCGGCGCCGATGCGCTGCGGCTCTGCAATGGCGCCATCGCCCTGGCCGCCCGTGGCCAGGCGGTTGCGATCATCGACGTCTGATATCCTGGTCCGAGGCACCCTCTGCATCCCCGGTGGGGCAGAGGCTGTCGGTCTTTCTCAGCGGCTGGAACTACGTGCGTTGGCCTGCCCGACGACAGTGATCTGCCGCACATTGCGCAGCGTCTGATCGGTGAGGAACAGCGCGGTCGTTACCTCCCGCGAGCGCGCAGCGCCAACAGGCTTTGGCGTCGGCGGCGCCACGATCCGGAATTCGAGCCGGATTTCTCCGTCCTTGGAGGCGACGGCGCCGGTCACCGTCTCGTAGGCGGAGACCAGATCGGCCTTCCAATAGCCTTGTGTGGGCGGCAGGCCGGTTGCGGTCACGATTGCGCCGCCCGGGGTCTGCTCGACCGACATCGACACCACCTGCTCAACCAGCGGACGAAGATCTGCGTTCTGGTCGTAGCCGTCCTCGGGCTCAAGCGTTGGCGCCGACCGGCTGCCTCCGAACCAGCCCCAGTTCCCCGGATTCAGGCGGGATTGGCAACCGGTAAGGACCAGCGCGGCGATTACGCCGGCAACAATCTGCGCTTTCATGATCGGTCCTCGCCGTGCCTGCTCATCTGGCATTCCGATTACCGAAAAGCGAGAGAGATGAAAAGCCTGCGTCGCGGTGTCCCCGCCACTGGACCCTGCGGCGCTGTCAGCCTAGGTTCTGGCGCGAGACAAAGGAGCACGCCATGGCCCGCGACGCCTTCGAGGACATCGTCGAGACGTTCGAATTCCTGGATGACTGGGAAGACCGGTATCGCCATGTGATAGACATGGGCAAGGCGATGGACCCGCTGGAGGACAGTTTCAGGGTGCCGGCCACCAAGGTCGAGGGCTGCGCCAGCCAGGTCTGGCTGGTGCCGGAGATCGAAGGCGAGGGGCCGGGCGCGGTGTTCCGGTTCCGCGGCGACAGCGATGCGATGATCGTGCGCGGCCTGATCGCGATCCTCGTCAGCCTCTATTCCGGCCTCAGCGTGGCCGAGGTGACGAAGGTGGACGCGCCGGCCGAGCTCAAGCGCCTCGGGCTGGACGAGCACCTGTCCTCGCAACGCTCCAACGGTCTGCGCGCGATGATCGAGCGCATCCGCCTGTTGGCGGAAAAGGCCGCGGCCTGACTTGCTGCCGCGTTACTCCTGCCGCGCCAGTTCGCAGTCGTAGCTGGTGCCGTCCGGGTCTGGCTCCCGATACGTAGCGGCTTCGCCCTTGATCCAGATCTCCCGCCCGAAACTCCCGGCATAACGTGCGCCCGAGCCGGTGCGCTCCAACGTCCCGGTGTCGATGGAATCGCTGCGCTCAAAGCGCAGGCTGGGCAGTTCGGTGTCGAAAAACATGGTGACGACCTCGTTGGCCGGGTTGCCGCCGCAGGTCCAGAAGGCGGTGGAACGGGGCGGCTCCAGCATCCATTGCGTCACCAGCTCGGCTTCGCGCCGCAGGTATGAGGCCTCGACGCAGGCCCGCACATCCCCGTCCGATGCCTTCCAGCACTCGTCGCGTCCGCCGATCCAGCCGCGCTGGTAGGCCTTGAGATCCGCCTCCGCTTCAGCCGCCCCGGCACCGAGCCCGCGCGCCGCCTCCAGCGCCGCCGCGTAGCGCTCCGCCACCCGGCGGTCGAGCGCGGCCAGCGCGGAATCGCTGCAGACCAGTTCCTCCGCGGAGGTCTCGGCCTTGCTGCAATCGAAGGACGGCCCTTCCTGCGCCAGCGTGCCCGAGGCGGCAAGGGCGAGGAGGGGGATGGATGTCGCAAGGCTTCGGTGCATGGGATGGGTCTCCATGTGGCATGGTTTCGTGCTCTGACCTAGCACGGCGGACAGCTTGCTCAAACAGGGAGTGGCGCTTCTAAAGGGTCGCGCCGGACACCGCGCCGATGGCGGTTTCGAGATCGCCATAGCCGGTGAACCGACGCTCATAGGCAAGACCCAGCCGCGCGGCGCAGTCCTGTGCCTTGGCGGTCAGGCCTGGGTCCTCCGTCTGGGCCTGATGGACCAGCCGGGTGTAATGGGCGAAGTAGGTGTCGCGCAGTTCCGGGTAGCGGTCGAGGCCAAGCGGGCGCCAAACGAAGGCGTCGAACTGACGGACGAGGAAATCGGTCAGGTAGAAGGTCGTCATCTCGTCTGCGGACGTCTCCGCGAAGCGCGCGTTGCCCTCGTAGAAGCTGTAGCAATGCGGCCCGGCGATCATCTCCACCCCGTGCCGGTCGCAGACGTCCTGCAGCAGCCCGCCGGTGCCGCAATCGGCATAGGCGACGAAGATCGTGCCGTAGTCGTTCCGGTGCTTGCGGATCGCCTGCTCCACGGCGGGCGCGATCCGTTCCGGATGGTTGTGCAGGATCGCCGGCAGGCAGGTCAGCTCGAGATGGTCCCACCCATTGGCGTCCTTGAGCGCAAGGATCTCGCGGGCGATGGCGCCGCAGCCGATCACGAGCAGCCGCGCACCGCCGGCCGGATTGCCGGCTGCCATGCCCTCGTGCGTCAGGGTGGTGTCGTCAGGCGTGCTCATCGGAGGCTGTCGTCCCGCCGCTGCCGGAGCCAGAGCGCCAGGCGCAGCGCCAGAGCGACGATGACTGCGATCCCGAGCATGGTGGGTGCCTGGCCCGCGCCCGCAAAGAGCAGGGCGACCGTCAGGGCGGCGGCCAGCAGGACAAGCGCGATCAGGGTAAAGAAGTGTCTCGGGGGCATGGTCGTCTCCTTGCTCCCGAGATAAGAGCCCGTGGGCCGATTTTCAGCCCGCGGCCATCTGATTGTGCTTGCGCGCGATGAAATCCTTGGCCGTTTCCACCGCAACAGCGGCATCGCGGCAATAGGCATCGGCGCCGATGGCGCGGCCGAATTCCTCGTTCAGCGGCGCGCCGCCCACCAGCACTATGTAATCGTCGCGAATGCCCTGCGCCACCATCGCGTCGATCACCACCTTCATGTAGGGCATCGTCGTGGTCAGCAGCGCCGACATGCCGACAATGTCGGCCTCTTCGCGCGCGGCGGCCTCGAGATAGGCCTCCACCGGGTTGTTGATCCCGAGGTCCACCACCTCGAAGCCGGCGCCCTCCATCATCATCGAGACGAGGTTCTTGCCGATGTCGTGGATGTCGCCCTTGACCGTTCCAATCACCATCTTGCCCATCCGCGGCGCCCCGGTCTCAACCAGCAGTGGCTTGAGGATCGCCATGCCGGCTTTCATCGCGTTGGCCGCCAGCAGCACCTCGGGCACGAACAGGATGCCGTCCCGGAAATCGTTGCCGACGATTGTCATGCCGGAGACCAGTGCCTTTGTGAGCACGTCATAAGGCGACCAGCCGCGTTCCAGAAGGATGTTGACGCCTTCCTCGATCTCTTCCCGCAGGCCGTCGTAGAGGTCGTCGTGCATCTGAAGCACGAGATCCTCGGTTTCCAGCTCGGACAGGATGATCTCGTCGTCTTCCTCGTCGGACATGTCGGCACTCCAGGCAGGGGCGGCGGGAAGGCCGCGGGGGCTGATCCCTAGAATTCTACGCAACTTGGCCCTCGCACGCGACCGATTGCGACATGCGCACTGTCGCTACCGACCTGAGCACAGGTAAGCAGGGTGGCCCCCTTGTCTGATGTTCACTTTATGTTCTAGATTTGCCTCATGCCCGCCGATGACGCCGCAAATCTCCCGCAACGCCGCCTTGCCGGCCGCGCCGCCCGCTCGAACCGCCCCGGCCGGTTCGAACGCCACGGACGCGACCGGGTAGAGGATGGCTGGATCGGGGATCTTGAGGCGCTGCCGCCGCTGCGCACGGAAGTCGCGGTAGAGCACCCGAAATCGGTGCTGAGCCGGAACAGCTCGCCCGACATCGGCTTCGACCGCTCGGTCAATCCCTATCGCGGTTGCGAACACGGCTGCATCTATTGCTTCGCCCGGCCGACCCACGCCTTTCTCGGCCTGTCCCCCGGCCTCGATTTCGAATCCCGGCTCATCGCCAAGCCCGCCGCGCCGGAGATCCTGCGGCGGCAGATATCGCGCCCGCGCTACCGACCCGCGCCGATCGCCTTCGGAACCAACACGGACCCCTATCAGCCGATCGAGCGGGAGCGTCGCATCACGCGGGGCTGCCTGGAGGTGCTGAGCGCCTTTCGCCATCCTGTGACGGTGACGACCAAGGGCACGCTGGTCGAGCGCGATGCCGATCTGCTAGGCGAGATGGGGCAGGCGGGGTTGGCGCGGGTGGCTCTGTCGATCACCACGCTCGATCCCACGCTCGCCCGGTCAATGGAGCCGAGGGTGCCGTCCCCCGCGCACAGGCTCCGCACCATCGAGGCGCTGGTGCGCGCGGGCTGCCCGGTGTCCGTCTCGGTGTCGCCGATCGTCCCGGGGCTCACCGATCACGAGATCGAGGCGATCCTGGCCGCGGCGCGGGATGCGGGCGCAAGCCATGCCAGCATGATCCTGCTACGCCTGCCGCTGGAGGTGTCGGAGCTGTTCCGCGAGTGGCTGGCGGAGGCGCGCCCCGATCGGGCAGCGCGGGTCATGGCGCGGGTGCGCGAGACCCACGGGGGTGAGGATTACCGGTCGGACTGGGGCACGCGGATGACCGGACAGGGAACCTATGCCGCTCTGCTACAGCAGCGGTTCCGTCTGGCCGCCCGGCGCCTCGGTCTGGAAGGGCCGGCCCCCGACTTGCGGACAGACCTGTTCCATGTCCCGCCGCAGCCGGGCGACCAGCTCAACCTGTTCTGAAATTGGCGACCAGCGGCGATCAGCTCCGGCGGCGGCGCCGGGTCCGGGGCTCGACGGTCTCGCCGGTTCCGTCGCTGGCCGAGGAAAACCCACCGAGCTCGGCCGCGATCTGCTCCAGCGTCGGGCGCGGGCCGGGCGGCGTGTTTTCCAGCGCCGCGCGCATCGCCTTCAGGTGCTCCGGCGTCGTGCCACAGCAACCGCCGATGATCCTTGCCCCGGCATCGCGGGCCAGCACCGCATAGCGGGCCATCAGCTCCGGCGTGCCGTCGTAGTGGATGTGCCCGTCGACGTATTTCGGGATGCCGGCGTTGCCCTTGGCAACCACCGGGATCTCCGGCGCCATGGCGGTAAAGCCCAGCACCGTGCGCATCAGGTCCGACGCACCCACCCCGCAGTTCGCGCCGAAGGCGAGCGGTGGATGGTCCAGCCGGCCCACCAGGGTCACCATGTCGGCCGAAGTCACACCCATCATGGTCCGGCCGGCCGTGTCGAAACTCATCGTGCCGACCCATGGCATGCCCGCGAGCTTCGCGGCTTCCGCTGCGGCGCGGTATTCCTCCGGCGCCGAGATCGTCTCCACCCAGAGCACGTCGGCGCCGCCCTCCTTCAGCCCCTCGGCCTGTTCGTGGAACATCTGCACGGCGCGGTCGTGGGTCAGCGGCCCCATCGGCGCCATGATCTCGCCGGTTGGCCCCATGGACCCCGCCACCACCACCGTCCGCCCTGCGGCATCGGCCACGTCGCGGCCAAGCTCGGCGCCCAGACGGTTGAGTTCCCGGACCCGGCCTTGCGCCTCGTGCAGCTTGAGCCGCGCGGCGGTGCCGCCGAAGGTGTTTGTCAGGAAAATATCGCTGCCGGCTTCGACCGCGCCGCGATAGAGCGTGCGGATCCGGTCCGGATGATCGGCGTTCCAAAGCTCCGGCGCATCGCCCGACTGAAGGCCCATGTTGAACAGCGTCGTGCCGGTGGCGCCGTCGGCCATCAGCCAGTCGCGGGAAGCAAGCAGTCGGGAAAGGGCGTCAGTCATGGCGGAAGGTCCGTTCGCTTAGCGGCCGCCCGTGGCGACCCGGTGTCGCGCTCTTCTCACGATCCGGCCCGTGAGGCAAATCCGATTGCCGAAGACCGCTGCCGCCCGAGCACGCCCCGACGGGAGCGTGCCGGCATTCGCGGGATTCGAGGCACTCAGAGCATGGACTTGAGTTGGCCGGCACGCGCTTTTTCGCGCCCCGCAGCCAGAAATTCGGCCATCCGCTCGCGAATTCTGTTCTCCGGTCGCAGATCGCCGAGATCCTGCTTCAGTTTTGCGACCACATCTTCATGCCCGGCTGTCTGCAGGTCGACGGCAATGATGTCCTTGGCATAGCGCACCGCCTCCTCGGCGCTCATGCCCATCAACGCAGCGGCCCAGAAACCTATCTGCTTGTTGCGATACGCCTGGGCCAGAAACTCCAGCTCGGCATCATGCACGAACTTCGCCTCGTAGGCATGTTCCCGTTCGTCGAATGTGGTCATGGTGATTTGGCCTCCCGTCCGAAATCTTCTTTCGATTCCAATGTATGTAAAGGATGCGATCTTGCCTAGTGCGACCCGCCGCCCTAGGCGCCGCGGCCGAACAATTCCGCCAGCCGCGCGGCCGCGGAATGCTTGACCGACAGCGGGCGGTTGCCTGCCGCAATCATCTGCCGGGCTTCCTCCAGAGCGGCGTCGACATCGCCTGCCACCAGCCTGGCGGTCAGCGCATTCAGCCAGCCGATCTGCTGTTCCGGCGGCAGCGCGGCCTCGACCGCCTCGACGAGAAGCTGGGTGACCTCTTCCTCCCAGGTCGGGGCCTGGTTTGGCCTGGCCTGGGCGGGTTCGGGCTGTGGGGGCGGTGGCGCGGGGCGAGGCGGCGCGGCTTCCGGGGGCTCCGGAGCGTGGACCGGGCCTCCCGTCATCAGCGCCTTGCGCTTCGCGGCCAGGACGGCCTCGGCCGAGGACAGCGGCAACCCGCCGGGGGCGTCCGACAGCTCCAGCGTCAGGGCTCCCGCCTCCGGCTCGTCGAACAGGCTCTCCGGATCGATACCGAGCGCCTCGAGAATCGCCGCCTGACGCACCGGAGTCATAACTTCGGAAGCCGGCGTTCCCGGAGGTGGCAGGCTGTCGGTCTCCAGGGGATGCGGCATCCCGGAATCCGTGCCGATCCAGTCGGCCTCGGGCGCCGTGCCGTCGTCGCTGCGCGATACGGCCTGACGGGTGGTCCGACCGTCCTGATAGACGTGAAAGGCGAAATGGGCGCCGGGGTGGCGGCCGCCGGAATAGCGGAAGTAGAAAACCTCGTCGCCGCGCATCGCATCGCTCAGTGCGAGACACATCGGAGAGATCTCCCCGTCGGCCTCTCGGAACTCGATCAGGGTCAGTCCTCCGGCGCCGATCGGCGCGGTCAGGCGCACCGGACTCCGGGCGGAGCCGAATCCCATGTCGGTCAGCATCAGTCGCGTCAGTGGCCCCGGGCCCAGCGTGCCATCCGGCTGTATCATCAGGGGCTTGCCGCGTGGCTTGCGCTCGGGGCGCGAGGTTTGGCCGCGCCTGCGGCCGAGCAGCTTCGAGAGGAACCCAACCCGGGACCCCGCCGCGGCGGCCCGGTCTCCCGTCTCGCCGGCGCGGATGTGGCCGAGCGCGGCTGCAATCTCCGCCGGGGACCGAGCGGATACGGCAAAGTCGATGAGGGCGAAATCCTCGGTCATGGTCACCTGTCTCCCTGCGGCCTTGCGGCCGAGAACCCGCGTCGCTGGCGATCCCTGCGCCTCCGCAGGGTCATGCACGACGTCCTGTGGTGTCAACCGGCCAACGGCCCTGCGTCAAGTGCCTAAAGAGGCGGATGCTTGCGGCAAGGTCAGGCTTGACGTATAGGGCATTTCGAAACCGGCTCCGGGAAGTTCCCAGAGGGGCCGTTGAAAGGATTCCATGGCACGCCGCAAGAAGATTTATGAAGGGAAGGCCAAGATTCTCTACGAAGGACCGGAGCCGGGAACGCTGGTTCAGTACTTCAAGGATGACGCCACTGCCTTCAACGCCGAAAAGAAGGACGTGATCGAGGGCAAGGGGGTTCTGAACAATCGCCTGTCCGAGTATTTCATGACCGGCCTGAACAACATCGGGGTGCCCACGCACTTCATCAAGCGCATCAACATGCGCGAGCAACTCGTTCGTGCGGTTGAGATTATCCCGCTCGAAGTCGTGGTTCGCAACGTCGCCGCCGGATCGATTTCGAAGCGCCTTGGCATCGACGAGGGCACGCCGCTGCCGCGCCCGATCGTCGAGTTCTATTACAAGGACGACGCGCTCGGCGACCCGATGGTCACCGAGGAGCACATCATTGCCTTCGGCTGGGCCGCGCAGCAGGACCTCGACGATATCGTGGCGCTGGCGCTGCGTGTGAACGATTTCCTCTCCGGAATCATGATGGGCGTCGGCATCAAGCTGATCGACTTCAAGATCGAGATCGGGCGGATCTGGGACGGCGATTACATGCGTCTGGTGGTCGCCGACGAGATCAGCCCGGACAGCTGCCGGCTGTGGGACGTCCAGACGGGCCAGAAACTCGACAAGGACGTGTTCCGCCGCGATCTGGGCAACCTTGCGGACGCCTACACCGAGGTCGCCCGTCGTCTTGGCGTGCTGCCGCAGAACGGTGCGCCTCTTGGGAAGCCGACCCTGATCAACTGAAAGCCGACGCTGGTCAGATGATCGGGCGGTTCCGCGCCGCATTCACGGCCGGGTTCCGAAAAGGGGCCCGGCCGTTCGCATGAAGGGGGGGCTGACAGATCGCATTTGGCGAGGATGCTTGACACCGTCCGGCCCGCGCGCGAAGGGAGCGGGAACAGTTGAAAAGGGGAAGCCGATGCGCGCGAAAGTGACCGTCATGCTCAAGAACGGGGTTCTGGATCCGCAGGGCGAGGCCGTGAAATCGGCGCTCGGAGCGCTTGGTTTCGCGGGTGTGGATGCCGTGCGTCAGGGCAAGGTGATCGAGCTGGATCTGGCCGAGACCGATGCCGCCGCGGCCGAGGCGACCGTCCGCGACATGTGCGAGAAGCTCCTCGCCAACACGGTGATTGAGAGCTACGGCGTCGAAATCCTCTGACCGCCAGGCTCGGCGGGCTTCGAGTTCTGTTGCCGGGACAATGCTTGTCTTTTCGTAAGAATGTTCCCTCTGGGCTGGGCCGTAGCGGGTGCCTGTGGCGGGCGCCCCATCCGGATTCCAAAATCTTCTCCCTCTTGAAAATTTCCTGTTCCCATGCCGCGGAATACCGCTAACGTTTTGGCACGCGATGAAGCACGGCGGCACGACCGTGCAGCTGGCAATGAGGAGCCGAGCAGGACGATGAATTCCGGACAACTTTCGACAGCAATAGTCTCGCTGGCGCTCCTTGCGCTGGCGTCTGGCGGGGCGGCCGAAGCGGCTGTCGTCAATCCCGGCGGGTTCACGCCCGATGCCGTGGAGGATTTCGAAGGAACGGCTGGTGGAAGAGCTGTCCTGAATACGATTTTCGGCGGCGACGTCGCTGTAACGCCGAGCTCTGATGAACTGTGGTCCGTCGATGCCGGGAGTTGGACGGATTTCCGCGGCTTCTCCGCGATCGTTCCGAATTCCGGCACCAAGTTCGGCACCATCGCCGGCTTCGGCGGGTTCGAGCTCGATTTCACCGGGATCGGCGGGATCCTCGGGTTTGGCGGCTGGGCGTCCGCTGCCGGTTCGGGCAACGACGTTCTCGAGTTCTTCGACCTGAGCGGCAACTCGATCGGCACGTTCACCGAGACCGGGGGCTTCGGCCCGGGAAACGGGACGATGGTGCAGTTCAGCTTCCTGTCGAGCGTCACAATCGGCTCGATCCTGCTCAGCGGACCTGAAACCGCCTTCGACGACCTGAGCTACCTCGTGGCCTCCCAAGTGCCGCTGCCGGGCTCGCTGTCCTTGCTGGGCGGCGCGCTGCTCGGGGCGGGCTGGATGGCGCGCAGGCGCCGCGCGGCCTGAACAGACCCGGGATCGATCCGGCAAGAGCCCGCGCGGCAGGTCCGCCCGGGCTTGACGCCTGCGAAGGGTGCTTTATTGCCCTGATCGCGGGCAGCGCACACCGGCATCCGGGCGCGTCCCCGCGTCGAGCAGGACAGGAGATCCCCATGCGCGCAGCCGTCGTCACCTTCCCCGGTTCCAACTGCGACCGCGATCTCGCGGTGGCGTTCGAAGCGGCTGGCTTCGAGGTTCATCGCGTCTGGCACAAGGATACCGCTCTGCCCGAGCGGCTGGACGTGATCGGCCTTCCCGGTGGTTTCTCCTTTGGCGACTACCTGCGCTGCGGCGCGATTGCCGCCAACGCACCGATCTGCCGGGAGGTGAAAGCCTTCGCCGAGAAGGGTGGGCATGTGCTTGGAATCTGCAACGGCTTCCAGATCCTGCTGGAAACCGGCCTGCTGCCCGGCGCACTGATGCGAAACGCCAGCCTGCATTTCGTCTGCAAGCCCGTGGGGCTGCGAGTGGAAATGGCAGACTCCGCCTATACCTCGAAGTACACCGCCGGTGCCGAGATCACGATCCCGATCGCGCATCACGACGGCAACTACCAGGCCGATGCCGAGACGCTGGCGCGGCTCGACGGCGAAGGGCAGGTGGCCTTCCGCTATCTCGACAACCCCAACGGATCCGCTGCCGACATCGCGGGCGTGCTCTCGCCCAACCGTCGGGTGCTCGGCATGATGCCGCATCCGGAGCGCGCGGTGGACCCGCTGCACGGTGGTACCGACGGGGCTGCGCTCTTCGCCGGGCTGAGCGAGGCGCTGGTCGCCGCCTGACGGCAATGAGACCGGCCATTCGTATTTCCCCGGCGGCGCTGCCCCTGCGTCACGCGCCTCTTGGGTTTGTCCGCGTTTTCGCTTAACTTTCAACCATGTCAGAAACCCAGTCTCCGCCGGACAATGCCGAGCTCCCGGACCCGTGGCGCCTGCGCGTCGTGGCCCTGGTGATCGTTCTGCTGGCCGGGGTGACGCTCTATGGGACGAACATCTGGCTCACCGACCGTTTCACCGAGACCACGCGCAATCGGGCCGAGCTTCGGCTGGCGCTCTACTCGGGGAACGTGATCAGCGAGTTGCAGCGGAACTCGGTGGTGCCGCTGCTGCTCGCGCAGGATCCTGCGCTGATCAACGCGCTGAACTCCGGTGATTTTTCCCAGAGCTCGCAGCGCCTGATCTCCTTCCGCGATGAAATCGGCGCCGCCTCTCTGCTGCTGCTGGATCGGGACGGGCGGGCGGTGGCCGCGACCGACCGCAACAAGATCGGCAGCCAGCACCGGCAGGAGACCTTCTTTGTCGAGGCGCTGCGTGCCAATGATACGATCTTTTCGGTGTTCAACCATGAAAGCGGGGCCAAGCGCTTCACCTATGCGCGCAAGATCACCTCGGAACGCCAGGTGATCGGCGTCATCGCGGTCGAGGTCGATCTTCACAAGTTCGAGACCAGCTGGGCCGGGATCGCAGACGCGGTTCTTGTGACCGACAGCGAGGGAACCATCATCCTGGCCACCGAGCCGCGCTGGCGTGGGCGCACCATCGAGGAGGCGCTGGCCCAGACCTCTCCGCCCTCGGCGATCGCGCGCGCCCTGCACGCCACCACCGACTGGTCGCTGACCATGCCAGATGCCTACATCCTCGGCGAGGCCGTGCTGCGCTCCGACGGGCGCATCCCGTTCCAGGGCTGGCGGATCAGCAGCTTCACCACCTACAGCTCGATCCGCGAGCGGGTGAATGGCGTGCTGGCGCTCGAGATCATGGGCTTCGCGCTGCTGCTCGCGGCCGCGTTCTACTTCATGAGCCGCAAGGCGCAGTCCCGCTCGATCCTGTTTCAGCGGGAATCCGCCGAGCTGCGGCAGCTGAACCAGCGGCTGCAGCGCGAGATCGCGGATCGGGAGCGGGCGGAGAAAAGCCTCGAAGTTGCCGAGCAGACGCTTGCGCAAAGTTCCAAGCTCGCAGCACTCGGCGAGATGTCGGCGGCAGTGAGCCACGAGCTGAACCAGCCGCTCGCCGCGATGAAGACCTATCTCGCCGGGGCTCGGCTGCTGCTGCAGCGCCGGCGGCCGGAGGAGGCGCTAAGCTCGTTCCAGCGGATCGACGACCTGATCGGCCGGATGGGCGCGATCACGCGGCAGCTCAAATCCTATGCCCGCAAGGGCGCAGAGGCCTTCGAGCCGCTCGACGTGCGCGAGGCGGTGTCCTCGGCGCTGACCATGATGGAGCCGCAGCTCAAGACCCGGCACGTGGCGATCATCCGCACGATGCCGGCCGAGCCGGTGATGGTGCTGGCCGACCGTTTGCGGCTGGAGCAGGTCTTCATCAACCTGTTCCGAAACGCCCTCGACGCCACCAAGCAATCGCCCGAGCCCACGATCGAGTTGACGCTCTGGGCGGGCGAGACGGCGACGCTGAGCGTGCGCGACAACGGGCATGGAATTGCCGACCTCGATTCCCTGTTCGAGCCATTTTACACCACGAAGCAGCCGGGCGACGGCGTAGGCCTCGGGCTTGCTATTTCCTCGGGGATCGTGAACGACTTCGGCGGTCGCCTGACGGCGCGCAATGCACCGGGCGGCGGCGCAGTCTTCGAAGTGCGGTTGCCGATTTACCGCAGGACGCCAAGCGGCGTGCGCGCTGCAGAATGAGTGAGAGTGACTTTCTCCGGGAGGTGAGTCGATGGCCAAGGCAATGAAGATCGCGATTGTCGATGACGAGCAGGACATGCGGCAGTCGATCAGCCAGTGGCTGGCGCTGAGCGGGTTCGACACAGAGAGCTTCGCCACGGCAGAGGACGCGCTGAAGCGGATCGGGCCGGATTATCCCGGCGTGGTCGTCTCCGACGTACGCATGCCGGGGATGGACGGAATCGCCTTCCTGAAGCGGCTGATGAGCCAGGACAGTGCGATGCCGGTGATCATCATCACCGGTCACGGCGACGTGCCGATGGCGGTGGAGGCGATGCAGCTCGGCGCCTTCGATTTCCTCGAGAAGCCCTTCAACCCCGACAAGATGACCGAGCTCGCTAAGCGCGCGACACAGAAGCGCCGGCTGGCGCTCGACGCACGGGCGCTGCGGCGCGACCTGTCGGGCGGCACCCAGATCATGGACAAGCTGATCGGCGCCAGCCCGGCGATGGAGCGGCTGCGCGAGGATATTCTCGATCTCGGCCAGGCCGACGGCCACGTGCTGATCGACGGCGAGACCGGCACCGGCAAGACGCTGGCTGCCCATGCGCTGCATGCCGTCGGCTCCCGGGCTTCCAAGCCCTTTGTCCTGCTGCAATGCGGCGCATTCCCGGACGAAGTCGCGGGGCGCGAACTGTTCGAGGGCGAGCCGGATGCCGGTGTCCTGCCACTTGTAGAGCAGGCCCGTGGTGGCACGCTCTGCCTCGAGGATATCGAGGCGCTCAGTCCCGCCGTGCAGGCCCGGCTGCTGACCTTCATCAACGACCAGGGCACGCCAGCCGAGACCCGCATCGTCGCGGTGTCGAACCTTCAGGAGCAGGGCAAGACCTGCGAGGACATGCTGCGGCCCGACCTGTTCTACCGGCTGGCCGCGATGCGGATCACGCTGCCGCCGCTGCGCCAGCGTGGCGAGGACATCCTGCAGCTCTTCACCCGGTTCACCGAGCAATTTGCCGAGGAATACGGCTGCGACGCGCCGCAGGTTGGCGCGCAGGAAGCGGCACAGCTTCTCCAGGCGCCGTGGCCCGGCAACGTGCGCCAGCTCATCAACGTGGCCGAGCGGGCGGTGCTGCAGTCGCGGCGCGGCTCGGGCACCATCGCCTCGCTGCTGATGGCCGAGAGCGAGACGGTGGAGCCGGTGATGACAACCGAAGGCAAGCCGCTCAAGGAATACGTGGAAGCCTTCGAGCGGATGCTGATCGACAACACGATGCGCCGCCACAAGGGCTCGATCGTGGCGGTGATGGACGAGCTCTGCCTGCCGCGCCGGACGCTCAACGAGAAGATGGCGAAGTACGGGTTGCAGAGGTCCGACTACCTGTGAGCCGACCGAGGCCGGGTGCGGGCGCCGCGCTGCTCTTCGACATGGACGGGCTGCTGCTCGACACCGAACGCCCGGTCTTCGAGGTTTTCGTGGAGGAGGCGCGCGCCCTTGGTCTGGAAGACGCGGAGTCCTTCGGCCTGTCGATGGTGGGCCTGAGTTCGTCGATCTGCCAGAGGCTTCTGCGCGACTACCTGCCCGCGGAGATCGGGCTGGAGCGCTTCCGGGAAAGCTGGGATGCCGGCGTCCGCGCGCGGCTTGCCGGGGGGATTCCGCTCAAGCCGGGCGTCGCGGAGGTGCTGGAGCGATTGACCGGGGCAGGTTGGTCGATGGTGGTCGTCACCTCCACCCGGACCGTCACGGCCCGCAGCCACCTGGGCGAGGCGGGGCTGCTCGACCATTTCCTCGATGTGGTCGGCGGCGACGCGGTGCCGGCCAACAAGCCGGACCCGGCACCGTATCTGATCGGCGCGGAACGGGCGGGCGCGCACAGCCGCGACTGCCTTGCCTTTGAGGACAGCGACGCCGGTGTTGCCTCGGCGCTCGCGGCCGGCTGCGAGGTGCACCAGATCCCCGACATCCGTCCGCCCGACCGCCCGGTTCCACAGCGCGGGCAGGCGGTGCACCGGACCCTGTCCGACGCCGTCGCCGCCGCCGGCCTGCTCGTGTAGCCCCGGTCCCGCGAAAATGCTGCGAATGCACTGTCCGGCGGTCGCTCCGACCGTCGCCCGCGCACTTTGCGATTGTATTCATCCACAATCTGTCGATAAGGTCTGTATACCGGTCTCTCCGAGCGCATTTGTCGCGTCTCGCGGACCTAGAAATTTCACTGTACCCGAAATTTGCCAGCCATCTGCTGGCAGTCGGGGACAGGGTAAACCGGTCATAACAGGCCATATGCTCGCGGCGCAGCCCGGGCGAAATCCTGAATTGATGCCGCGCGCTCGACCGCGACGACATCGGAGACAAGAACCGCGATGGAACGCGCGAGGCGACACAACAGAGCAGGCAGGACGCGTCAAGCGGCCCGTGCCGCTGTTGCAATGCCCGCCTTTCCCGCCTCAAACATACGCCCCGATCCCCTTCCCGCGCCTGACCGGACGTGGACGCCACCGGGGTGCGAAAGTCATACATGGCAAAGAAGATGCTCATCGACGCCACCCACGCGGAAGAGACCCGCGTTGTTGTGGTCGACGGAAACAAGGTTGACGAGTTCGATTTCGAATCCGTCAACAAGCGCCAGCTCGCTGGCAATATCTACCTCGCAAAAGTCACCCGCGTAGAGCCCTCGCTCCAGGCGGCCTTTGTCGATTACGGCGGAAACCGCCACGGCTTCCTGGCCTTCTCGGAGATCCACCCGGATTACTACCAGATCCCGGTTGCGGACCGGCAGGCCCTGCTGGCCGAGGAACGCGCCTATGCGGAGGCCGAGGAAGAAGAAGAAGCCGAGGAGAGCAAGAAGAGCAGCCGCTCGCGCTCCCGCCGGCGGTCCTCGCGCTCCCGCGACAAGGACAAGGAAAAGTCGACCGAGGCCACAACCGAGACGCGTCCCAGCGTCGAGGGAATGGACGTCGTCGAGTTCGACGATGCCGAGAACGAGGCCGAGGATTCCGATCCGCTTCAGCTGATCGAGGACGAGGCGCCGCGGCCGAAGCAGACGCGGAAGAAAGCCAAAGCCGAGGCGTCGAAGCCCGAGGCCGACGAAGCTGAACAGGCGGAAGCCGACGAGGCGACGGAAGTTGCCGAGGACGCCGCTCAGGCCGAGAGCGCGGAGGCTGGCGCCACGGCGGAAACTGAATCTGCGCCCGCAGAGGAAGCGGTCGTTACGGCGGAAGCCGAGACAGAGGCCGAGTCTGAGGTCGCCGAGAACGAGGTCGCTTCGGCCGAGGACGCCGAGTCGGACGAGCCCGAAACGCCGCGCAGCGGCACCATCGCCGCCAGGATCGAGGACGACGAGGATGACGTCGTGACTTCGGGCGAGGTCGATGCCGACGGCGAAGCCGCCGTCGAGCCGGAAACCGCCGAAGCCGAGGAGGCACCGGCAGCCGAAGACGAAGGCACCGAGACCGCCGAATCGCCGGCCGAGCCTGAAGTGTTGGCGGAAGAGGAAGCCCCTGAGGCGGCGGAAGCCCCCGCCGAGCCGGAAGCAGCAGCCGAGGCCGATGCGCCTGCCGCCGATGCCGAGCCGGAAGAGGCCGCTGTGGAGAACGCCGAAGCCGACGAGCAGGCTGAGGACGAAGACGAGGACGACGAGGCCCAGGAGGGCCCCGATCCGAAGGCCGAGATCGAATCCGTCGCCGAAGAGGACGTCCAGGAAGAGATCCGCCGTCCGCGCAAGCCGCGGATGCGCCGCTACAAGATCCAGGAAGTCATCAAGGTCCGGCAGATCATGCTGGTGCAGGTGGTCAAGGAAGAGCGCGGCAACAAGGGCGCCGCGCTGACGACCTATCTCAGCCTTGCCGGCCGATACTGCGTGCTGATGCCCAACACCGCCCGTGGCGGTGGCATCTCCCGCAAGATCACCAACGCGGCGGACCGCAAGAAGCTCAAGGAGATCGCCGGCGAGATCGAGGTGCCCGAAGGCGCCGGCCTGATCATCCGCACGGCGGGGGCCAAGCGCACCAAGGCGGAGATCAAGCGCGACTACGAATATCTCAAGCGGCTCTGGGAGCAGATCCGCGAACTCACCCTCAAGTCGATCGCGCCCGCACCGATCTACGAGGAAGGCAACCTGATCAAGCGCTCGATCCGCGACCTCTACAATCGTGACATCGACGAGGTTTTCGTCGAGGGAGAACACGGCTACCGCGTGGCCAAGGACTTCATGAAGATGATCATGCCGTCCCACGCCAAGAACGTGAAGCAGTACACCGACACCATGCCGCTCTTTGCCCGCTACCAGGTGGAGAGCTACCTCGCGGCGATGTTCAATCCGACGGTCCAGCTCAAGTCCGGCGGTTATATCGTCATTGGCGTCACCGAGGCGCTGGTGGCGATCGACGTCAACTCCGGCCGGGCCACCAAGGAAGGCTCGATCGAGGAGACGGCGCTCAAGACCAACCTGGAAGCCGCCGAGGAGGTGGCCCGCCAACTCCGCTTGCGCGACTTGGCCGGTCTGATCGTGATCGACTTCATCGACATGGAAGAGCGCAAGAACAACGCCGCCGTCGAGAAGCGCTTCAAGGACAAGCTCAAGACCGACCGCGCGCGGATCCAGGTCGGCCGCATCTCGGGCTTCGGCCTGCTGGAGATGTCCCGCCAGCGCCTGCGCCCCGGCATGCTGGAAGCGACCACGCAGCCGTGCCCGCATTGCCACGGCACCGGCCTGCTGCGCTCGTCCGACAGCATCGGTCTGCAGATACTGCGTCAGCTGGAAGAGGAAGGCGGCCGTCGCCGGTCGCGCGAGGTGCTGGTCAAGGTGCCGCCCTCGATCTGCAACTTCCTGATCAACCAGAAGCGCGAGCACATCGCCCATATCGAGACCCAGTACGGCATGGCGGTGCGGATCGAATCCGATCCCGCGCTGATACCGCCGGATTTCTCCATCGAGAAGTTCAAGACCGCGACTCGCTGGGTGCCGGAAGTCTCCGCGCCCGTGATCTCGATCGACACCTCCGACATGCCGGAGATCGACGAGGACGCCGAGGACGCGGTCGAGATCCAGGAGGAGGACACCCCGGAGGCTCCGGAGGCGACGTCCGAGGACGGAGGCACCAAGAAGAAGCGCCGCCGTCGTCGTCGCCGCAAGGGGGCCCCTTCGGGCCAGGAAAATGGCGACGGTCAGGGGTCCGAAGCCGAGAACGCGCAGCAGGAAGCCGGGTCTGCGGATACCGGCGAAGAGAGCTCCGAGAACGAGACTCAATCCTCCGAAGCCTCTACCGAGGATGGAGATGAGCAGCAGAAGTCATCCCGTCCGCGCCGCCGCCGTCGGTCGCGCTCGCGGTCCAAGTCGTCCGACGAAACGACCGAGGCCACGACGGACGAGGCTGGCACCGAAGCCATGGCTTCGGAAGAGATCTCAGCTCCGATCAAGCAAACGGAAGCCGGGGGAATTGAAACGGCTGATCCTGTCGCGGAGGAAGCCGCCGAAGCGCCCGCCGCCTTCGAAGAGGCGCAGGCCGAACCCGAATCCGCGCCGGAGCCTGCGCTGGTTGAGGAAGGCCAGCCGGAGCCCGTGGCGGAGATCGCCGAGGAAACGTCTGCCGAGTCTCCGGAACCGGCGCCCGAGCCCGTCGCGCAGGCCGAAGTGACCGAGGCCGCTCCTGCCGAGCCGGAGCCCGAGATGGCCGAGGCGCTCGTCGAGGAAACCCCGCAAGCGGTGGAGGAGGATGCATCCAAGCCCAAGCGTCGCGGCTGGTGGTCTGTCGGTCGCTGAGCGGAAGGGAAATGGACAAGGAACGGGTGGCCCTCATTGGCCGCCCGTTCCCGTTTCGGCCTCAGCCCTTCTTCTTCAGGGTGAAAACCTGGTGATCGCCGGCATCGGCATGTTCCAGCAGCAGATGCCCGGATTCCGCGCAGAAATGCGGCATGTCGATCAGCGCTGCCGGATCATCGGTCAGCACCCGCAAGCATTCGCCTGCAGCCAGCGCGCCAAGCGCTTTGCGGGCGCGCAGCACCGGAAGCGGGCAGAGCAGCCCGCGTGCGTCAAGTGTCGTCAGCTCATCCATAGCCGAGGATGTATGCCGCCCGCAACGCGTCGTCCACAGCCCAGCAGCGCCGCAACCACGGCAATGTGACGCGACGCCCCCGTGACGCGCTCGAAGCCGCTTGATAGGTGGGAAAAAAAGGAGCTCCAATGCCCGGACTGGACATCATCGACGCCGGCCTGATGCCGGCCATGGCCATCGCCCTCGTCGCGGGGCTGATCAGCTTCCTCAGCCCCTGCGTGCTGCCCATCGTGCCGCCATACCTGGCCTACATGGGCGGAGTGTCGATGACCGACATGTCTTCCGGAGGTTCCGGTCGCGGCCGGGTGATCCTAACGGCGCTGTTCTTCGTGCTCGGGCTGTCGACCGTCTTTCTCTTTCTGGGCTTCACCGCTTCGGCCTTTGGCGCGTTCTTCCTGCAGAACCAGGGCGTATTCAACGCGCTCGCAGGGCTTCTTGTTATGGTTTTCGGGATGCATTTCCTTGGCGTCTTCCGCATTCCCTTTCTCGAGCGGGAGGCGCGGCTGGACGCCGGCGACCGCGGCGGCACGGCCTTTGGCGCCTATGTGCTCGGGCTCGCCTTCGCCTTCGGCTGGACCCCCTGCATCGGCCCGCAACTCGGCGCGATCCTGTCGCTGGCCGCGTCCGAGGCCGACATGGCGCGCGGCACACTGCTGCTGGCCGTCTACGCTATCGGTCTCGGTGTGCCTTTCCTGCTGGTCGCCGCCTTCTTTCCCAGCCTCGGCGGCGTGATGGCCTGGATGAAGCGCCACATGGATCGCATCGAACGGATCATGGGCCTGCTGCTCTGGACGATCGGCCTGCTGATGCTCACCGGCGGCTTCTCGCAATTCTCCTACTGGCTGCTCGAAACCTTCCCCAGCCTCGCCCTACTGGGCTGACCGCCCTCTCTTCTTGGCAGAAGTACCCCGGGGTCTGGGGCGGAGCCCCAGCCACCGCCGTTGGTCCGGCACTTCTCAAATGAAAACGCCCCGGCCGGTAGACCCGGCCGGGGCGTTCGTCCTTGCGGTGCTTCGCGCGCCTCTTACGAGGCCTTCGCGAGGTTGCGCAGCACGTAGTGCAGCACGCCGCCGTTCTCGATATATTCGATCTCGACCGCGGTATCGATCCGGCACTTCAGCGTGATCTCGAGGACTTCGCCATTGGCGCGGGTGATGGTGCAGGGCACCTCCTGCAGCGGCTTGATCGTGTCGAGGCCGGAGATCGAGACCGTCTCGTCGCCGGTGAGGCCCAGAGACTTGCGGGTGTCGCCGCCGGTGAACTCGAACGGAATCACGCCCATGCCGACGAGGTTGGAGCGGTGGATGCGCTCGAAGCTCTCCGCGATGACCGCCTTGACGCCCAGCAGCGCGGTGCCCTTGGCCGCCCAGTCACGGGAAGAGCCGGCGCCGTACTGCTCGCCACCAAAGATCACCAGCGGGGTTCCGGCTTCCTGGTAGGCCATCGAGGCGTCGTAGATCGAGGTCTGCGCGCCGTCCGGGCCCTTGGTATAGCCGCCCTCGACGCCGTCCAGCATCTCGTTCTTGATGCGGATGTTGGCAAAGGTACCGCGCATCATCACTTCGTGGTTGCCGCGACGCGACCCGTAGGAGTTGAACTCCCGCACCGGAACCTGCCGGTCGATCAGGTACTTACCGGCCGGCGTCGTATCCTTGAAGGATCCGGCGGGCGAGATGTGGTCGGTTGTGATCATGTCGCCGAGCAGCGCCAGAACCTTGGCGCCCTCGATGTTGCTGATCACGCCCGGCTCCATGCCCATGCCCTGGAAATAGGGCGGGTTCTGGATGTAGGTCGAGGTCGATGGCCAGTCGTAGGTCTCCGCGTCGGTGATCTCCACGCCCTGCCACTTCTCGTCGCCCTTGAACACATCGGCATACTTCTTGAGGAAGGCTTCGCGGGTGACGGTCTGGTGCACCAGGTCGGTGATCTCCTTGTTGGTTGGCCAGATGTCCTTGAGATAGACGTCGTTGCCGTCCTTGTCCTGGCCCAGAGGCTCGGAGGTGATGTCAATGTTCATGTCACCGGCCAGCGCATAGGCCACCACGAGCGGCGGCGACGCGAGGTAGTTGGCGCGGACATCGGGGCTGATCCGGCCCTCGAAGTTCCGGTTGCCCGAGAGCACCGAGGTGGCGATCAGATCGTTCTCGTTGATCGCCTTGGAGATCTCCGGCTGCAGCGGGCCGGAGTTGCCGATGCAGGTGGTGCAGCCGTAACCCACGAGGTTGAAGCCGATGGCGTCGAGGTCCTCCTGCAGGCCGGCGGCCTCCAGGTACTCGGTCACCACCTGGGAGCCGGGCGCTAGCGAGGTCTTGACCCAGGGCTTGCGGTTGAGCCCGAGCGCGCGCGCCTTGCGCGCCACCAGGCCGGCCCCGATCAGCACGTAGGGGTTCGACGTGTTGGTGCAGGAGGTGATCGAGGCGATCACCACGGAGCCGTCGCGCAGCTCGTAGGACTCGCCCTCGACCGTCGCGGTCTTGTGCAGGTTCACCGGCTTGGTCGCCGCCGGGCCCTCGGCCGCCATGTCCTTGGCGCCGTTGGAGATGTCGATGCCGCGGTATTCGGCCACGACCTTTTCGAAGGCGGAAGAGGCGGTGGTCAGCGGCAGGTAATCCTGCGGGCGCTTCGGACCGGAGATCGCCGGAACGATGGTGCCCATGTCGAGCTCCAGCGTGTCGGTGTAGACCGGCGCATAATCCGCGCCGCGCCAGAAGCCGTTCTCCTTGGCATAGGCCTCGACCAGCGCGATGCGGTCCTCGTCCCGGCCGGTCTGGCGCAGGTAACGGAGCGTCTCGTTGTCGATCGGGAAGAAGCCGCAGGTCGCGCCGTATTCCGGGGCCATGTTGGCGATCGTCGCACGGTCGGCCAGCGGCAGGTTGTCGAGGCCGGGACCATAGAATTCCACGAACTTTCCGACCACGCCCTTCTTGCGGAGCATCTCGACGACCTTCAGCACGAGGTCGGTGCCGGTGGTGCCTTCGACCATCTCACCGGTCAGCTTGAAGCCCACGACCTCGGGGATCAGCATGGAGATCGGCTGGCCGAGCATCGCGGCCTCGGCTTCGATGCCGCCCACGCCCCAGCCGAGGACGGCCATGCCATTGACCATGGTGGTGTGGCTGTCGGTGCCGACGAGCGTGTCGGGGTAGGCGACTTCCTTGCCGTCCTGGTCGGTGTCGGTCCAGACGGTCTGGGCCAGGTATTCCAGGTTCACCTGGTGGCAGATGCCGGTTCCCGGCGGCACCACGCGGAAGTTGTTGAACGCGTTCTGGCCCCATTTGAGGAAGGTATAGCGCTCCATGTTCCGCTCGTACTCGCGGTCCACGTTCATCTGGAAGGCGCGCGGGTTGCCGAACTCGTCGATCATCACCGAGTGGTCGATCACGAGGTCGACCGGGTTCAGCGGGTTGATCTGCTGGGCGTCGCCGCCGAGGCCCTTTATGCCGTCACGCATGGCTGCGAGGTCGACCACGGCGGGAACGCCGGTGAAGTCCTGCATCAGCACGCGGGCCGGGCGATAGGCGATCTCGCGTGGGTTCTTGCCACCCAATTCGCCCCATTCGGCGAAGGCCTTGATGTCGTCGACGGAGACGGTGAAACCGGCGTCCTCGAAGCGGAGCATGTTCTCCAGAACCACCTTCAGCGCGGCGGGCAACTTGGAGAAATCGCCAAGCCCGGCAGCCTGCGCGGCGGGGATGGAGTAATAGGAATAGGTCTTGCCACCGACGGTCAGATCCTTGCGGGTCTTGGCGGTGTCCGTTCCGACTTTGATAGGCATGAGATGGCCTCCCTTTCGTGTCCAGGGGTTCGCTGACCGTGCATGTGCCTGAGGAATCCTGCGCAATCAAGCGAAGATCGGGGGGTGCGGCAATTTTTTGTATACCATTGCACACCAAGCCGGAGATCCGAGGTCCTGTACGGCTTCGGACAGGCCCTCCTGCGGCCATTTCGGCCCCTGCCGGAGACGCATGGGGATTGCCCGCGCGCTCCGCATGGGAGACAACACGGGCCGTAGAGACCCGGCAGCCGCGCGCGGCGGGGCACCGGGGAGGGGAGGCATTGCCATGACAGACAGCAGCAACACCGGCGGCGAGTTGGACAGCATCGAATCGACGCTCAGGGAGTTGACCACGCAATTGCGCAAGGTCGATGCCAAGGTCGACCGGCTGCTCGGCCTTTACGATGCCCTGGGCAGCATCGCCGCGGGCGTGCCGCCGCGCATGGTCTCGGCCCTGCACGCAATGACGCCGGCCGAGCATGTGGCGCTGCAGATGGTGCTCGACAACCGCTCGAACCACGAGATCGCCGTCTGCCTCGAAGTCGATGAGGCCGAGGTCAAGGACTGGGTCGACTCGATGCTGCGCAAGCTCGAGGTCGGCCAGAGGCGCGACCTGCGCCAGCTTATGACCCCGGTGCTGGCCAAGATCCCGGCCGCGGAATACGAGAAGGCGAGCGGCGGCATCCCCAAGGACTGGAACGACAAATACGGCGTCGGCGGCATTCCCGACCCGTTCCGCCGCATTTACCGGCCGGAGTGACCTCAGGCACACGAAGCTCTGACGCAGTTCCCACAGAGTCTTGATTGGTTGTTGCAAGTGGCCGGGGGTATGACATTTTCCTGTAGGGGAAATGAAAGACTCCGTATGAAACTCTTTGCTCTGGCCGCTGGTCTGGCGGCGGGCCTTCCGATTGTCTGCCTGTCCGGGCCTGCACGAGCCGACGAAAACCGTGTGGTGATCGAGCTGTTCACCTCGCAGGGGTGCTCCTCGTGTCCGCCGGCGGATGAATTGCTGGAGCGTCTGGCCGAGAGGGACGATGTGCTGCCGCTTGCGTTGCATGTCGACTACTGGGACTACATCGGCTGGGCCGACAGTTTCGCGCGCCCGGAGCACACGCGGCGGCAGAAGGCCTATGCGAAGATCGCGGGCAGCCGGTCGATTTATACCCCTCAGATGATCATCGGCGGTGTCGAACAGATCGTCGGCACGCGGCCGATGGAAGTGGCCGATGCCGTCATGCGCCACGTTCAGCAGGAGCCGGCGATCGACCTCGACGTGGAGCGCGACGGGGATACTGTGCGGATCATGTCCGATACCCCTGTAACCGCCAAGGGCCCGCTTCTGGTTCAGCTCGTGCGGTACATGCCCCATCAGGTGGTCGAGATCGGCCGCGGCGAGAACGCTGGCCGCACCCTGACCTACACCAACATCGTCACCGAATGGTCGATCCTGGCGGAATGGACCGGCTCCGAGCCACTGGACCTGAGCGCCGAGGTGCCGGGCCCGGATGCCGTGGCGGTGATCGTCCAGAAGGCCGGAAACGGGCGAATCCTCGCGGCGGCCGATCTGCGCTGAGCTCAGTCGGATTTGCGCCGTGGCAGGGCGGCCGGGTGAAGTCCGGGCACCATCCCCTTTCCGCGGTTCCATTTTCTCTTCCAGCGGCGGTGGATCCAGAACCATTGCCCGGGATCCTGCTCGATTCGCGCTTCGAGGGAACGGTTGAAGGCTTCCGTCATGGTCCGGGCGTCGGACGGCGGGATTTTGGGCTCTATCTCGACGCGGAAGCTCAGCCCGTCGGGGTTGCGAATTCCGTAGAACGGGATCAGCGCGGCATCGAGTTTCAGGGCGAGCTCCGCCGCGGAAAGTCCGGTCATCGCCGGCTTGCCAAGGAAATTCATCTCCTCGCCGCTGCCGACATAGAGATCGTTCAGGATCATCGCCGCACCGCCGCCCTTGAGGTGACGCAGCATCCGGGCCATGCCCTGACGGCCTTGCGGGAACAGCGGCCCGCTGCCGAGCCCTTCGACCGAGTCGACGTAATGGCGGTTCATGTAGGGGTTGGCCATCGGTCGGTAGAGGCCGCCGAGCGGCAGTCCGCTCGCGATCAGGCTCAAGCGCGCGGCTTCGTAGTTCCCGTAGTGCCCAGTCAGCAAGACGATGGGGCGACCGTCCTGACGCGCCTGGCGCAACGCGTCGGCCCCCGGACCGGTGGGCACGACCTTGGACATGCGCTCTGCCAGTTCGGCCATGGAGTAATGCTCGATCAGCGCCCGGCCGAAATTGTCGCCAGCCTGCGCGGCGATTTCGCGCCGACGGTCCAGGTCCATGTCCGGCCAGACATAGTCGAGATTTTCCAGCATTCGGCGGTAAAACGGGGTGAAACGCCCGGCGGCGCGGCGCGCGAAGGCGCCGAAGACGGGCACCCGCCTTTCGTAAGGCAGGCGTCGTGCAGTCCAGACGGCCGCACGCAGTGCACGGTCCTGCAGCCACTCGCCAGTGGTGCCGGTGTCCGGCGCATCGGTGGTTGAACTTGTCTGCATCACGGCCCTCGCGCCGCGAACAGATAGGCGGACGGGGCGGGCTTCACAAGAGAGGCCGGCTGCTTGCCGCCCACTGGCGGGGGCTG
The DNA here is from genome assembly GCF_042676185.1 of Tropicimonas aquimaris. NCBI lineage: Bacteria > Pseudomonadati > Pseudomonadota > Alphaproteobacteria > Rhodobacterales > Roseobacteraceae > Tropicimonas > Tropicimonas aquimaris. The sequence continues at coordinate 152,744 of NZ_JBHTJT010000038.1, read as the reverse complement.
TGTGCCCCCCGGAGCCACGGAACCGGTGCGAGCGCGCACGTTGCCTCCGCCCGCGACAGGGCGGGCCGTCTGCACAGAGCGCCGGCCTGGCCTCCAGGAATCTCGGCAGAGGGTTTTGGCCGTACGGGTTTGTTTCGCCGTGGGGCGGAGCTTTCCAGGTGTCCGGCAGACGCAGCCTACTGATGAGGATCTTTCATTACCCGCAGGGGACGCCCGGCGCCTGACCAGGGTGGATCACGCGCGGCGCCTGCCGAACTGGGGGCGAAGCCGGAGCCGCGACAAACGCGGTGGATCAGCCGTCCTCCGCCACCAGTAGCAACTCGCCGGCCTCCACCATACGACGAATTTCGCCGACCAGGGTGTTCATCGCTTCCTCTCCGTCCTCGGCGCGGACTGTTCCCGCTTCGGCAATCTCCTCCCGGATGGCGTCGGCCATCCGCTTAGACATGTTCTCGAGCAGGAAGTCGCGGGCTTTTGCCATTTCCTCGGTGGTCGCGGCATGGGCCAATGCTACGACAAGAACCGGCTGTTCGATGGAGCGTACGATCCGGGGAATGTCGCGAGGTGTGATCCGGGCGGGGACGTTGGCGAAGGTGAAGATCGCCTTGCGAACCTCGGCAGCGAAGGCAGCATCGGTCTCGTCCAGCCCTTCGAGCACCTCGTCGCGGGTGGCGGCGCGGCTGTAATTCAGGATCGCGCCCACACGTTGCACCGGTCCGGCTTCGAAGGCGCTGATCGGCTCCGCGTCGAGTTGCGCGGCGAGCGACAGGCCGATGCGGCGGACGGTGGCGGGCTGGACCTTGCCAGTGCGGGAGATCGCGTAGGAGAGCGCCCGGGCCCGGTCCCCAGGCAATTGCCCGAGCAATTGCGCCGCCTGACTGACCTCCAGCTTCGAGAGCAGCACGGCGCCGACCTCGGTGCTTTCTTCCTCCAGAACCTTTACGAGACGTTCCTGCGCGAGGCCAGCAATGCGTTCCCACGGATCGCCGCGAGCGGCGACACCGGCCTCCCGCCGGAGGCGCGCGGCGGTCGCGGCGCTGATATGCCCGTCGAGCAGGCCGAGTGCGCCCTCGATCCCCCCGGGAAAGGTCAGGCCGATGGACTCCATCTCGGCCACGAATTCGGAGACGACGCCGGCCAGCGTGTCCCGGTCGATCGACCGAAGCTCGCCGAACTGGGTTGTGAGATCCGCCTGAATCTCCTCCGGCAGGTCCCCGAGCGGTGGCGGGGCCCCTTCCGACAGCAGCAGCCGGACGATCACCGCGGCCTTTTGCCTGCGGGAGAGCCGCATCCGCGGTGCGGGAGGGGGCGCCATCGCGGCAGGGCGCGCCTCAGCGGGCAGTTTCGCCGGGGCCTTGGCGCCGATGGCCGGGAGCATCGCCGGGATCGGGGCGGGAATCGGGGGAGGGACGGTACCCAAAGAGAGAAGGCTCCTGAACGCTGACGGTTCGGAGCCTAGGCACATCCGCTTAAGGCGCGGTTACCGGCGGATCACCCGGAGACGCGCCGCCTCCGGGAAAGCCGGCATCGATGGGTCAGCTTGTCGTCTGCTTGACGCAGCTTCCGGTCGTCGAGTCGAGCACCGAGCCTTCGGGGCAGGTCGTGGCGCTTTTATTGCTATGGTCCCAGCTGCATTCGGCCACTGCCACGGCGGGCAGGGCGGCAAGGGCGAGGGCGGCCAGTGTCGTCTTCAGTCGCATGGTGTGTCTCCTGTTCGTGCGTGACGTTAGGGTAGCACGAATGTTCGTTTCGGCAAATCCGCCGTGTGAGCGACCGGAGCTGCGGTGTTGGCATCGAGCAGGGCCTGCAATTCCGGTTTGCAGGAACCGCAGTTGCTGCCCGCTTGCAGGGCAGTCCCGATCTGCTCGACGCTGCGCAGCCCCTGATCGCGGATCGCCGCGAGAATCGTGTTCACGCCGACGTCGAAACAGGCGCAGACGGTGGCGCCAGGGTCCGGACGTTCGGCGCCCGGCCGGCCCGAGAGGATCTCGGCTGTCGCGATCTGTCCGAGTTCACCGGCGAGGAAACTGCGTGAGACGCCCACCGGGCCGGAATCGGCGAAGAGCGCGGCGACAAGGCGGCCGTTCTGCAGGAAGGCGATGCGCGCCGCGCCGCGCGCCGGGTCGATCATGCTGACGGCTTCGATCCCGGGTGACTTCAATCCGAACAGGCGACGCGCCTCGGACTCCCAGCTTTCGGGTAGGCTCCGTGCGGCAAGCTCCGTGCGCCAGCCGCCACGGATGCGGGCCTGGGCCCAATAGGCGGTCTCGGGGATGATACGGGTGAGAGAGACGGCAAATCCGTGCCAGGCGGGCGCCATCGGGCGGATCGCGACAACGCTGGCCTTGCTCTCGGGCTGGCCGGACACCGGGTCGGTCTGGGGCGCGACCAACGCGTCGATCCTGCCCGAGGGTGCGGTCTCCCCGGTCCAATGCATCGGGGCGAAGACCTCGCCCGGGCGCACGCGGTCGGTGATCAGGACCCTGAGCAGCGCCGTGCCATGCCGGCTGGTGACCACTGCCACGGAGGCCGGCGCGAGGCCCAGGCGGGCGGCGTCCTCGGGGTGGACCTCAAGGAATGGCTCCCCGATATGCTGGCTCAGGCGCGGCGACTTCCCGGTTCGGGTCATCGTGTGCCAATGGTCCCGCACCCGCCCGGTGTTGAGCACGAAGGGGAACTCGGCATCCGGCCGCGATTGCGGCGGACGGTGGCTGACCGGCAGCATTCGCGCTCGCCGGTCGCCGGTGAAGAAGCCGCCCTCGGCAAAGAAGCGTTCCCCACTGCGGTTGGCGGTGCAGGGCCAGTGGAAAGGCTCCAGCCGCTCGTATTCGGCATCGGTCAGGCTCGCTTTGGCCGAGATGTCGAAGTCCCGACCCAGTTGACCGGCAATCCCCGAGAGGGCTGCGTACTCGCGAAAAATCTCGGCCGGGCTGGCGTAGTCGAAGGCCTGCGCCCAGCCCATGCGGACGGCGACATCCGACAGAATCCGCCAGTCGTGCCGGGCCTGCCCGGGGGCCGGCAGAAGCCCGCGCTGGCGGCTGATGCACCGCTCGGAATTGGTGACGGTGCCGTCCTTCTCGGCCCAGCCGGTGGCGGGCAGGAGCACGTGGGCAAGCCGGGCCGTGTCCGTCTGGCCGGTGATGTCGGAGACCACGGTGAACGCGCAGCCGGCGATGGCGTCCCGGACGGCGTCGGCATCGGGCATCGAGACGGCCGGGTTGGTGCAGATGATCCAGAGCGCCTTGATCCGGCCGTCGGCCACGGCGCGGAACATGTCCACCGCCTTCAGGCCGGGCGCTTCGGGCATCGCCGGGGCGCCCCAGAAGGCCCGCACGGCGGCGCGATGCTCGGGGTTCTCGATGTCCAGGTGGCAGGCGAGCATGTTGGCCAGACCGCCAACCTCGCGCCCGCCCATCGCGTTGGGCTGGCCGGTGACCGAGAACGGCCCCATGCCGGGCCGGCCGATGCGGCCCGTCGCCAGGTGGCAGTTGAGGATGGCGTTGACCTTGTCGGTGCCGGCGGAGGACTGGTTCACACCCTGAGAATAGATCGTCACCACCCTCTCGGTGCCGGACCAGAGGGCGAGGAACTCGGCGATCTCCTCTGGCGACAGGCCGCTGAGCGCGGGGTCGGTATCGCGGGCGGCCTCCAGCGCGGCTTTGAACCCACCGACATGGGCCGCGACGTAGCTGTCGTTGACGGCCCCCGTGTCGGCGAGATGGGCGAGCAGGGCGTTCCACAGCGCCACGTCGCCGGCGGGGGCGATGGCGAGGTGCAGATCCGCGATGTCGGAGGTCGCGGTGCGGCGCGGGTCGATGTTGACGATCCGCAGCGCGGGGTTCGCCTTGCGCGCGGCTGCGATGCGCTGGAACAGGACCGGGTGGCACCAGGCGAGGTTCGAGCCCACGAGGACAATCAGCTCGGCCTCTTCGAGATCCTCATAGAGCCCGGGCACGGTGTCGGTGCCGAAGGCGCGGCGGTGGCCGGCCACGGAAGAGGCCATGCAGAGCCGCGAGTTGGTGTCGATATTGGCCGAGCCGATGAACCCCTTCATCAGCTTGTTGGCGACGTAGTAATCCTCGGTCAGCAGTTGGCCGGAGACGTAGAAGGCGACGCTGTCCGGGCCGTGCTGGTCGATTGCCTCGCGGAACCGGTCGGCGACGAGATCGAGCGCCTCGTTCCAGCCCGCCTCGCGGCCGTCAATGCGCGGTGCGAGCAGGCGGTTCTCGAGATCGGTGGTCTCGGCCAGCGCAGACCCCTTGGAGCAGAGCCGGCCGCGGTTGGCCGGATGGTCGCTGTCGCCCGCGACCGTGAGGCCGCCATCACCGGTCGGAGTGGCCCGGATCCCGCAGCCCACCCCGCAATAGGGGCAGGTGGTGCGCACGGCGGTGCGTGCGACCGCTGGGTCCGTCCGGGAGGGGGCGGCCGAGCCGTCCATCAGGCGGCGCTCCGCTCGGCGAGGCGGGTGGCGTCGAGCAGGATGCGCCCGGCCTCGACCCGTGCGGGAAAGGTCGGCACCTGGCCCTGGTCGGCGCCCTGGGCGAGTCCGGTCTCGAGGCTGAAGACCCAGTTGTGCAGCGGGCAGGTCACGCTCTGGCCGTGCACGATGCCTTCGGAGAGCGGGCCGCCCTTGTGCGGGCAGCGGTCTTCCAGCGCGAAGACCTCGTCGCTGCCGGTGCGGAAGACCGCCACGCAGCCGAGCGCCGTGCGCACCACGCGGGCGCCGCGGGCAGGGATGTCTTCGAGGGCGCCGATGTCGATCCAGTTGGTCATGGGGCGATTCCTTGGTGGAGGGCGGGGAGGGGGCGCGGCCCCCGTCGCGGCAGGCCGCGACTCCCCGTGGATAGTGTCGAACAGATGATGGTCACTCGGCGGCCTGCAGGCTCAGGTCGGCGATCGGCTGGTAGCTTTCCGCGCGCTCCCTGGCGTGCTCGGCCCAGGGGTCCTTCTGGTAGATCGTCTGGGAGAGCTCGAAGCGCTCGATCAGGGCCTTGCGGTTCTCCAGGTTGTCGATCACGCGTTCCCGGACCCAGTCCAGCCCGACCTTGGCGATCCACTTGTAGGGCCGGTCGAGGTATTTCGCGTGCTCGCGGTAGAGCTGGTAGAAGGCGACCGTGATGTCGATGGCCTCCTGCTCGGTGGGGACCTGTGCCAGTGCATCGGTCTGGCGCACGTCCATTCCGGCCGCGCCGCCGACGCCGATCTGGTAGCCGCTGTCGACGCAGACCACGCCCAGGTCCTTGCAGGTGGCCTCGGCGCAGTTGCGCGGGCAGCCGGAGACGGCGAGCTTGAACTTGTGCGGCGACCAGGCGCCCCAGAGCTTCTTTTCCAGCTTGATGCCAAGGCCGGAGCTGTCCTGCGTGCCGAAGCGGCAGTGGTCCTTGCCGACACAGGTCTTCACCGTGCGCAGGCCCTTGGAATAGGCGTGACCGGAGACCATTCCGGCCTTGTTCAGGTCAGCCCAGATCGCGGGCAGGTCCTCGCCGCGGACACCCAGCAGGTCGATCCGCTGACCGCCGGTGACGTGGATGGTCGGCACGTTGTACTTGTCCGCCGCATCCGCGATGGCGCGGAGCTCGTCGCTGGTCGTCATGCCGCCGAACATGCGCGGGACGACGGAGAAGGTGCCGTCCTTCTGGATGTTGGCGTGCTTGCGCTCGTTGATGAAGCGCGACTGCGGGTCGTCCTGGTACTCCAGCGGCCAGTCGGCGAGCAGGTAGTAGTTGATCGCCGGACGACAGGTATGGCAGCCGTCCTTCGTCTTCCAGCCGAGCTCCTGCCAGACGGCGGCCTGGCTCTTGAGTTCCTGGCTCTTGATCAGGCGGCGAACGTCCTCGTGGCTGTGCTCGGTGCAGCCGCAGATCGACTGCGCGGCCGGGATGACGAATTCGTCGCCGAGGGTCACGCCCAGCACCTGCTCGACGAGCCCGGTGCAGGTGCCGCAGGAACCGCTGGCCTTGGTGGTGGAGCGCACGGCGGCAAGGTCGGTTGCGCCGTTCGTGATGGCGGCGACGATGTCGCCCTTGGAGACGCCGTTGCAGCCGCAGATTTCCGCGTCATCCGGCAAGGCTGCAACGGCCGCCATAGGGTCCAGGGGGGTGCCCCCCTGGAAGGCAGGCCCGAAAATGAGAGTCTCGCGCATCTCCGAGACGTCCTCGGCGTCCTTGATGAGGCCGAAAAACCAGCTGCTGTCGGCGGTGTCGCCGTACATGACCGCGCCGATCAGGCGGTTGTCCTTCAACACCAGGCGCTTGTAGACGCCACGGGCCGGGTCGCGGAAGACGATGTCCTCGCGGTCCTCTCCGGCGGCGAAATCGCCCGCCGAAAACAGGTCGCAGCCGGTGACCTTGAGCTTGGTGGACACCTCCTTGTTGACGAACTGCGCAGGGTCGCCTGCGAGTGTCTTCGCCACCACCTTGGCCTGATCGTAGAGAGGTGCCACGAGGCCGAAGAGCGCGCCGTCATGCTCCACGCATTCGCCGATGGCCAGCACGTCGGGGTCGGAGGTGATCATCTGGTCGTCCACGTGGATGCCGCGCCCAACGGCCAGCCCGGCCTCCTTCGCCAGCCCGGTGTTCGGGCGGATGCCTACGGCCATCACCAGCAGGTCGCAGGGCAGTTCGGTGCCGTCGTCGAGCAGCAGCGCGCGGACGCGACCGTCCTGCCCAAGTATCTCCCTGGAATTGGCAGAGCAGCGAACCTCGATGCCGCGGTCGACCAGCGCCTTGCGGAGCAGGTAGCCGGCGGCCTCGTCGAGCTGGCGCTCCATCAGGTGGCCCATAAGGTGCACCACCGTCACCTGCATGCCGCGCATCCGCAGGCCCGCGGCGGCCTCAAGCCCCAGCAGGCCGCCGCCGATCACCACGGCGCGGGCGCCGGGCGTGCCGGCGGCGTCGATCATGGCGTTGGTGTCCTCGAGGTCGCGATAGGCGATCACCCCGTCGAGATCATGGCCGGGCAGCGGGATGATGAAGGGGGCAGAGCCGGTGGCCACGAGCAGCTTGTCGTAGGCCACCGGCACGCCATCCTCCCCGGAGACGGTCTTGGCGGCAGTGTCGATCGCGGTGACCTTCTCGCCGAAGCGGCAGGTGACGCCGTGATCTGCGTACCAGGCATCGTCATGAGTGACGATTTCCTCGTAGGTCTTCTCGCCCGAGAGCACCGGCGAGAGCATGATGCGGTTGTAGTTGCCGCGCGGTTCGGCGTTGAAGAGCGTGACCTTCCACGCGTCCGGTTCGGCCTCGAAGAGGTGCTCCAGGGCTCGTCCGGAGGCCATGCCGGCCCCGATCACGACGAGGTGTTTCTGCGACTGGCTCATGCTGCGGCTCCTTCGCCATAGGCGGCATCGATCATCACGCCGGAGAGGATCGCGTAGGCCTCTTCCCAGGCCTCGCGGGTTTCTAGGGTGAATGCGTCTCCGAGCCCGGCTTCCAGGGTCTGGAGCAGGGCAGCGCCTACCGGCTCGTAATGGGCCGCGGAAACGCCGTAGGCGACGTGATCCACGGCGAGTTTCTGCGCCGCGGGCACGATGGTCTCGAGATGGTTCAGCCCGTTCACGACCGTACCGAGCATCGCCATCAGCTTGGCGCCCTGTTCGGTCATGTCGCCATTGAAGAGTGGCTTCACCTCGGGGGCGATCTCGAACAGGCGGTCATAGAAGATGCGTGCGGCGTCGTCCCGGATCGGCAGGACCTGCGCGAAGCTGTCTCGGATGAGGGAAATCTGGGTGTCGTTCATGGCGCGGCTCCCGGATGGTTTCAGTTGTACCAGGCGACGATGTGGGACAGCTCGCCGCGTTGGTGGATCGGCAGGGCGACCATGCTGTCGTAGCCTGCGGGCAGGCCGGCGGAGCTGCCGGCGACGAGCGGAACGCCGTTGCCGAGCACCTGGCCGATGCGGCCCTGCCAGGCGGTGGCGCGGCGGGGCGCGTCCTCGTTCCAGAGCTTTCCCTCGCGGGCGCAGATGCCGTCGATCAGGACGGCCTCGTTGGCCCGTCCGACCCTCGCTGCGCGGGCGTCCCAGATCTCGAACCGCCGCGCGATCGGCGTGCCGCGGGCGGACAGGAGGGTCAGCACGAAGGTCGCGCCGCCCGGCACCGGAACGGGAAGGCCGAGGCCCGTGGTCAACCCGGCCTTGCCGGCGCTCTCCGAGCGGATGAACTTGTAGCCCGAGCCGAGGTCGCGCATCAGGATCGGCGTCTCCGACGACCAGACTGCCCCCGGCAGCCCCCGGCCGCGCGGGAAATGGGTGTGCTTGGAGACCCATTCGAAATGCTTCGCCGCGCCGTAGTAGCCATCGTCGAGCATCAGGGCCTCGTCCTTCGCCCGCCAGACCTCGATCGCGCCGGTGCGAACCTCGTCATCGGCGCAGAGCGTGACGAGCACCGCCTTGAGCGTGTCGCCGGCAAACACCGGGATCGCGACGGCGCTGGTCAGGCCGGCCGCCAGCGCGGCCTCGGTGCGCTGGAAGTAGGAGCCTTCGAAGCCCTTGAGCACCACCGGCCGCGCCTCGGCCCAGGCCTTGCCGGGCAGGCCCTCGCCCTTGCCGAAACTGACCGGTTCGGAGGCCTGGGCGAAGCTCTCGAGCCCGCCGTAATTGCCCGCGCCGAGCACAAGCCGGTCGCCTTCCGGCACCCAGACTTCCGTCACCTCGATGAAGGTGCGCGTGGGCGTGTCGACCACGAGATCCATCACGCGGCTTCCTTCTTGGTGGGCGTCGCCGGGGCCGGCGCCGGAGCGGGTTCCGCCTTGGCGGTCTTGCCATGCTTGCCGTGCTCGTACTCCTCGAGGAAGTTCAGCACCTGCTCGCGGTAGAGGTAGTAGTCTGGGTGCTCCAGCAGCGCCTTGCGGGTGCGCGGGCGGGGCAGGTCCACGTCGACAATCTTGCCGATGGTCGCCTGCGGGCCGTTGGTCATCATCACCACGCGATCGGCCAGCAGGATCGCCTCGTCGACGTCATGGGTGACGCAGATCGCGGTGACCTTGGTGCGGGACCAGACCTCCATGAGCACCTCCTGCAATTCCCAGCGGGTGAGGCTGTCGAGCATCCCGAAGGGCTCGTCGAGCAGCAGCAGCTTGGGGCTGAGGGCGAAGGCGCGAGCGATGCCGACGCGCTGCTTCATGCCGTTGGAAAGCGCCTGGGCGGGCTTGTCCATGCTGTCGGCGAGGCCCACGCGCTCCAGGTAGTAATCCACGATGTCTTGGCGCTCGGCCCGCGAGGCGCGGGGATAGACCCGGTCCACGCCCACGGCGCAGTTCTCCCGCGCGGTCAGCCAGGGAAAGAGCGAGGGCGACTGGAACACCACCGCGCGCTCCGGGTCGGCGTCCACGACGGCACGGCCGTCGAGGTTGATGACCCCCTTGGAGACCTCGTTCAGCCCGGCCGCCATGGTCAGAACCGTGGACTTGCCGCAACCCGAATGCCCGATCAGCGAGATGAACTCACCCTTGTCGAGCTTCAGGTTGAAATCCTCCACCACCGTCAGTGGTCCTTTGGGCGTGGGATAGATCTTGTGGAGCTGCGAGAACTCCAGGTACTTGTCGATCCGGCTCGACCCGGCGGCCTCGGCCTGCGCCTTGGGCAGCGGCTCGTTGTGGATCGCGGTCACGTTCGGCAGCAGCTTGAGCCCCTCGGCCCGGGCCTCGATGCCGACGTCCATCAGGTAGGTGGTGATCGCGCCGCGCAGCTGCTTGAACCCCTCGTGGTGGTTCATCTCGCCGCGTTCGCGCGGGCGGGGGATGTCGACGCGGAATTCCTGGCCGAGCGTCCCGTCGGGGTTGAGCGCGATGATCCGGTCGGCGAGCACGATGGCCTCGTCGACGTCGTTGGTGATCAGCACGCAGGTCTTGCGGTCGGCTTCCCAGATGTGCTCGATCTCGTCGGCCAGGTTGGCGCGGGTCAGCGCGTCGAGCGCCGAGAGCGGCTCGTCGAGCAGCAGGACCTCCGGCGACATGGCGAGCGCGCGGGCCACGTTCACCCGCTGGCGCATGCCCCCCGACAACTCGGCGGGCCGACGCGTGGTGGCATGGGAGAGGCCGACCATCTTCACGTACTTGTCGACCAGCGCCTCCTTCTCGGCCCGGGGCATCCTGGGGAAGACCGTGTCCACCGCCAGGCGCACGTTGCCGGTCACCGTCAGCCAGGGCATCAGCGAGTAGTTCTGAAAGATCACGCCACGCTCGCGGCCCGGGCCGGTGATCGGCGCGCCCTTGAAGGTGACCGCGCCGCTGGTGGGCTGCTCGAGGCCCGCCATCAGGTTGATCAGCGTCGTCTTGCCGGTGCCGGAGAAGCCGAGAAGGACGAGGAACTCGCCATCCTCCACCTCGAGATCGATGTTCTTCAGAACATCCGTCTTCGCGGTGCCTTCGCCGAAGGACTTGGAGACGTTGTCGAACTTGAGAATGCTCATCTGGATCACCGGTTGTTGGAGAAGGTGAAGAGCGACTGGAGCGCGAACATCAGGCGATCGAGCAGGAAGCCGATGATGCCGATGGTGAAAACCGCGAACATGATCTTGGCGAGCGACTGGCTAGAGCCGTTTTGAAACTCATCCCAGACGAACTTGCCGAGGCCCGGGTTCTGCGCGAGCATCTCGGCCGCGATCAGCACCATCCAGCCGACCCCGAGCGACAGGCGCAGGCCGGTGAAGATCAGCGGCAGGGCGGAGGGCAGCACGAGCTTGGTGATCTTGGTCCAGGTGTTCATCTTGAGCACCTTGGAGACGTTGATCAGGTCCTTGTCGATCGAGGCCACGCCAAGGGCGGTGTTGATCAGCGTGGGCCAGAGCGAGCAGAGCGTCACGGTGATCGCCGAGATCAGGAAGGACTTGGTGAAGAGCCCGTCATTTGTGGTGTAGGTGGCCGAGACGATCATGGTGACGATCGGCAGCCAGGCCAGCGGCGAGACCGGCTTGAAGATCTGGATGATCGGATTCAGTGCGGCGTCGCCCACCCGTGAGAGACCGGCAAGGATGCCGAGGGGCACCGCAACCACCGTGGCCAGCAGGAAGCCGAAGAAGACGGTCTGGATCGAGGTCCAGATCTGGTCGTAGTAGGTCGGCTTGCCGGTATAGTCGCGCCACTTGACCTTGTCGGACTTGCCGCTGGCTTCCAGCTTGGCGTTGCGCTCTTCCTGGCGCTGGTAGAAATCGGCTTCCTTCTGGTTCTCGCGCTGCGCATCGGCATGCAGGTTCTCGACCTGCTCCCAGACCTGGGCCGGGCCGGGCACGGCGCCGAGCGAGGTCTGGACCTTCGGCGCGAGGTTGGCCCAGACGGCGAGGAAGCAGCAGATGGCGAGCACCGGCACGCCGAGCAGCAGCCAGACTTCCTTGAGCTGCGCCTTCGGGTTGTCGCCGGCGGCGGCCTTGAGGAGCGGTGTCATGAAGGACAGGCCGAGGACCTTGAACCAGGAATCGGCCTTGTTGATGCGGGTGAAGAGCCTGGCCTTGCGGGCTTCCCTTGCCTCGGCGGCGCTCAGGCTGTCGGGGTCGATGGCGGTCATGTCGAGCGGTCCTCAGGATGATTTGGGGGTCGGGATGGCGGGGCCGGCGCTCGCTCTTCGAGCATCGCCCCGCCCGCCATCCCGAGATTGGTGGGCCGTGGTGCGTGGCGGCAGGTTGGCGTCAGCCCTGCACCTCGTTGCCCACGACCTTCTGCTCGCCCTTCAGACCGATCGGCAGGCTCTCGAGGTAGGCGTTAGGCTGGCGGCCGTCGTAGGGGATCCCGTCAATGATGTCCTCGGCCGGGGTCGGGGCCTTGTAGCCATCGGTGTCGAAGTCGAACATGTCGCGGGTGGCAAGGCCGTCATCGATCAGCGATTCCGCGGCGGCCAAGTAGATCTCGGGCTTGTAGACCGACTTGGCGACCTCGTCGTACCAGCTATCCGGCTTGGCCTCGGCGATCTGGCCCCAGCGGCGCATCTGGGTCAGGTACCAGATGGCGTCGGAGTAGTAGGGGTAGGTCGCGTTGTAGCGGAAGAACACGTTGAAATCGGGGACCTCGCGCTTGTCGCCCTTCTCGTACTCGAACGTGCCGGTCATGGAGTTGGCGATCACGTCATAGTCGGCGCCGACATATTCGGAGCGCGACAGGATCTCCACCGCTTCTGGACGGTTGGCGTTGTCGTTCTCGTCGAGCCACATGGCGGCGCGGATCAGCGCCTTGGTGATGGCGATGGTGGTGTTCGGGTTCTCTTCCTGGAAGGCGGCCGAGAGGCCGAAGACCTTTTCCGGGTTGTTCTTCCAGAGCTCGTAATCGGTGATGACAGGCACGCCGATGCCCTTGAACACCGCCTGCTGGTTCCAGGGCTCGCCCACGCAGTAGCCATAGATCGTGCCGGCTTCCATCGTGGCGGGCATCTGCGGCGGGGGCGTCACGGAGAGCAGCACTTCAGCGTCGATCTGCCCGGTCACGTCCTCGGGGGAGTAGTAACCCGGCTTGATGCCGCCGGCGGCGAGCCAGTAGCGCAGCTCGTAGTTATGGGTGGAGACCGGGAAGACCATGCCCATATTGAAGGGCTTGCCCTGGTCGGCGAACTGGTCGACGACCGGTTTCAGGGCGGAGGCCGGGATCGGGTGGACCGGCTTGCCGTCGGCGTCGTGTTCAACGTGTTCCTTCATCATGGCCCAGATCTCGTTGGAGACGGTGATGCCGTTGCCGTTAAGGTCCATCGAGAAGGGGGTGATGATGTGGGCTTCTGTGCCGAATCCGATGGTCGCGGCAAGCGGCTGTCCGGCGAGCATGTGGGCGCCGTCGAGCTGGCCTCCGATCACGCCGTCAAGCAGCACCTTCCAGTTGGCTTGGGCTTCGAGGGTGACGAAAAGGCCTTCATCCTCGAAATAGCCTTTCTCGTAGGCCACGGCGAGCGGCGCCATGTCGGTCAACTTGATGAAGCCGAAGGTTAGCTCGTCCTTCTCCACATCCAGCATCTCGGCCAGGGCAGGCGTTGTAAGGGCGGTGGTGGCGGCAAGGGCCAGGCTCAGGATACGTGTCATTGCGTCTGCGTCCTCGTCTGTCGGTGGCGCGTTTCTGGGAGAGTAAGGGCGCCGGAAATCAAAAAAGCCGCGTGATCCGAATCCGCACCAATGCAGGCACGAAACGATTCAAGCGGCTTTGCTCGGATGACCCACGTCGTCGGGGTGCGGTGTCTGGGAACGCCCTTGTTCCGTTGACGCTCTCAGTAATGCTGCGATTGCGAGGTCGGTCAACGTGCAGATGCAGAAAAGCGGCCGCCGCGCGCGGTCGACCCGTGTCGGGGCCGCGTTCTGCACGCATTTTGGGCGCTAGTCGGCAGATGGGTCAAAAACGCGACCGTCGAAGAATCCATCGGGCGGCAGAATCAGCGTGCCGGTCTGCGAGGCGACTTCGGTCGGCACATGGAGGGCGCCTTCCAGTTTTTCGGAGGCACCGGGCAGGTCGGCAGAGGTGCCCGCCAGCGCGGCGCGGTAGAGATCGGTGCGAAACACCTGCCGGGCGGCACGGTCGGCGGCGGCGCGGTCAAGACCGGTCCGCGCCGCGAGACGGCCGGCGATCCAGCTCGCCTGACTGCGCCAAGGAAAGCCGCCGGCGCCGGCGTGAAACAGCAGAAAGCCGTCGGTGCGGCGGATCTCGCCGCGGGGAGAGATCGTCTGCACGCCCGTGAGCGACCGCTCCAGAAGCTCGGCGTTCAGGTTGAGGTATTCCGGCCGGGCAAGCAGCTCCGAGGCGGTGACGTGGTTGTCCCGGTCCGCCAGCCAGCGCCCGGCGCGCCACATGGCGCGGATCAGCCGGGCGGCGAGGTCGGGGTTGGCTTCGGCCCAGTCGTGGCGCACGGCCAGCACCTTCTCGGGGGCGAATCGCCAGATGCTGGTGGTGGGCAGCAGGAGTTCGGCAACGCCGTCATCGACGGCCGCGGCGCCCCAGGGCGCGCCGACGCAAAAGGCATCGATATCACCAGCGGCCAGCGCCTCGGCCATCAAGGGCGGCGGCACGGTATGAACATCGAGCGCCTGCGGCGCTTCCAGGCCGAGCGCACCGAGCCAGTAATAAAGCAACTCGGCATGCATCGAGAATGGGAAGGGCACGCCGATCCGCAGCCGCTCGCCGGCTGCTGCGATCAGGGCGCGCCCGGCGCTCTCGGCATCGGCGAAGTCGAACGGATGGCCCGCGGCCCGCATCCGCTCCGCCAGCGCGAGGGAGACACCGACGACATTGCCATTGGCCGAGAGAACGCAGAGCGCGTCGAGGCGGGTGGGCATGCCGCCGAGCCCGAGCGCCATCGCAACCGGCACCGGGGCCAGCATGTGCGCGCCCTCGATCTGTCCGAGCGCTACGAGGTCGCGCAGGGTAGACCAGGACGGGGAGGGGCGCAGGTCGAGCGACAGCCCTTCCTGTTCGGCAAAGCCGATCTCGCGGGCGACGATCAGCGGGGCGGCATCCACGAGCGGGATGTAGCCAAGGGTCAGCCGCACCACGCTCACGACAAAAGCCCCGCCGCCGTCACCAGCGCCTCGGCCACCTCGGCGACCTTCTTGCCCTGGTCCATCGCGGTCTTTCGCAGAAGCGCATAGGCGGCGTCCTCGTCGAGGCCGCGCGCCTTCATCAGCAGGCCTTTGGCGCGGTCGATGATCTTGCGCTCCTCCAGGGCCCGCTTGGTTGCCGCCAGTTCGGCGCGCATCCGCTGGAACATGTGAAAACGGGTGATCGCGGCGTCGAGCACGGGCTTGATCCGCCCCGGCGACATGCCGTCGACGACATAGGCCGAGACGCCGGCCTCGATCGCGGCGCGGGTCAGGCTGTCGTCGGAGCGGTCGACGAACATCGCCACCGGCCGCTCCATCGGCGAAGAGGCGAGCGTCAGCTCTTCCAGCATGTCGCGCGAGGGGCTGCTCACGTCGACCAGAACCACATCCGGGTTGCGCTCGGAGATCCGCCGGGCGAGGCCGGTCTGCTCCGAGATCACGATGATCTCGTGATTGCCCGCCGCGCGGAGCGAATCCACGATGAGCAGGGCCCGTTCACGGTCCTTTTCGACGACAACTATGGATAGGCGATCGGACATTTGGGTCTCACGGGCTGCCCGGGATCTTTCGGGGATCAGCCTGAGCAGGGCAACTGCGGCCTTCCGGCAGACGCCCTGCGATTTGCATCATGCTCGATTTTTGGGCGCTTTGTGCGCCGCTGCGCCGTCTACTTGCGCGCGTCGCGGCACCAGGAGAGTAACGTGTCGCCGTCGCAGGCGACTTCCTCGGCAAGTCCGCCCGCAAAGTCGAGAAAGGCCGGCAGGTTGGCTGCGGTTGTGCCGACCACGGCGGGGACGTCCTGCATGAGCGCCGTGGCGATCAGGTCGCGAAATCCGCGGCCGTCGCCCTCGTGCTTGCCGAACTTGTTGGCGATGAAGACATCCGCCCCCTCGGCCAGCCGCTCCGCAGCCCGTTGCACCGACAGCTCGAGGCTCCCGGTGTCGAGGCGGCAGCCCGAAGCCCCGGGGCCAAGTGTTTGCGAGATGCAGACACGCGGGCCGTCGGGTAGGATCAGCAGATCCATGGCGCATTTGCTGCCGGTGTCGGCGTCCCGGTTGATCTGCACCGCGCCCACGGGGCGCATACCTTCGGCCTGAAGCGCCGAGGCCAGCCAGTTCAGAGTGGCGTTCATCCGGCCGGGAACGTCGGACATGGTGTAGGCGAGTTTCATCGTGCATCCCGCGTGGTTCAGAACGATTGCCTAGCACGAGTGGCGGGTCTGCGCGAGATGTCGCTGCGTCACGCCGGGATCTGCCGGCTTGCCTGTGGAAGGGCGGCCGGGGAAACTCCGGGTCAGGGGGCGCGGGAGGAGACGACATGGCGAGGATTGTGCTGGTGCACGGAGCCTGGGGGCAGGCGGCCGGCTGGTCGGATGTTGTGGAGGCCCTGAGGCGGCTCGGTCACCTCGTGGAAGCGGTGGATCTGCCGGGCCATGGGTCGGATCCGGCGCCGCTTGGCAGGGTGACGCTCGACGATTGCGGGCGCGCGGTCGCGGCCGTGCTTGCAGAAGGGGAGCCGGCTGTACTGGTCGGCCATTCCATGGGCGGCATGGTGATTTCGGCCGCCGCGGAGCGGGCGCCTGAAGCGATCCGTCAGTTGGTCTACCTCGCCGCCTTCCTGCCGCGCGATGGCGACTCGCTCACTGCGCTCAAGCGGCGCGAGCCGGAGACGATCGGGCCGGCAATCCGGCGCGGACCCGAGTCGGGAACCACGGTGCTGGACCCGGATGTCGCCGCCGAAATCCTGTTTCAGGACGCGAACCCGGCGCAGCGCGAGCGGGGGCTGGCGCTGCTGGGTGCAGAGTCGAACGCTGTTCAGACCGATCCGGTCTCGCTCACGGCGCGGCGTTTCGGATCGGTTCCGCGAAGCTATGTCGTCTGCACCGAAGATCGGACCGTAACATCATGGTTGCAATGGAGAATGGCCTCAGAAAGTCCATGCCGGGCGTTGCGGGAGCTCGACTGCGGACATTTTCCGCAGCTCACGCGAGCCGAGGAACTGGCGGGTATCCTCTCGGAGCTTGCAGAAGATCAGCCATATCTGGAGAAAGGCGCGGCAATATATTGATCAGGAAAACATTTCTTCCACCAGAAGCCGCGCTGCTCGCTCGACAGGCGCGCTCAACCCTTCGCCGGGGTCGAACCGCTGCCCCTCGATCCCGATCAGCAGCAGTCGTGGCGGCAGGCAGCCGAGAGCGCGGGCGGTTTCGACGGCTTCTCCGACTCCGATCCGGTGGGTGGAGTGGCGGAATATTTCCACTGGAACCGGGGCTTTGGTGGCATCTATTCGCGTGATGGTTCCGGCCGCGCGGCCGCTCTGGGTCGCGTCGAAAACGACGATGTCGGAATGAGTGTCAAAGGGCTCTATCAATGCCATGCCGTCGCCCGCGTGAACCAGAGTGTTCGCCCCGAGGGCAGCCAATGCTTCCGCGATCCGAGGCCCGACACCGTCGTCGTGCCGCATGGGATTTCCGACACCGATATAGAAGCGCTTGACGCGACTAGCCACGGTCCACCTTCAGTTTCAGGAAATGGGTGGCGCAGGAGATGCAGGGATCGTAATTCCGGATCGTCTGTTCGCAGCGATGCCGGAGCGCGTCGTCGTCGAGGTCGACATTGGCCTGAGCCACGCGCACAAGGTCGGCTTCGATCTGCGGCTGGTTTTGAGAGGTTGGCGGCACGATGGTCGCTTCAAGGATGATGCCGTCCCCGTCCGTGCGGTATCGGTGGTGGCAGATTCCCCGCGGTGCCTCGGTGCAGCCCTCGCCGACGCCGGCCACGGGACACATATCCATCGCCGCCGGATCGGGAGGGACATAGCCACGGGCCATCCGCAGCGCTTCTTCGCAGGCATATTGGGTCTCTACCATACGCACAAGGATAGAGCGGAACGGGTTTCTTTCAATTGTCCCGAGCCCGCAAAGCGCTGCCGTTTCCTTCGCAGTCTCAGAGAGTTGAACGTAGTTGTTCGCATAGCGGGCGAGCGGGCCGACCAGGTAGCGACGGCCGTCTCTCATGCGTCCATGCAGGGCGGTGGAATGCGCCACCTGGTCCTCGCAGAAATGGTCGTGGAAGGCGTCGACCGGGATGTCGAGGCCCTCGGAACTGCCTATGCGTCCTTCGAGGATCGGGTAGGTTTCCGGGTGGATCAGCGAAACAAAAAGGTAATCGCCGGTGTCTGCCGGAAAGTCGAAGCGGGCGAACTCCAGCGCCAGCGATCGGGCGGCGCCGACGCCCCATTCCAGTTCCGGGATCAGGGAGGCGATGGCCGCGGACTCCGGGGCCCGGAAGAAACCGCCAAGTCGTGTGTTGACCGGATGCACTGCACGGCCGCCAATCACCTCCATCAGCCGGCTGCCGAGCGCCTTGAGCCGCAGGGCCGTACGCACGGTGTCCGGCGCGACTTGGGCGATCTCGATGGCGTCGTTGAGGCCGAGGAAATCCGGCGCGTGCAGCATGGCGGCGTGCAGGACGTGGCTCTGGATCCACTCGCCGCAATAGATCATACGCCGCAGGGCGTGGATCTCCGGGCTGACGGTCACGCCCCATCCGGACTCCATGGCCTGGCAGGCACTCATCACATAGGCAACCGGGCAGATGCCGCAGATGCGCGCGGTGATGTCCGGGGCTTCGCTGGCCGCGCGGCCGCGCAGCAGCGCCTCGAAATAGCGTGGCGGCTCGAAGATGCGGAAAGCACAATGCGTGACGGTTCCGTCCCGGATCGTCAGGTCCAGCGTGCCTTCGCCCTCGACCCGGGTCAGCGCGTCGAGCGTGATCGTGCGTTCACTCATGGCGCGCGGCCTCTTCGGCGTTCGCCGGCGCGGCGGCGGCGAAGGAACGGTAGAGCGCGGTCAACTCGGCGCGCTTCAGGCCAAGCTCGGCGAGACGCTCTGAAAGGACAGCCGGCACCGCGCCCACGAGCGGTCCGAAACAGCCGTAGCAGCCGCGCCCGACCGCCGGGCAGAGCGCGCCGCAGCCCGCCGTGGTGACCGGCCCGATGCAGGGCGTGCCGTGGGCGACCAGCACGCAGGGATGGCCCGCGCGCTTGCACTCGAAACAGACAGGCTCCTCCGGCAGCCGCGGCTTTCGCCCCGACAGCAGTGCGGTGATCACCTCCAGAAGTTGGGCGCTCGAAATCGGACATCCATGGAGTTCGAGGTCCACCGCCACATGGTCGGAGATCGGTGTCGAGGTCGGCAGCACGTCGATGATCTCGGGGCGCGGATAGACCATTTCGGCAAAGGCGCCGGCATCTGCCATATTGCGCAGCGCCTGGATGCCGCCGGCGGTGGCGCAGGCGCCAATGGCGACCAGCAGGCGGGAGTTCTCGCGGATGTGGCGGATACGGGCGATGTCCTCGGCCGTAGTTATCGACCCTTCGACCAGCGACAGGTCCCAGGGCCCCTGCCGCATTGTGGAGCTGGCTTCCGCGAAATGGGCGATCTCGACCGCCTCGGCCAGTTCCAGCAGCAGATCGCCGCTTTCCAGCAGGGCAAGCTGGCAGCCGTCGCAACTGGCGAATTTCCAGACGGCGAGACGGAGGGGCGCGGTCATGGTCAGAGCTCCTTGATCGCAAGGCGCCGGTCTACGCGATCATACGGCAGAACCGGCCCGTCGCGGCAGACGAAATCGGGGCCCCACTGGCACCGCCCACAGCGGCCGATGGCGCATTTCATATTGCGCTCCATCGACAGCCAGATCCGGTCCCTCGGCACACCGGCGATGGCAAGATCCCGGGCCGTGAAGCGCATCATGATCTCCGGCCCGCAGACGAAGGCCGACACGCTCTCCGGGTCGTGCGGGCCGAGCGCGGCGCCCAGAAGCGTTGTTACCACGCCGACCCGTCCGGTCCAGCCGGCGTTCGCGTGATCGACGATGCGGAGCACGTCCATGCCGGGCTGGCGGGCCCAGCCGTCGACCTCGTCGCGGTAGAGCATCTGTTCCGGCCCGCGCGCACCGCATACCAGCGTCAGCGAGGCATAGCGTGTCTTCTCCCGCAGCGTCTGCAGGATCGCCGGCCGCAGGGGCGCAAGCCCGAGCCCGCCCGCGACGAAGAGCAGATGCCGCCCCGATTGCCGCCTGAGCGGCCAATGCGCGCCGAACGGCCCGCGCAGCCCCAGCATCCCGCCTGGATGTATCCGCGCCAGCGCCCGGCTGACCGCGCCGACCTCGCGGATCGTGTGGACCATCCAGCCGTGTTCGTGCGGATCGCCCGAGATCGAGATCGCCGCCTCTCCGATCCCGAAGGCGTAGAGCATGTTGAACTGCCCAGGCCGGTACAGCGGCATCGCATCCTCCACCGGCACGAGCGCCAGCGAGGCGACCCCGGGTTGCTCGTCGAACCGCTCGACCACGCGGAACCGCATCGGCAGCATCGGGTCGGGGAGGGGCAGGGTCATGGCCTCACCTGGGTCTTTCCGAATAGACGTCGAGGATCTGCAGTCGCTGGCTCCGGAACCTTTGCACGAGGTGCGGCAGCCAGTTCTGGAACAGGCGATATCCCATCTCGGGATGTGCATTGCACAGCGCCCGCACGCCGGCCGCATCCAGCCCGACCGCGCGGACGTCGGTCTGGGCGATCGCGTCCGACATCCGTCGGAACGGCGGCACCAGCCAGGCCCATCCCAGCATGTCGCCCGGATGCAGCGTCTCGATGATCACCGGAGGGCCGCCCGGAAGCGCGTTCTGTACCGCCACGTCACCCTCCAGCAGCAGGAAAACGGTGTCGGCCGGATCTTCCTCGTTGAAGATCGTGGTGCCGGCGGGATAGCGCTCCTCCCGGGCCCAGGTTGC
The DNA here is from genome assembly GCF_042676185.1 of Tropicimonas aquimaris. Classification (NCBI taxonomy): domain Bacteria; kingdom Pseudomonadati; phylum Pseudomonadota; class Alphaproteobacteria; order Rhodobacterales; family Roseobacteraceae; genus Tropicimonas; species Tropicimonas aquimaris. The sequence continues at coordinate 132,455 of NZ_JBHTJT010000038.1, read as the reverse complement.
CAGCCGTGCTCGTTCGGCGGCGGTGAACTGGTGGAAGTCCGGGTGATCGGCGAGAAGGGCTTCGATCTCTATGCGGGTCATGGGGGCGGGCTCAACCTCCTTTGGATGCGGGTTTTGGGGACGCTGGCTGCGCGATGGCCTCGGCAGCGGCGGTGAGGTCGATGCCGACCGGGCACCAGGCGATGCAGCGACCGCATCCGACGCAGCCCGAGGTGCCGAACTGATCGTACCACGTCGCGAGCTTGTGGGTCAGCCAATGGCGGTACCGCGACCGGACCGAGGTCCGGACGGGCCCCTCGTGCAGGAAGCTGAAGGCGGTGGCGAAGCAGCTGTCCCATACCTGCCAACGTTCGGCGTGTTTGCCCGACAGGTCGGTGGTGTCCTCGACATCGGTGCAGAAGCAGGTTGGGCAGACCAGCGTGCAGTTTCCACAGGCAAGGCACCGAGCGGCAAGCCGGTCCCATTCCGGATGGTCCGGGGCCTGCGCGATGTTCTGGGCCGCTGAGGGCGGTAGGCTGCGGCGCTGCATCCGGGCGGTTTTTTGAGAGATCGCACGGGCTTCCTCGATATCCTTCTCGCGCGCTTCTCTCGACGGCAGGCGCTCCAGGATGCCGACGCCACGTTGGGAGCCGGCCTCGACGAGAAGGCCGGTCTCGAGTTCGGTCAGTGCCAGGTCGAAACCGTGCTCTGCCCGTGGCCCGGTGCCCATCCCAGCACAGAAACAGGTCTCCACGGCCCGTGCGCATTGCACCACGACGCTCAGCATATGCCGCCGCCTGCGCATGTACTCGGTATCGGCCGCCCCCTCGGGGCCGAGCACCGCATCGAGCCGCTCGATGGCGGCCAGATCGCAGGGGCGGAGACCCATAAAGGCAACGTTCTCGGGATCGGGGAGTGGCGTTTCAAGGTCGAACGCGTCCCGCACCCGGGTCGCTTGCCATAGCTGCCGGCGCGGCGGGTACAGCCAGCGTTTCCAGCCGGATGCGGGCAGGGTGTAGTCAAACCAGCGTTCCGGCCGGCCCTCCTCGATCCGCACGTTTCCAGGCGAGGCCTGGTCGACCCGGCCGCGCGGCAGGTCGTTGGCCGACCGGATCGGTGCGAGCACGAGAGAACCGTTCCGTTCCACAGGCGCGATCACCTGCCAGCTTTCGTCCCTCAACGCGGCCACAAGAGGGGCCGGGGAGTCGATGATCGCGTAGGACCGCAATGCCATGCGCACCTCCCTTTGCGGGGCGGCCGCTCCGGGGCGCGGAGCCTCAACCGGCCAATGCCGGCTGCGCGAGCGACCTCTCCCGTCGTGGATGGTAACGCCGCGGACCGGGCGGACGTCATGATTCAGGTCAAACCCCCGAAGGACGCCGGAAAGATTGGTCCGTTCCGGCCGCACTTAAGCGATTTTTCATCGCTTGCCGCCAAGAGTGTCGCCAACGCCCCTGGCCGGCGGCTGGTTTTTGCCGGCCGCGAAGGCTCGGCGCGCGGGGCAAAACCAGTTTGGGGATTATCCAATGCGTATACTGGACAACGTGCGGCTGTCGGTGAAACTGCCCTTGATCGTGGCCTTGCTTTCCGCTGTCGCGATCTCGCTGACAGCAGCGCTCGGATGGCTCGACATGCGGCGGCAGTCCGTGGAACAGTCCCGCTTTGCGCTCGAACTGGCGACCCATGCCCGCGCGGCGGAGATCGAGGCGTTCTTTGCCGATACCATTCTCGACGTCAGAATGCAGGCGGGCCTGCCAACCACCGCTCAGGCCGCGATGGGGCTCGGCCTCGGCTTTCACTACATCGACGACGCGGATCCGGTTGCCACGGTCCGCAGGCTCTATCTGGAAGAGAATCCCTATCCCTCCGGCGCGCGCGAGCGGCTGATCGATGCCGGAGACGGATCGGAGTATTCCCGAAAGCACGCGGCCTTCCACGACCAGTTTCTGAAATACGTGACGCTGCACGGGCTGCGGGATTCCTACCTGATCGATCCTGAGGGATTCGTCGTCTATTCGGTGCGCAAGGCGGACGAATTCGGAATGAACGTGGTAACGAGCCCGGCGGCGGCTGGTCTTGGCGAGGTATTCGACGCGGCGATGGCGGCCGATCCCGGACAGGTGGTTCTCTCCGATTTCCGGTATTTCGAACCGGCCGGGGACGCACCTGTGGGCTTCACGGCGGCGAAGGTTGTCGGTCCGCAAGACACTTTGCTCGGGGTCCTGGTCACCCAGGTCTCGCTTGAGCCGGTCAACGCGATCATGCAATCCGATCTCGGACTGCCCGAACGCACGGAAACTTATCTGGTCGGTCCGGACGGCGTGCTGCGAAGCGACTCTCGGCTTGTCGCTTCCGCGATGGCCCTCCGGACTTCCGCGGAAGGGCCCGCTGTCGCCGAGGCTCTGGCCGGCAAGACCGACGTGGTCGAGCAGAGCACCTTCTCCGGCGAACCGAGCCTTGCCGCCTTTCGTCCGGTGGAAGTCTCCGGAACGCTATGGGCCATCGTCGCGGAGGAACCGATCGACGTGTTGTTTCAGTCTTCCCGGGCCTATCTCGGGAACGTCGCGATGAAGACGGCCGGCCTCCTTGCCCTGATCTCCCTCATCGGATGGCTGCTCTCGCACGGGATCTCCCGTCCCCTGCGCCGTGTCGAGGCCGTGATGGGTCAGGTTCGCGACGGGCAACTTGAGTGCGCGGTTCCCGATGTCGCCCGAAAGGACGAAGTCGGTGCGATCACCCGCTCGCTGGAGGACTTCCGCAAGGCCCTGCTGGTTGCGCGCGACGTCTCCCTCGATGCCCAGGCCAAAAGCGCCGCGCTGACTGCCTCGTCCGCGCCGGTGATGATGCTCGGGCGCGATTATCGCATCGGATTTGTCAACGAAGCCCTCGTTCGGATGATGGAAGAGCATGCAGAACCCATGCGCGAGACCTATCCGGAATTCGATCCCTTAAACCTTGTCGGACAGACGATTGAGGTCTTTCATCCGGATCCCGACCGTCTGCGCGGCATCCTCGACGATCCAGAGGCCCTGCCGTGCACGATCAACATGCGGGTCAGCGACGTCCGATTCTCCCTGGTCATCAACGCGATCCGCGGTGATGACGGCGGCTACATTGGAAATGTCGTGGAATGGCAGGACGTGACGGAGAGCCAGCTTCAGCAGGCAATCCTTGACACGATCGAAGAGCACATGGTCACGGCGCAGATCGACCCGGACGGACGGATCCTGAGAGTGAACGGAAATTTTTCCGATGGCGTCGGCGTCCAGGAACCTTCGCTGATCGGCAAGAACGGCTTGAGCCTCATTCGGTCCGAGCACGACTCGGACGTTTCTGGCGATGCCGTTCTGGAGCGGTTGGGGCGCGGTGAACCGGTCGCAGGCAGGTTCCGTCTGATCTCCGGCGAAGGCGCCACGCGATGGATCGAAGGCGGGTTCAACCCTGTGCTCGATATGGACGGCGCTCCGATGCGCCATCTGTTCATGGGCACGGACACCACCGGGTCCGCGGAGGAAATCGCCCGTGCCGAAGCGGTCCGCTCCAGGATGGAGGCCGCCCAGGCCCGCGTTGTGGAAGAGCTGAAGGTGGGGCTGGACGAACTGGCCGATGGCAACCTGACAGTCGAGATCGAAGACCCCTTCGATCCGGAGTACGACCGGCTGCGGCGCGACTTCAATGCCTCGGTCTCCCGGCTGCGCGAAGCGATGTCCCGGGTCGTGACGAATGCTGGCGCGATCCGCAGCGAGGCGGACGAGATCAACGCGGCGGCGGAGGATCTGTCGCGTCGAACCGAGCGCCAGGCGGCCACACTGGAAGAGACGGCCGCCGCGCTCGACGAACTGACGACCAGCGTCCGCGGCGCCGCGGATGGGGCGGCGCTCGCGGATAAGGTGGTCGAGGACGCGCGCGCCGACGCCGAACGCAGCGGCAGCATCGTCGAGCAGGCCGTCGACGCGATGGGCGAGATCGCCACCTCGTCTCAGCAGATATCGAAGATCGTTGGCGTCATCGACGACATCGCCTTCCAGACCAACCTGCTGGCGCTGAATGCCGGCGTCGAGGCGGCTCGCGCGGGAGAAGCGGGCCGTGGCTTCGCCGTCGTTGCCTCGGAAGTGCGCGCGCTTGCGCAGCGCTCGTCAGAGGCCGCGCGCGAGATCAACGATCTCATCACGTCAAGCGGCGACACGGTCGAGCGCGGCGTGGAACTTGTCGGTCAGACCGGCACGGCCCTGAAGCGTATCGTCGAGAGCGTAAAGGGCATCTCAGGCCATGTCTCTGAAATTGCCGTATCCGCGCGGGAGCAATCGACGGGGCTTCTGGAAATCAATGCCGCGGTCAACCAACTCGACCAGGTGACGCAGCAGAACGCGGCGATGTTCGAGCAGACGACCGCCACCAGCAACGCTCTGACCCGCGAAGCGGAGGCGCTGGCGGAGACGATGATGGGCTTTCGAACCGGCATCGAACTGCACGTTCAGGCCAAGGCTTTGCATTCGAATTCCATGGTTCCGGAGGCCGCGACCAGGGTGCCGCCGCCGGCGCGGCTCGCAATCGCGAGCGGATCGACCATGCGCGCGGCTCGGGTCGACCCCGATGACGACTGGGAGGAATTCTGAGTATTCGGCTGCGAATGCAAGTGGTGCAGGACATAGGAAACGGGTCCGGGATGACTTTGAAACGCGTCGTGATTGTCGACGATTCCCCGTCGATGCGCAGTCTGATCAGGCAATGCCTTCTCAGGGATGGTCGGTTCGAGATCGCCGGCGAAGCGTCCGACCCATATGACGCCCGCGAAATCATTCGTCTGACAAGCCCCGATGTCCTGACCCTTGACGTGGAAATGCCGAGGATGGACGGCCTGACCTTCCTGGAACGGCTGATGCGCCTGCGCCCGATGCCGGTCGTGATGCTATCGACCGAGACCCACCGCGGCAGTTCTGCAGCCATCGACGCGCTGGAACTTGGTGCGGTCGACTGCATCGGAAAGCCGCGCGCCGATCGCCCGGATACGCTTGCCGATCTGGCGGAGCGCGTGTTCGTGGCCTCCGAAGCTCGACTTCCCGGGGCCTCCAGGCCCGAGTTGCGGCCATCCGGGAATTTCCGGTGGAATGGCAGGATCGTTCTGATCGGGGCGTCGACTGGTGGCGTCGACGCGCTGGAGCGGGTGTTGCTGTCGATGCCACGCAATGCTCCGCCGATTCTCATAGCCCAGCACATGCCGGGGCCGTTTCTGGCGAGCTTTGCGGAAAGGCTCGCGCGGCGAGTCGCCCCCAACGTGGCTTTGGCCCGTGGCGGTGAGCAGGTTCTTCAAGGGCAGGTTCGCATTGCTCCGGGCGGGGAGCATCACCTTGGGCTGCGCGCGTCCGGGAAGGATGTGTGGTGCGATCTGGTTGCCGACGGCAAGGTCAACGGTCACCGGCCGTCGGTAGACTACCTGTTCAACTCTGCGACATCCTTCGCGCCCCTTGTGGTGCCTGTCCTGTTGACTGGCATGGGGCGGGACGGCGCGGAGTGCATGCTGAAGCTGAGCAAGGCCGGGGCCAGCAGCATTGCGCAGGATCGAGATTCTTGTGTCGTCTACGGAATGCCGCGGGTCGCAGCCGACCTCGGCGCGGCCCGACGTATCCTTCCGCTCGGCCGGATTGCCGAGGCCATACTGGAGGAAACCTCCGCCCCCGAAGCGGGGCGGACGCGATGAGTACCTCATGCGACACACATCATATCGGCCAGGGCGAGATGGTTGTCTCATCGAGCCCCGACGCCATGCTGACTGCCGTGCTCGGCTCCTGCGTGGCTGCATGCCTCTGGGATCCAGCCCCCGGCATAGGGGGGATGAACCACATCCTGCTTCCGGAAGGGGCAGAAAGCGACATGCGGCGTACGCTTTATGGAACAAACGCCATGGAACTGCTGATCAACAGCCTGTTGCAGGGGGGAGCCGATCGCTCGCGGCTTCGCGGAAAGCTCTTCGGTGGAGCGCGGATGATGCAAGGGCTCGGCGATATAGGCGCGAAGAACGGCCGGTTCGCGGTCGAGTTCTGCAAGCGCGAGGGGATCGAGGTCGTGGCCATGAGCCTCGGTGGCACCGGCGCCCGCAGAGTGCAATTCTGGCCCTCCAGTGGCAAGGCGCGCCAACGTGTTCTTTCTGATGCCTGGGTGCCGGAAACCCCGCCTCGTCGGGACATTCTGCGCAGTTCCGACGTCGAGCTTTTCTGAGAAGCTGACCAAGGGGCCAATTCCGGTGGCCGCGAAACCGAAGGGCTGTTGGCGCTGCTCAGGCGGGCGAACAGTCCGACGTTTGGCGTTCTGTCGAAGGCGCGTTGATCTCTGCGTCGAGCGACAGGGAACCGGCCCCGTGCCATGCAACCCAGACCACCGACTTGCAGCCGGGACGGAGGATGCGCCCGCTCGGGAGCGGACTTGCACCCCGGGAAAGATCCGTGGCGGTCGATATGCGTGAGCTCGGTCGCAAGGCATTGCGGCGCCGCAGGAATTTCCCGCCAGGCCGCGCATTTCGCTGTCCGTCCCGATCATTCGAGGGTAGGTCTGGTCGCGTTCGAGACCAACCGGGAGCCGCCCGCATGACCCACTCCACCCTGATTGCCATCGGCAAGTTTCGCGAGACCGACATCGACGCCATGCGTGCGGATTACGATCTCCATCTCATCGACGATGCGCGCAAGATCGCCGATCTGCCAGCGCAGGCTAGAGCGGCACGGGCAGTGGCTTATTCCAGCCATTCTCCGATTACGGGTAAAGACATGGACCTGCTGCCAGGGCTGGAGATCATCGCGCATTTCGGGGCCGGTTACGACTCGATCGACGTGCCGGCGGCGAGCGCGCGCGGGGTCAAGGTGACCAACACGCCGGACGTGCTCAATGACGACGTGGCCGACCTGGCGGTTGCGATGTTCATCATGCAGGCCCGCGAGATGAATGGCGCCGATGGCTGGGTGCGGTCCGGGCAATGGGCGGAACGCGGGGCGATGCCGCTGGCCCGCAGCGCGAGCGCGCGCACGGTCGGGATCTGCGGCCTCGGGCGGATCGGTCGCGAGATCGCGGATCGGCTCGCCGCGATGAAATGCGAGATCCATTACCATTCACGTTCGCCCAAGGACGTGCCCGAGGGCTGGACCTATCACGCCGATCCCGTGGCGCTGGCCAGCGCGGTCGACGCCTGTTTCGTCGCGCTCGTCGGCGGGGCGGAGACGGAAGGTTACGTCAGCGCGGCGGTGATCGAGGCGCTCGGGCCGACCGGCGTGTTGGTCAACATCTCCCGTGGGTCGACGGTGGACGAGGCGGCGATGCTTGACGCGCTGGAAAACGGCCGGCTTGGCGGTGCGGCGCTGGACGTGTTCCTCGACGAGCCCCACATCGACCCGCGGTTCCGGGCGCTAAAAAACGTGCTGCTGGCCCCGCATATCGGCTCGGCCACGGTGCAGACCCGCAACGCGATGGGCCAGCTTCAGCGCGACAACCTGGCGGCCTTCTTCGCCGGCAAACCCTTGTTGACGGCCGTTAACTGATCATATCAGACGCCGAGGTACCGTTCGCAGAGGTCGGTTGTGAGGTCGGCCATTGCGCCATCGAAAACCTTGCGTCCCTTTTCCAGAACGATGGCGCGTCTGGCGAGGCCGCGTAGCTCTGCGAGGCTCTTGTCGACCACCAGCGTCGTCAGCCCGCTGCCGCCCGCGACCACCTCGATGGCGGCCCAGATTTCCTGCCGTATCAGCGGTGCGAGGCCTTCGGTGGCCTCGTCGAGCAGCAGGAGTCGCGGGTTGGTCATCAGCGCCCGGCCGATCGCCAGCATCTGCTGTTCGCCGCCGGAGAGCGATCCGGCGCGCTGGCCCAGGCGCTCGCCGAGTCGCGGGAAGAGCTCGGTGATGCGGGCGAGGTCCCAATGGCCGGGGCGAGCGGCGACGACGAGGTTTTCCTCCACCGTCAGCGGCGCGAAGCAGCGCCGTCCTTCGGGCACCAGCCCAAGGCCGAGCCGTGCGGCTTCGTGGGCGTCGAGCCGGGTGATGTCGTGCCCGTCGAGGTGGATCGCGCCGTGGGTCAGCTGTTGCAGGCGGCAGATGCTGCGGATCGTGGTCGTCTTGCCCATGCCGTTGCGGCCCATCAACGCCGCGATCTCGCCTTCGGCGAGGTCGAAAGACAGGTCGAACAGCACCTCGGCCGGCCCGTAGGCGGCAAAGATATCCCGCAGGCTGAGGAACGGAGCGCTCATGGTGCGGCCTCGCCGAGATAGGCGCGGCGGACCTCCCGGTCGGCGCGGATCTCGTCGACCGTGCCGGTGGCAATGAGGCGACCGCCGGCCATCACGCTGATCCGGTCCGCCAGAGCAAAGACGGCGTCCATGTCGTGCTCCACCAGCAGGATCGGGGCCTCGTGGCGCAGGGTGTCCAGGAGGTCGGTCATCTCGCCGCTGCCTTCCAGCCCGAGGCCGGCCATCGGCTCGTCGAGCAGGAAGACCCGGGGCGCCTGTGCCAGCGCCATCGCGATTTCCAGCCGCCGTCGCTCGCCATGGGAGAGGTCGGCCGCGCGATCCCGTTCGCGCCCGGCGAGTCCGGCGCGCGCGATGTGGCCACCGGCGGGCTCGGTCAGGCGCGTATCGTTCAGTACCCGGCGGAACAGGCCGAAAGCGCCGCGCTCGCGCCCGACCAGTGCCAGCAGCACGTTCTGCAGGACGGTGAATTCGCTGGCGACGGACGACACCTGGAAGCTCCGCGCCAGCCCAAGGCGAGCCCTTCCGGCGACGTGGAGAGTCGTGACGTCGTGACCGTCGAACAGGACCTGACCGGAATCGGGGCGAAGATCGCCGGACAATTGTTTGATGAGCGTGGATTTTCCCGCGCCGTTCGGTCCGATCAGGGCGTGGATCTCGCGGCTCCGCAGATCCAGCGAGACGGCATCGGAGGCCACCAGCGCACCGAAGCTCTTGCAGAGGCCGCGTGCCTCGAGGATTGGGTCAGTCATGGGTCTGATCCTTCGCAAGCGCCCCGATCAGTCCGCCGCGGGCGAACAGCACCACGCCAAGCAGGATCAGGCCGAACCAGAACTGCCAGAACTCGCTGAGCCCGCCGAGCCAGTGCTCCAGCAGGAAGAACAGCCCCGCGCCGGCGACCGGCCCACAGAGCCTCCCCACGCCGCCGAGGATGATCAGAACGATCAGCTCGCCGGAGGTCTGCCAGCCCAGCATCGCCGGGCTCACGAATCGGTTGAGGTCGGCATAGAGCGCGCCGGCAAGCCCTGTGATCGCGCCCGAGAGGATGAAGGCCAGGAGGCGGACCTCGAACGGCCGGATGCCGAGCGCCTGCACCCGTTCCGGGTTCTGCCGCGCGCCTTCGAGCGCCAATCCGAAGCGCGCGCGGTGGAGGCGGTGGAACAGCCAGAGGGCGACGAGCAGCAGGGCGTAGCAGAGCCCGAAGAAACTGATCGGGTCCATGGTGTTCAGGCCGGGAAAGTCTCCGCGAAGGTAGAAGGGCAGCCCGTCTTCGCCGCCATAGGTCGGCCAGGAGACGGCGAAGTAGTAGAGCATCTGGGCAAAGGCCAGCGTGATCATGATGAAGAAGATGCCGGAGGTGCGGAGCGACAGCGCCCCGATGGCGGCGGCGACGAGCGCGGCCACAAGCACCGCGAGGGGCCAGAGCACCAGCATCTGTGTGGTGCCCGCCACCTCCACCGGCCAGGTGAGAAACGGCTCGTAGTTCCTTGCATGACTTGCAAGAATTCCGACGACGTAGCCGCCGACGCCGAAAAAGGCCGCGTGGCCGAAGGAGACCAGCCCGCCAAGCCCGAGCGCCAGGTTCAGCCCGACGGCAGCCAGCGCGAAGATCGCGATCTTGGTGGCGAGCGTGATGGTGAAGGGGGCACCCTGGATCTGCGCCAGCACCGGCACGGCGAGAAGCGCCGCGAGCAGCGCGAGGTTGAGGTAGCGTTCGCGGATCATGCGCGCACCGCACCAAAGAGGCCGCTCGGCCGGAACACGAGCACGCCCGCCATCAGCAGGTAGATCAGCAGCGAGGCCAGCGCCGAGCCGACCGCGTTGGCCTCCGATGGAGGCAGGAAGGCGGCGAAGACGACCGGCAGCAGGCTGCGGCCCAGCGTATCGGTCAGCCCGACCAGCAGCGCGCCGATCAGCGCGCCCTTGATCGAGCCGATGCCTCCGATCACGATCACCACGAAGGCAAGGATCAGGACCGGTTCGCCCATGCCCACCTGCACCGATTGCAGCGTCCCGACGATGGCCCCGGCGAGTCCCGCCAGCGCCGTGCCGAGAGCGAAGACGATGGTGTAGAGCCGGTCGATATCGACGCCGAGCGCCGCGATCATCTCCCGGTCAGCCTCGCCGGCGCGGATGCGGATGCCCAGCCGGGTATGCCCGACCAGCCAGAACAACCCCGCCGCCAGAGCAATCCCGGCACCAATCACCGCGAGGCGATAGACCGGGTAATCGATGCCGCCGGGCAGCGCGACGGCGCCGGACAGGAGCGGCGGCACGTCGAGGTAGAGCGGGAAGGAGCCGAAGAGGTAGCGGGTGCCTTCGGAGAACACCAGGATCAGCGCGAAGGTCGCGAGCACCTGGTCGAGATGGTCCCGGTCATAAAGCCTCCGGATCACCAGCATCTCGACCAGGATACCGGCGACCGCCGCCGCCGCGAGCGCGGCCACAAGGCCGAGGAAGAACGATCCCGTGGCCATCGCCACGCCCGCGCAGGCAAAGGCCCCGATCATGTAGAAGGAACCGTGCGCGAGGTTGATCAGCCCCATGACCCCGAAGACGAGCGTCAGCCCGGCCGACATCAGGAACAGCATCATGCCGAACTGAAGCCCGTTCAGGACCTGTTCGAGAAGCAGGGAGAGGCTCATGCGGTCGCGGGCTCCGGCGTCACGTCGGGCGGCAGCGGCAGGCCGCGCGCAGGGGCGCGCGACCGGCTTTCATTCAGACTGTCGTGCAACAACGGAATCCCGGGGTCACATGCTGCATTCAGCGGCGTAGGCGTCGACGTGGTCGACCAGCACCGGCTCCAGGATCCGGTTGGTCAGCACGTCACCTTCCTTGACGACTTCGCGGACGTAGATGTCCTGAATCGGGTGCTGGTTGGCGCCGAAGGAGAACTTGCCACGGACGGAGGCGAAATCGGCCTCCTTGAGCGCCGCGCGGAAGGCGTCTGCATCCGTTACATCGGCCTTTTCGGCAGCGGAAACGAGCAGCATGGCGGTATCATAGCCCTGCGCGGCGTAGAGCGAGGGCAGGCGGCCGTATTCGGCGAGGAATCCGTCGACGAAGGCCTTGTTGGCTTCGTTGTCGATGTCCTTGTTCCACTGGGAGGTGTTCTTGACGCCGAGCGCCGCATCGCCCACGGCGCCGAGAATGCCCTGATCGAAGCTGAAGGCGGGGCCGATCAACGGCAGCTCCACGCCCGAGCCCGCGTATTGCTTGACGAAGGAGATCCCCATCCCACCGGGCAGGAAGAAGAAGATTCCGTCGGCCTCCGAGGCGCGGATCTGAGCGATCTCGCCGGCGTAGTCGGTCTGGCCGAGCTGGGTATAGATCTCGCCCACCACTTCGCCTTCGTAGAAGCGCTTGAAGCCGTTGAGCGAATCCTTTCCGGCCGGGTAGTTCGGGGCGAGGATGAACGCCTTGGTGATGCCCGCTTTGGTAGCATAGGCGCCGGCGGCCTCGTGCAGATTGTCGTTCTGGTAGGAGACCGAGAAGTAGTTCGGGTGACATCCCTTGCCGGCCAGCGCAGAGGGCGCGGCGTTGGTCGAGAGGTAGATCTTGCCCTGTGCGGTCGCCGCCGGCACCACGGCCATGGCGAGGTTTGACCAGACGATCCCGGTCAGCACATCGACGTTCTCGGACTGGATCATCTTGTCGGCCAGTTGCACCGCCACGTCGGGCTTCTGCTGGTCGTCCTCGATCACCACCTCGATGTTGTCGGCGCCGGCCTGTTTCAGAGCGAGCAGGAAGCCGTCGCGGGTGTCGATGCCGAGGCCCGCGCCGCCGCCGGACAGCGTGGTGATCATGCCGACCTTCACGTCGCCGGCAAAGCCAGTGCCGGCCGCGAGGATCGCCGCGCAAGTGGTCAATGCGCCGAGAATTTTCATCTGTTGTCTCCCGTTGGTGTTGGTCCGGTCGTTTCTGCCGGAGGTTTCGTGCAGAATGCCCGGATCGCGGGAAGGGTCAACAAAGCGCCGCGAGATTTTCACCGAAACCCGGCGCCGAGCACGAAAAAACCGGCGTGACGGGGCACGCCGGTTCAGGGAGCGGTCTTTTCGCGAGCTCAGGTGATTGCAAGCACGCGGGTTTTCGGGAAGCGCGAGGTGATGGCCTCGCCGAAATCAGCAAGCGCGGTGTTGGGCACCAGCGCCACGATGGCACCGCCCCAGCCGCCGCCGGTCTGCCGCGCGCCAAGCGCGCCCATTTCCAGCGCGCCGGAGGCGATGGCATCGGTTTCCGGCACGGTGATCTCGAAATCGTCGCGTTGCGAGGCGTGGCTGTCGATCATGAGCTGCGCGAAGCGGGCCGCATCGCCCGTCCTGAGCGCCGTGACGCCGTCCAGCACCCGCTGGTTGTCGGTCACGATGTGGCGGGCGCGTCGGCCGAGCAGCGGCTCGATCGCCGCGATCCGCTCGAGGTCTCCGATGCCGAGGTCGCTCAGGAGGTCAACGCCGAGCGCCTTGCAGGCGGCGTTGCACTCGGCCACCCGGGTCGCGTAGCCGTCCGCGGTGAGCTGATGGCTCACGCCCGACTCCACGATGACGAAGCTGTGGTCGGGCAGGGCTGGCACGGTTTCGTGGTCGAGGGTGCGCGTGTCGAGGAAGAGCGCGGTGCCTGGCTCGCCCACGGACGAGGCGAACTGGTCCATGATCCCGCAGGGCATCCCGACATAGCCGTTCTCCACCGCCCGGGCGCGGACCGCGAGATCGACCGCTGACATCCGCTTGGCGTAAAGCGCCGTCACGGCCCGCAGCGTGCCAACCTCGAGCGCCGCCGAGCTGGAGAGCCCGGCGCCCATGGGAAGGGTGGTAATCAGCGCAATCTGCACGCCGGTTTCCGCGACCTCGGGCTCGGCCACCGCCTTGAGGCTGCCCAGCACATAGTCGGACCACTTGCCGACGGCGTCCTCGTCGATGTTACGGGTTTCCGCATCGTGGAAGGTGTCCGAATAGGCCCTGACCACGCCCGGCTCCGGCCCGCGGCCGATCGCAACCCCGACGCCGAGCCCGCGCAGGGCCATCGGCAGGACGAATCCGCCATTGTAGTCGGTATGTTCGCCGAGAAGGTTCACCCGCCCCGGCGCGGAGGTCGCCACTTCGGGCTGTTTCTTGAAATACTGCTCGTAGGCCGCGGTCACACGTTCCGCGAGGGCCTTGTCTGTCACGGTGTCGCTCACGCAGCGCCCCCTTGATCAGTATTGAGACGGTCCTTGTAATGCAGATCCGGTAGCGCCCGCAGGCGCTCGGCGGCGCTTTCCGCGGTCAGGTCGCGTTGCGCTTCGGCCAGCATCTCGTAGCCCACCATGAACTTGCGCACCGTCGCCGAGCGCAGGAGCGGCGGGTAGAAATGGGCGTGGAGTTGCCAGTGATCGTAGCGGCCCTCGCGCGTCGGCGCGCCGTGCCAGCCCATCGTGTAGGGGAACTCGGTCTCGAAGAGGTTGTCGTAGCGGGTGCAGAGCCGCTTGAGCAGGTCGGCGAGCGCGTCTCGCTCGGTGCCGTCGAGGTCGGGAAGCCGAAGCACATGCCGCCTGGGCAGAACCAGCGTTTCGAAAGGCCAGACCGCCCACCAGGGCACGACGGCGATCCAGTGCTCGTTCTCGACGATCACGCGCTCCTGCTTCGCCGCCTCGGCGGCGGCGTATTCAACGAGCAGGACCTGACCGGTCTCGGACAGGTGCCGGGCCTGCATTCCATCCTCGGTCGCGACCTCGTTGGGCAGGAAGTCGGAGGCCCAGATCTGGCCATGCGGATGCGGCTGCGAGCAGCCCATCACGGCCCCCTTGTTCTCGAAGACGGCGACCCAGTCCCATTTGGCGCCAAGCTCCTCGACCTGGCCCGCCCAGGCGTCGACGACCTCGCGGATCGCGGGCACCGGAAGCTCGGGCAGCGTCAGGTCATGGCGCTCCGAGAAGCACATGACGCGGGCGGTGCCGCGCACGTTGTCTGCGCGGAACAGCGGATCGCCAGTGGTGCCGCCCTCGGGGCTGTCGGTCAGCAGGGCCGGGAAGTCGTTGTCGAAGACATAGGGCCCCTTGTAGTCGGGATTGACCGCGCCGCTGTTGCGGGTGTTACCGGCACACAGGTAGCATCCGGGATCGTGTTTCGGCTTCTCGTCGCCGGCCGTCGCCTCCTGCTGGCCTTGCCAGGGTCGTTGCGTGCGATGCGGCGAGACAAGCACCCACTCGCCCTTGAGCGGGTTGAACCTGCGATGCGGAGCATTGGTCGAGACCGAACCTCTGTCCATGACTGTCGTCCTGTATTCGTGGCACCTGCGGCGTGCCAGTGGGGAAGTCTGTGCGGAATCGCGGGGGGCAATGAAACCGGCCCGTCCTCCACACGGCGCATGTCGTGCGACCGCTTGCGATCCCTGCGCGCCCACGCTGATCCTTCAGCCCGGTCTCGGGCGGTATGAAGGGGCGCGTCTTCCCTGGCGCAGGGGTCTTCGATCAGTCACTTGCGCGGGTAGCACAGGCCATTTGACCGCGCAAGGCGGATGGCCGGGGCGATCGGCGAAAGAGGCACACATTCGGAAAAATCCAGATGTCGCTCTGCGGTTTGATCCGCATCAATGCAGGCCCGCGGGAGGGGGCTAGGGTCGGCCGCGTTGGCGAGCCCGGGCAATGGGGTCCGACAACGCCACACATCGGGAGGAGGATGCCGATGTCTGAGGAGGACAGGGTGCCGGGCGCGTCTGCAGCGGCCGTTTCCACGCCGGGTGGCAAGGCGGATCGGGGCGGCGGCTTTCCGGTGGTCGATCGCCAGGATTTCTCGGAGACGACATTCCTCCTCGAGGTCAGTCATCCCCAGATGGCCCGCGCGGCGCGTCCGGGACAGTTCGTCATCGTCATGCTGGACAATCACGGCGAACGGATTCCCCTGACAATCGCCGATTTCGACCGGGAGGGGGGCACCATCACGCTGGTGGTTCAGGCGGTCGGCAAGTCGAGCCGCGAGATGCAGGCCCGGATGGTGCCGGGGGCGCGGCTCTTCGGACTTGTCGGGCCGATGGGCATTCCCAGCGAGATTTCGGATGCGCGCAAGGTGATCTGCGTCGGCGGCGGGCTCGGCGTGGCGCCGATCTATCCGCAGGCGCGCGCCTTCAAGGAGGCCGGCGCCTACGTGATCGGCGTGGTCGGCTTCCGCAGCCGCGAGCTGATCTTCTGGGAGCAGAAGTTCCGCGATGTCTGCGACGAGTTCGTGATCTGCACCGACGACGGCTCGGCCGGGATCAAGGGGCTGGTCACGCAAGGCATCGAGCAGGCGATTGCCGCGCATGGCGACATCGACGAGGTGGTGGCCATCGGCCCGCCGATCATGATGCGCGCCTGTGCCGAAACGACCCGTCCGCATGGCATCAAGACCATGGTGAGCCTGAACCCGATCATGGTCGACGGGACCGGCATGTGCGGCGGCTGCCGGGTGCGGGTAGGCGGACGGATCCGGTTCGCCTGTGTCGACGGGCCGGATTTCGACGGCCACGAGGTGGATTTCGACGACCTGATGGCGCGGCTTGCGCGCTACCGGCCGCAGGAGCGGGAGGCGCTGGACCGCTATGACGACAGCTGCCGCCGGCTGGCAATGGCGCCTGCGGGCGCACCAAGCGAGAAGGCGTGACAATGGCGCGAAAGACGATCCGGAGCATTCCGCAGGAGCGTGCCTTCATGCCCGTACAGGACCCGGCGGCCCGGGCGCGGAATTTCGAGGAAGTGGCGCTCGGTTTCGACCGGGAGAACGCGCTTCTGGAATGCGAGCGCTGCCTGATGTGCCCGCAACCGGCCTGCGTCGAGGGCTGCCCGGTCAACATCGACATCCCCGGCTTCATCGCGAAGATGATCGGCAAGGATTTCGAGGGCGCCTGGAACCACCTGACCGACTCGACGCTGTTGCCCGCGGTCTGCGGCCGCGTCTGTCCGCAGGAGGAGCAATGCGAGGGCGTCTGCCCGGTGGGCGATCGGCTGGAACCGGTGGCGATCGGGCGGCTGGAGCGCTGGCTGGGCGACCAGGCGATCGCCAACGGCTGGCGAAAGACCAGCCACATCGAGCCGGTGCCGTTCCGCGTCGGCATCGTCGGATCCGGCCCGGCGAGCATGGCCTGCGCCGCCGATCTCGCCAAGGCTGGCTGCAAGGTAACGATCTACGAGGCGCTGCACGCGCCGGGCGGAGTGTTGCGCTACGGCATTCCGGAGTTCCGCCTGCCCAACAGCGTGGTCGATGCCGAGATTGCCAACCTTGAGGCGCTCGGGGTCGAGATCCAGTGCAACACGCTGGTGGGGCGGCTCTTCACCGTGGAGCAGATGCTGGGCGAGATGGACTTTGACGCGGTCTTCATCGGCGCCGGCGCCGGCACGCCGCGCTTCATGGACATCCCCGGCGAGAACCTCAACGGCGTGCTCTCGGCGAATGAACTGCTGACGCGCTGCAACCTGATGCATGCCGGCGATTTCCCGAGCTACGACACGCCGCTCGGGCTGGGCAAGCGGGTGGCGGTGATCGGGGCCGGCAACACGGCGATGGACGCGATGCGGGTCTCCCTGCGGCTGGGCGCGGAGCAGGTGCATTGCGTCTACCGCCGCACCGAGGTCGAGTGCCCTGCGCGCAAGGAAGAGCTGCACCATGCACAGGAGGAGGGCATCCAGTTCCACTGGCTGACCACGCCCGTCGAGCTTCTGGGCGACGCCGAGAACAACGTGCGCACGATCCGCTGCCAGCGGATGGAGCTGGGCGAGCCCGACGAGTCCGGGCGGCGCCGGCCGGTGCCGGTGGAGGGCAGCGAGTTCGATTTCGAAGCCGACACCGTGGTCTACGCCATCGGCACCTCGCCCAACCCGATCCTCGGTCAGACCTCAAAGCTCAGGCTCAACAAGTGGGGCTATATCGACACCGATGCGACCCTCGCCACCTCGCTGGCCGGCGTCTATGCCGGCGGCGACATCGTGACCGGGGCGGCGACGGTGATCCTGGCCATGGGGGCAGGGCGCAAGGCGGCAGCGAGCATCCGGTCCTACCTGGGGATCCGCGACAGCGCGGTCGTCTATGCGCCAGACCGCGTCGGGTTCGACAACAGCCTGTTCGGCATCGAACTGGCAGAGAAAAACTTTACCCATGTTCAACTGGTGTAACGAGGCGGAGCAACGGTAATGACTTTGAATGGCAAGAACCACGAGGCCGATACCGCCACGCTTTCCCGGCAGGACGCGCCGGGGCAGGTCGGGGCCGGCATTGGCCGGCCGGCCGAGGTGCTACAGGAGCATATCGTCGAGATCGTCAGCGATTCCGGCGAAGGTGCGCAACGCTGCGGCCAGTCTTTGGCGGCCATCGCTGCGCGGTCCGGGATGGGCATCTGGACGGTCGAGATCATCCCCGCCGAGATCCAGCCACCGCACCGCTCGGTCGCGGGCGCCAGCGGCAACCGGGTCCGCATGGCCGCTCATCGCGTTACCAACGTGGGCGACGAGGCGGATCTGGTCGTTGCCTTCAACGAGCAGGTTCTGCTGAGCCGGCTGCACGCGGGCGAGGTGAAGCCGGGCGCGACGGTCATCCTCGAGAACATGTGGACGCACGATCCGAATCCCGAGATCGCCCGCGCCTATGCCAAGGTGCGCGACGAGGTGCGGGCGGCAGGCTATCGGCTCTTCGAGGTGCCGATGGAGGCGGAGTGCCAGAAATACGTGCCCGACCCGCGGCGCGGCAAGAACATGTTCGTGCTGGGGATGCTCTGCGCGATCTACAGCCTCGATGCCGAACTGGCCCGGGCGCAGGTGCGCTTCGTCTTCGCCAAGAAGGACCAGAAGATCGTCGACGCCAATATCGAGCTGCTCGACGCGGGCCGCGCCTGGGCCGAGGCCAATCTCGACCTGCGCTACCAGATCCCAGCGCCGCCGGTAACCGAGCCGCAGGTGGTGATGAACGGCAACGCGGCGCTTGCGCTCGGCGTGGTGGCCTCCGGGATGGAGGTCTGCGCGATGTACCCGATCACGCCCGCGACCTCGGCCTCGCACTACCTGTCGAGTGTCTTCGAGAAGGTCGGCTGCGTCGTGCACCAGGCCGAGGACGAGATTGCCGCCGCGACCTTCGCCATCGGCGCCTCCTATACCGGGAAATGCGCGGTGACGATCACCTCTGGCCCCGGCCTGTCGCTCAAGCAGGAGGCCCTCGGGCTGGCAGTGATGGCCGAGATCCCGCTTGTGGTGATCAACGTGCAGCGCGGCGGTCCGTCGACCGGCCTGCCGACCAAGGTGGAGCAGGGCGACATGATGGCCGCGATCTTCGGCGGGCACGGAGATGCGCCGAAGGTCGTGATGGCGGCCTCCTCCATCGAGGATTGCTTCTATTCCGTCATCACCGCGCGCAAGATCGCGGAGACCTTCAACATGGTGGTGGTGATCCTGTCGGATGCGGCGCTGGCGACAGCGCAGCAGCCATACCCGCGGCCGCAATTCAACGCCGACTGGCTTGCCCCACCGGTGAACCAGAGCGCCGTGCCGGAGGATGCGCGCCCCTACGACTGGGACGAGCGCACCGGCATCGCAACGCGCTTCATTCCCGGCCAGCCAAACGGGATGCACTGCCTGACCGGGCTGGCGCATGACCGCGACAGCCATGTGGCCTACGACCCCGAGATCAACGAGGAAGGGCTGCTGAACCGTTCGCGCAAGCTCGCCGCCCTGCAGACCACCCTGCGGCTTGCGCCCGTCTTCGGTGACGAGAAGGGCGAGTTGCTGCTGATCGGCTGGGGCAGCACCCGCGGCGCCATCGAGGAGGCGGTGAAACGGCTTCGGGCCGACGGGCACAGGGTGTCCTCGCTGCACCTGAAGTTCCTGCAGCCCATGGCCTCCGGCATCGATGATGTGATGCGCCGGTTCGACAAGGTGATGACCATCGAGAACAACTGGAACGACCCGAAGGACGATCCGCTGATCAACGGAGACAACCGCCGCTTTTCGCACCTCGCGATGCTCCTGCGGTCCCGCTGGCTGGTGGATGTCGATTGCTGGGGCAAGGCGCGGGGTCAGCCGCTGAAGCCAGCCGCGATCGTCGACGCCGCGCTGGCGACACTGGGCAAGGCATAGGGGGTAACGATGACAGCTTCGATGAGTCAGTGCCTGATGCAGATGGTCCAGACGGACTATGCCATCTCCGATTACCAGAGCGAGATCGCGCCGCGCTGGTGCTCCGGCTGCGGCGACACCGCGATCCTGACCGCCATGCAGCGGCTCTGCCGCGACGAGCAATTGCCGCCGGAGAAGACCGTCAGCGTCTCCGGGATCGGCTGTGCCTCGCGCCTGCCGCACTACATGAACGCTTACGGGTTCCACGGCATCCACGGCCGCGCCCTGCCGATTGCCGAGGGGATCAAGATCCGCCGGCCCGACCTGCACGTCTTCGTCACCATGGGCGACGGCGATTGCTGCTCGATCGGGGCGGCGCACTGGCTGCATGCGATCCGCTACAACATGAACATGACCGTGCTGCTGCACGACAACAACGTCTACGGCCTGACCAAGAAACAGGCCTCGCCGACCTCGCCGCACGGCATGAAGAGCAACACCACGCCCTTCGGCGCCACGCTCAATCCGCTCAACCCGCTGACGGTGACGCTGGGCGTGTCGAACGTCTCCTTCGTGGCGCAGGCGGTAGACTGGATCCCGGATCTGCTCTACCAGATCCTGCGGCAGGCCTATCACCACAAGGGGCTCTCGTTCATCCGCATCCTGCAGCGCTGCCCCAACTTCATGGAGCACCGGTTCGACGACTGGGTGCGCGATCCGTCGAAGATGCGCATCCTGACCCACGGCGACGGGCTGCGGCTCGCCCCGGATCTCAGCCGGGTCTACAAGAACCAGGAAACGCACGATCCGCTGAACATGGAGCGCGCGCTGGCGCTGGCCGCGCTGGAGGGCGAGCTTCCAGTCGGCATTCTCTACCGCAACCCGAACGTGCCCTGCTACGACGAGTTGCGCGCCGGCGAACGGCCGAACACGCCGGCGCTGGTCGAGACGGTGCTCAACGAGGAATTCGACAAGGTCGGGATCTGGCCCGACGGCGCGGCCGCGCAGGTCGGGGAGTAAGTCTCATGCAACAAGCCCAGTTCGCCAACAGCTTTCCATCCATCAAGGATGTGGCCCCCGCGTCCATGACCGAGCTGCGCCCGGCGCTTTTCGCCCGCTATGGCGCGCTTTCCGAACTGCGTCACGACTACCCGCTGGTGCTGGTGGACGAGGGGCAGGGCGCCACTCTGCTGCGTCCGTTGAGCCGGATCATCGACGACATCCTCAAGGCCGCCGCCGCCCCCGGTGCCGGCGGCGAGGCGATGCGCCAGCAGGTTCTGAAGCTCGAAGCCCGGATCCGCCGCACCGTGAACGCTGGGCGGTCAGGGCGGCTCTCGGCGCTCTGGCGCACGGCCGCCGCCGAGATGGTGAAGGAGAGTGGCGAGGCGCCCTTCGGGCCGCTCGACAGCAACCTCGACGCCGCCCGCCGGCATCTGGACCTCGACGGCGACGTGATCGGCTGCAACGCGGAAACCCCGGCCCGGGTCGTGACCCACGCCTGGAAAGCCCGGCAGGACGCCAAGGCGCGGCGCTTCCGCAAGCGGGTGGAGAGCCTGATCCTCCGCCTGTCCGACATCCTGAAATCCGACCACATGAAGTCGCACGAAGCGCACGGGCCCGAGGCGCTGGCCTCCGCCATGGGGCGCGACGTCGACGGGTCGATCGACTTCGACGCGCTGTCCGGTGTGCTGGAGCGGGCACGGCCCGAGGATCGCCTTCCGGAGGCCCGGGTGAAACGTATCCGGCACGCGCTCGAGGCACTGCGATGCCAGCCGTTCTTCGGTCCGGGCCGTGCCTCGCAAAGCTGCCCCAAACGGCCGGAGCCCTACAACTATACCTTCACCAGCGTCTCGGACGCGCTCAACGCGCATCGAGCGCGCCTGCCAAACGTGCTGGAGTTCACCAAGGCGATGACCGTCGCCGAGCTCGAGGTGGAGAACAAGTATCGGCCCGAGTTGCACGACCCGGTCTTTGCCCGTTTCGACGAGAGTGATCTGACCGCCGAGCAGATGGACCTGCTGCCCTCGGCCCTGATCTGCCTGCGGGACGGAGTGACCGGCTCTGCCGAGATCGCCCGCGCCTACGAAGCGCTGGCCTGCGGGCTGCCGATCACGGTGCTGATCCAGGTCGACGACCTGCTCGGCCCGACCGCGCCCGAACCGCCGCGCAACAGCTTTGGCGCTGGCACGACGCGGCTCGCCTCGATGGCGATGGGGCTGAACAACGCCTTCGTCTTGCAGGCCGCCAGCGCGCATCTCTTCCGGATGTGCCGGGCGCTGCGACGGGGGATGGAATACGACGGGCCGGCGCTGTTCTGCATCTATTCCGGTGCCACGCCGAGCGTGCGCGGGGTCGCGCCCTACGTGTTGTCCGCCGCGGCGACCGAGGCGCGGGTCTTCCCGAACTTCACCTATGATCCGGCCGCCGGGGCGGACCTCGCCTCGCGCTTCGATCTCTCGGTCAATCCGCAATGCGAGGCGGATTGGCCGGAGCATGTGCTGGACTACGAGGACCGCGAGGGGCAGGGCTGTCAGGAGAAGATCGCCTTCAGCTTTGCGGATTTCGCGATTTGCGACGCGCGCTACCAGCGGTTCTGCCATGCGGTGCCGCAGGACGGCTGGACGCCTGCGATGATGCCCACCGCCGAGCATCTGGCCGAACCGGACGACGGCAACGCGATCGAGAGCAGCTACGTGCTCGGCATTGATCCCGAGAACCGGCTTTTCCGGGTTGTCGTCGACGCCAAGATCGTCGAGGCGGCGCTGCGCTGCAACGATGCCTGGCGGCGGCTGCTCGAACTGGCGG
Organism: Tropicimonas aquimaris; assembly: GCF_042676185.1. NCBI lineage: Bacteria > Pseudomonadati > Pseudomonadota > Alphaproteobacteria > Rhodobacterales > Roseobacteraceae > Tropicimonas > Tropicimonas aquimaris. The sequence goes on along the minus strand of NZ_JBHTJT010000038.1, from coordinate 110,400 downwards.
GGGTGAACAATTCCCACGCGCTGCGCCTGCTCGCTGCGGAACGGAAAGCGCGGGAGGCAGCGGAGCGCAAGGCCGGGGCCGAGCCCGAACCGGCCCGCGTGCCGGAGCCAAAACCGGCCGCGGTCGAAACGCCCCCGGCCGCGACGGAGGTGGTGGGAGAAAACGCCGGCGACGGCCTGCCCTGGATCGAGACCGCCCGCTGCACCACCTGCAACGAATGCACCCAGGTGAACAGTGCCATGTTCCGCTACAACGAGAACATGCAAGCCTATATCGCCGATCCGGACGCCGGCACCTACCGGCAACTGGTCGAGGCGGCGGAGGGCTGCCAGGTGAGCATCATCCACCCGGGCCAGCCGAGAAATCCGGACGAGCCGAACCTCGCGGAACTCATCGAGCGGGCGGCCCCCTTCGCCTGAGGGCTGGACGGCCGCGGCCGCACGAGGCAGACAGGTCCTGCGCATTTCAGCGAGGACCAGAGGCATGAAGCTGCTCGACCGCAACCACCCGTTCTATGCCCCGCTCTGGCGGCGGGTGGCGATCGTGGCGGTCACTCTCGGCTGGGCGCTGATCGAGTTCCTCGCGGCCTCGCCGCTCTGGGGCGCGGTCTTTCTCGTGCTCGGCGCCTATTGCGTCTACGAGTTTTTCATCGCCTTCGGGAACGGCGGCGACGACGAGGAATCGCCGCCGGAGTGAGGCGGGCCGTCAGCGCTCGGGCGTAAGGCGGACCAGCGCTCCGTCCCGCGCGTCGGTTAGCAACATGACCGCGCCGTCCGCCGCGACATCCACATCCCGCACCCTCCCGCGCCCTTCGAGGTAACGCGCCTCGCCGGTCACGGCGCCGTCGTCCAGCGTCAACCGAACCAGCGCCTGTCCGGCCAGCCCACCGATCAGCACGCTGCCGCGCCAGTCGGGGAAGAGCGCGCCGTCGTAGAAGGCCATGCCGGAGGGGGCGATCACCGGGTCCCAGTAATAGCGTGGCTGCTCCAGCCCATCGCTGGCAGTGGCGCCCTGTCCGACCGGCGCGCCGGAATATTCCCGGCCATAGGAGATCACCGGCCAGCCGTAGTTCGCACCGGCCTCGGGGCGGTTCAATTCATCGCCGCCGCGGGGGCCGTGTTCGACCGTCCAGAGGCTTCCCGAACCGTCCAGCGCGGCGCCCTGGATGTTGCGATGCCCGAGCGACCAGATCTCCGGCTGCCCGCCGGCGATCTGCGGATTGCCCGAGGCAGGACCGCCCTCGGGGCTGATCCGGAGAACCTTGCCGAGGTGGGTCGAGACGTCCTGGGCGGATTCGCGCGGGCCGTGGCGGTCGCCTGTGGTCACGAAGAGCGCGCCGGACCTGTCGAAGACGAGCCGCGAGCCGAAATGCATCGTGGAATCGACCGCCGGCTCCTGGCGGAAGATCACCTTCACCTGTTCCATCCGGCTGGCATCGGGCGACAGCACGCCGGTCGCCACCGCCAATCGATTGCGGCCGCCGTCGGCAGGCTCGGAATAGCTCCACCAGACCTGGCGGCTGGCCGCGAAATCCTCGCGAACCGTCACGTCGAGCAGACCGCCCTGGCGGCGGGCGTCGACTTCGGGCAGGCCGTCGATCGGGCGGGAGCGGCGGCCGTCGGGCAGGATGATCCGCATCCGGCCGGGGCGCTCGGTGACAATCCAGCTGCCGTCGGGCAGCTGGTCCATGCCCCAGGGGTGCTGGAGCCCGTCGGCCACGACCTCGCGGTCGAGTTGCACGGGGTCGGAGATCACCGGCGCGCGGGTCTGGCCGGCGAAGGCGGGCGTCTGCCCTTCGGCGTTGGGTGGGGTGGCGTTGAAATCCTGCGCCATGGCGCCGGCGGCGGCCAGGGCGAGGGCGAGCATGGAAGCGGCGAGGCGGCGGGCGGATAGGGGCATCGGGGCGTCTCCGTCGTTCGGGGCCGGCCGGACAGCATGTCTGCCCGAACGCACCCCTCGGGGCTGCGGTCTCCCTGTCAGGTAGGTCCTCGCGCCGCGCGTTCTAGGGCAGCTGTGCCTCAAGGCCGAGCAGCGTCGGATCCTCCGGGTTCAGCGACAGCGCCTCGGTCAGCACCTCGCGGGCGCCATCCTCGTCGCCGCTCGCTGCGCGGAGCCGAACCAGCATCGACCAGGCGGCAACGAGCTGCGGATCGAGCCGCGTGGCCTCACCGAAGGCGCTGATCGCCCCTTCGAGGTTGCGCGTGGTCAGGGCGATGCCGCCCAGAACAAGCTGGGTCTCCGGGAAATCGGCGGTGTTGGCGAGCGAGGACTGCCATTCGCCCATTGCGCCGGCCAGCGCCCGGGCGTTGGCGTCGGGCAAGTGGGCAATCGGGGCGGCAAGCATCTCGCGCGCGGCGGCGATGCGGACCGACCGGCTCTCGTCCGACAGTCGCGGCAGGATGCGCACGACCATGTCGGTCGGCGCCGCGACACGTTGCAGCGAGACGGCATGGGTGCGGACCATCGGGTCGGCATCTTCCAGTAGCAGCGCCAGTTGCTCGGCCTGCTCCGGCGTGGCCTGCGGCGCGAGCAGTTCCAGCGCCGTCGCCCGGACAATCCCCGGCATGGACGGGCTGAGCGCGATCGACACCAGGGTGTCGCCCATCCCCGCCTCGCCCTTGAAGGCGGCGTCGAAGGCCAGCGCGAAGTGATCGCCGCGATAGGCGGAGTTCGGGAAGCGCTTGTCCAGCTCCTCCTGCGCCCAGTAGGGGCCTTCCTCCGCATGGCAGTCGGTGCAGGCGTTGGGCGTTCCGACGGCAATGGTCAGGTCCGGGCGCGGCACGCGGAACGAATGGTCATGCCGCCCGTCCACACCCATGTAGACCCGCTCGATCATGTGGCAGGAAACGCATTGCGCGCCCTCGCTGTCCTCAGGGTGGAAATGGTGCTCGGGCGAGTCGTACTCGGCCAGCTTCAGGGTCGGGAAGTCCGGGTTGCCCGCCGGCGAGTGGCAGGTGGCGCAGACGTCGTTGCCCTCGTTGTAATGCGTGGCGCTGTGCACGTCGTGGCAGTCAGAGCACTGGACGCCTGCGGCATACATCTTGGACTGCAGGAAGGAGCCGTAGACATAGACCTCGTCGCGGATCTGGCCGTCCGCGTGGTAGAGCGGGTCTCGCAGGGTGGAGAGCCGGTAGGCGTCGTGGAACGGCGTGCCGGGCAGGGGAGACCCACCCAGGTAGGTGCCGCGCCGGGAATGGCAGGAGGCGCATTGCTGCATTTCCGTCTCGGCGTCGGAGGCGGCGTAGTCCACCGTGAAGCCCGTCGGGCTCAGGGCCGGCGGGACCTCGAACTCCGTGCCCGCATCGACCGCCGCCGCCCAGTCCAGATGGGCCGAGCCGGGGCCGTGGCATGCCTCGCAGCCGACGCCGATCTCGCTCGCGGTGCTGGCGTAGCTGCCGGTCTGCAGGTCGTAGTTGCGCTGGAAATCGGTCGCGTGGCACTCCGCGCAGCGCGCGTTCCAGTTCTTGTAGGGGCCGGTCCAGTGAAAGCCGTCGCCCGCAGGCAGGTGCTCCTCGGGATACATGTGGTACCAGCGGTTCTCGATCACGTCCCAGGGGATGTCGAAGCTCTGCATCCGCCCCGGTTCGGTCTCGACGAAATACTGCTGGAGCGGGGTGATGCCGATCACCCCGGCCACCGGCCACCTGGTCAGCGCGCCATCGGGCCCGTCGCTCTCGATGAAGAACTGGTCGCCCTCGCGGCTGAAGGTGGTGGTCACGCCCTGGTGTTCGAAGGTCACGTCATCGAAATCGCCGAGGATGTTCTCTGCGGTCGGTTCGGTCCAGGCGAGATCGTGGTGCGAGCCGGTCCAGCTCTCGAATTCGGCGGTGTGGCATTCGGCGCAAGCCATGGTGCCCACGTAGGCCGGGGGCTCGACCGCGGGCGATTCCGGCTGGTCCTGAGCTGTCACGGCAAGCGCACCTGCGAGCCATGCACAGGCAAGCCAAAGAGGCGCGGTGCCAAGCCGCGTCGCAGGATCCATCATCACCACACCCTTCACTGCTTTTGAGCGCATGGTATCGTTCGATGCCGCGTCGCGCCAGCAAGAGCGTGACAAACCGGAAAATTTTACGGCGCGGCGTCTGCCCGGAGGGCCTCGCGGTCGAGGATGCGGATGCGGCCGTAGCCCAGCTCGATCAGCCCGGCATCGGCCAGCCTGCGCAGGGTGCGTTGCAGGGTCGGCAGGGAAACCGCGGCGAGCATCGCCAGCTCATCCTGCGAGAGACGGATCCAGTTCCCCGGATCGGCGACCTGCTCATCCTGATGCAGCAGACGCAGCCTGATCCGCTGCGCGGCGTTGCCGACCGAGATATTTGCCAGCAGACGCAGCGCGAGCGCCATGTTCTGATGCGTCAGCGCGTAGAAATCCTCGATGAAGTCCGGCGTGCTGCGCAGCATGGCCCGGAGCCGGTCGGTCGGGACGAAATAAACGTGAATCGGTCCGCGCGCCGTGACACCGACCAGACGCTTCTGCTTCGAGAACAGCGCCAGATCACCAATCCAGAATCCGGGCTCCGCCTGGTGGACGAAGATCGCCTCCTCGAGGCCGCCCGGGATTTCGATCCGGACCGAGCCAGAGACCAGGCCGAACATCCCTTCGGGTTCGTCGTCGACATGATACAGCGGCTGGCCATCCACGAAACGCATCAGGCGCCCGGTCTCGAGCATCTGCTCGCGGAAGGCGGGCGAGCGCTCCGAGAGCCATCCGCGCGTGCCCAGAACCTCTGCGGCCCGCTCCCGGTCGAACTCGAGCGAAGATTCTTTCATGCTTTCCATCAATTGATGGGATTAGCCCTGAACGACTCGACTATCAAGGCCTACACAGTTCCGCATTTTGGCTGACGTGTCAGCGTGTTGGCGGAAGTGTGGGTATGCAGACAAGAAAGTGCTGCTTGATAGCTGGGGTCACAATACTATCACGTTCATGACGTCTAGTAGAATTTGAGTGACCAGTTTTTTGTTTGACCGGGGCACCCGGTACATGGACGGCCGATGGCCGCGAAACAGGGAGTAAGTTCATGACATTGAAGCAGTCCTATCGGACGTATGTCGGAGCGACCATGGCGGGGGCGCTCAGCCTTTGCGCCGGGATCGCGATGGCGCAGGAAGACAAGCCCAACATTCTCGTCATCTGGGGGGATGACGTGGGGCAGTCCAACATCTCAGCCTACACGATGGGGCTTATGGGCTACCAGACCCCGAACATCGACCGGATTGCCGAAGAAGGTCTGATATTCACCGATTACTACGGTGAGCAGTCCTGCACCGCCGGCCGCTCGTCCTTCATCATGGGGCAGTCGGTGTTCCGTACCGGCCTGTCCAAGGTGGGCCTGCCGGGCGCCGAGGAAGGCATGCAGATCGAGGATCCGACCATTGCCGGCCTGCTCAAGGCCGAAGGTTACGCGACCGGCCAGTTCGGCAAGAACCACCTCGGCGACCGCGACGAGCACCTGCCGACCAACCACGGCTTCGACGAGTTCTTCGGCAACCTCTATCACCTGAACGCCGAGGAAGAGCCGGAGAACGAGGATTACCCGGGCGATATGGTCCTGCCCGACGGGTCGACCTTCCGCGACAAGTGGGGCCCGCGCGGCGTCATCAAGTCGTCGGCCGACGGCACCATCGAGGACACCGGGCCGCTGACCATCAAGCGCCAGGAAACCGTCGATGACGAGACCGTGGCCGCTGCGCTCGACTTTATCGATCGCCAGGAAGCCGCGGGCACGCCGTGGTTCGTCTGGTGGTCCGGCACCCGGATGCACTTCCGCACCCACGTGAAGGAAGAGATGCGCGATCGCGCTGACGAAATCGTCGGCAAGCACGTCGACGAATACACTGCCGGCATGATCGAGCACGACCTGCACATCGGTCAGTTCCTGCAGAAGATCGACGACCTCGGCATCGCCGACAACACCATCGTGTTCTACTCGACCGACAACGGCCCGCACATGAACACCTGGCCGGATGCTGCGATGACCCCGTTCTGGGGCGAGAAGAACACCCAGTGGGAAGGCGCATGGCGCGTTCCGGCGATGGTCCGCTGGCCCGGCAAGATCGCCGAGGGCGAGGTGGTCAACGAGATCGTCCACCACATGGACTGGCTCCCGACGTTCCTGGCCGCGGCTGGCAACGAAACCATCAAGGAAGACCTTCTCGAAGGCGTCACCGTGGCCGAAGTCGGCGGCGGACGCGACTACAAGGTCCACCTCGACGGCTACAACATCCTGCCGCTGCTGACCGGCGAGACGGAGGAAAGCCCGCGCAACGAGATCTTCTACTTCACCGATGACGGCGACCTTGCGGCGCTGCGGTATGGCGACTGGAAGATCACCTTCCTCGAGCAGAAGGCATGGGCAACATTCCGCGCCTGGATGGAGCCTCTGACGCCGCTCCGTGTGCCGCTGATCACGAACCTGCGTCGCGATCCCTATGAGCGCGCCTATCGGACATCCAATACCTACTACGACTGGATGCTCGACCGCGCCTACATGCTGGTGCCGGCCCAGGCTTATGTGGCCAACTTCCTCGCCACGTTCGAGGAATACCCGCCGCGTCAGGAAGCGGCCTCCTTCAGCCTCGACAAGGTGATGGAGAAACTCTCCTCCGGCGGCGGCGCGCAGTAAGGCTGTCTGCAGAAATCGGCAGGGCCGCTTACACCTCGGCCCTGCCCACAGAATGGTTTTTGCCAACACCGCTCCTGCTGGCCATAGGAATGTTCGGGGCTTCGGTCGGAGGACAGGACCGAAGAGCCTCTCGGACAGAAGGCCACAACAAGGGAGAACCACATGAAATACCGTTTCCTAAACGCGGGGCTGATGGCCGCCACCGCGTCGTTTGCGCTCGGCGCCGGCGTTGCTCTGGCGCAGGACACCCAGCCGCCGAACTTTCTCGTCATCTGGGGGGATGACGTCGGCTACTGGAACATCAGTGCCTACAACCAGGGCATGATGGGCTACGAGACCCCCAACATTGACCGGATCGCCAACGAGGGCATGCTGTTCACCCATGGCTACGGCGAGCAGTCCTGCACCGCCGGACGGGCATCCTTCGTCACCGGCCAGAGCGGCTTCCGCACGGGTCTCTTGAAGGTCGGCCTGCCAGGCGCCAAGGAAGGCATGTCCGAGAAGGACCCGACGATCGCCGAATACATGAAGTCCAAGGGCTACATGACCGGCCAGTACGGCAAGAACCACCTGGGCGACCTGGACGAGCACCTGCCGACCAACCACGGCTTCGACGAGTTCTTCGGCAACCTCTATCACCTGAACGCCGAGGAAGAGCCCGAGAACGTCGACTATCCCAAGTCGCCGGAATTCCGGGAGAACTTCGGCCCGCGCGGCGTGATCAAGTCGTCGGCCGACGGAACGGTCGAGGACACCGGCCCGCTGACCCGCAAGCGGATGGAGACCATCGACGAGGAAGTGACCGCCGGCGCGCTCGATTTCATGCAGCGCGCGCATGACCAGGGCAAGCCGTTCTTCCTGTGGTACAACACCACCCGGATGCACATCTTCACCCACCTGAAACCCGAGAGCCAGGGCGTCACCGGGCTCGGTGTCTATCCAGACGGCATGGTGGAGCATGACGGGATGGTCGGGCAGATGCTCGACAAGCTCGACCAGCTGGGCATCGCCGACAACACGGTGGTGATGTATTCCACCGACAACGGCGCCGAGGTGTTCTCCTGGCCGGATGGCGGCACCACGCCGTTCAAGGGCGAGAAGAACGACAACTGGGAAGGCGGCTACCGGGTGCCGATGATGATCAAGTGGCCGGGCGTCATCGAGCCGGGCCGCAAGTCGAACCAGATCATCAGCCACCTCGACTGGTTCCCGACATTCATGTCCGCCCTCGGCGACACCGACATGAAGGAACGGATGCTGACGGAGGCGCCCTTCGGCGAGGCCAACGAGCCCGTGCACCTCGACGGCTATGATTTCATGCCGTATTTCCGCGGTGAGGAAGAAAAGGGACCGCGGCGCGAGTTCCTCTACTTCTCGGACGGCGGGGACCTCGTGAACCTGCGCTACGACCAGTGGAAGGTCGTCTTTGCCGAGCAGCGCGCCGAAGGCTTCGACGTATGGGAAGAGCCGCTGACCTTCCTGCGTCTGCCGAAGGTGATGAACCTCTACAGCGATCCCTTCGAGCGCGCGCAGCACGAGTCGATCGGCTATTCGCAGTGGCGGCTTGAGCGGGCCTACCTGCTGGTGCCGGCCCAGGCCTTCGTCGCCAACTTCCTGTCGACCTTCAAGGACTATCCGCCGCGCCAGAAGCCCGCGAGCTTCTCGATCGACCAGGTTCTCCAGGGTCTCCAGACCGGCGGAACCAGCTCGAACTGACCTGATCCGGAGGCGGACCGCCGGCAAGGGCGGTCCACCCCCATTCACTCGGGATATCCAACTCATTTGGAGACCATGGATTTGAAACACTTCAGCTTTGCCGCGCTTGTGCTGGTCGTCTCGTCGGGCCTGGCCATTGCCGATCCACTGCCGTCCTGGAAAGGGACCGAAGCGAAGGAGCGGATCATTGCCTTCGTGGAGTCGGTCACGGACCCTGCGTCGGAGGATTACATCACCCCGGCCGACCGTATCGCGACCTTTGACAACGATGGCTGCCTTTGGACCGAACAGCCGGTGTATTTCCAGCTTCTCTACGCGCTCGACATCCTGAAGCAGAAGGCCGAGGCCGATCCGTCCATCCTCAGCTCCGACGTGCTCAAGGCCGCGGCGGCGGGCGACATGGAGGGGATGATGGCCGGCGGCGAAGAGGGGCTGCTCGAGATCATCAACGTGTCGCACGGCGACATCACGGTCGACGCCTTCGAGGCCAGTGCCTACGAGTGGCTCACCACCGCGACCCATCCGACGACCGGCAAGACCTATGCCAGCATGATCTACCAGCCGATGCTGGAACTTCTGAGCTACCTGCGGGACGAGGATTTCACGACCTATATCGTCTCCGGCGGCGGCATCGACTTCATCCGCGCGATCTCGCAGGAGGCCTATGGCATCCCGCCCTCGCAGGTGGTCGGCAGCCAGGGCAACACCAGCTACCAGGTGGTCGACGGCGTGCCCGTCCTTCAGAAGGACGGCGGCATCAGCTTCATCGACGACAAGGAAGGCAAGCCGGTCGGCATCATCCGTCACATCGGCCAGCGCCCGATCTTCGCGGCCGGGAACTCGGACGGCGATTTCCAGATGCTGGAATACACGATGGCGGGCGAAGGCGCGCGGTTTGGGATGCTGGTGCACCACACCGACGGAGAGCGCGAGTTCGCCTATGACCGCGACAGCCATGTCGGCCAACTCAATCGCGGCCTCGACGAGGGGCCGGACCGCGGCTGGCTGATCGTCGACATGGCGAACGACTGGAAGACGATCTGGCCAGAATGAGGACGAGCCTCGAACGGGAGGAACGCGGATGTCGCTGAAGGCAAGCGATCTGGCCCGGCGTCACCGGGTCGACGACGGCAAGTCGTTTCGGCTGGAGACTGTCGACCCCGGCGATACCAACGGCGTCGACGTCGAGAAGGCCGAAGCCAAGGACTTGCTGGAGGAGTGTCGCAAGTCGCTCGGCAAGCTGCAGGAGCGGCTCTATGCCGAGGGCAAGTCCGCGGTTCTGATGGTGTTTCAGGCGATGGACGCCGGCGGCAAGGACAGCGCCATCGAACATGTCATGTCGGGCATCAACCCGCAGGGTTGCGACGTGACCTCGTTCAAGCAGCCGGGGCCGGTTGCGTTGAAACACGACTTCCTGTGGCGCCATGCGGTGGCCTTGCCCGAACGCGGGCGGATCGGCATCCACAACCGCTCGCACTACGAGGAAGTGCTCGTGGTGCGGGTGCATCCCGAGATCCTTGAGGGGCGCGCCATTCCTCAGGACACCATCGACGAGGACTTCTGGAAGCGCCGCTTCAAGGACATCCGCGCCTTCGAGCGGCACCTCTCCAACAGCGGCACCGCGGTGGTGAAGGTTTTCTTCCACATCTCGAAGGACGAGCAGGCACGCCGCTTCCTCGACCGGATCGACGAGCCGGAGAAGAACTGGAAGTTCTCGCTCGGCGATGTCGAGGAACGCAAGCACTGGGACGCCTACATGGCCGCCTACGAGGACATGATCCGCAACACGGCGCGGGACTATGCGCCCTGGTTCGTCGTGCCGGCCAACAACAAGTGGTATGCCCGGCTGGTCGTCTCGGCGTTGCTTCAGGACGCCATGGAGCGGATCGACCCGCAGTTCCCGCAGGTCGACGAGGACTTCCTGCGGCGCATGCACGAGGCGCGCGACGCGCTGGCCCGGGATGCCGCCCCGGCAGGCCGCAAGGAGAAGAAGACATGAACGAGACGGCCCAAGGCAGCGCACGCGAACAGATTGCCGCCCTTCAAGCGCGAATGGGCGAGACGATCATCGGCCAGCGCGAGGTGATCGAGCGGCTGGTGATCGGCCTGCTGGCCAACGGCAACCTTCTGATCGAGGGGCTTCCGGGGCTCGCCAAGACGCGCGCGGTCAAGGCGATGGCCAAGAACCTGGAGGCGGATTTCTCGCGCATCCAGTTCACGCCCGACCTGCTGCCCTCGGATGTCACCGGCACCGAGGTCTACCACCAGGCGCAGGGCGCGGCCGAGTTCCGCTTCGAGCCCGGGCCGATCTTTGCCAACATCGTGCTGGCCGACGAGATCAACCGGGCGCCGGCCAAGGTGCAGGCGGCGCTGCTGGAGGCGATGGAGGAGCGGCAGGTGACCGTCTCCGGCACTACGCACAAGATGCCGCCACTCTTCATCGTTATGGCGACCCAGAACCCGATCGAGCAGGAGGGCACCTATCCGCTGCCCGAGGCGCAGATGGACCGGTTCCTGATGAAGGTCGAGATCGTCTACCCGCCCGTCGAGGACGAGGTGGAGGTGATCCGGCTGGTGCGCGGCGAGGAGCAGCAGGCCAGCAGCGGCGGCGGGGGCGAGAAGCCGCCAGTGATCCCGCAGCAAGCGGTGTTCGACGCGCGGGTGGAGATCGGGCAGATCCATGTGGCTGACGCGATGGACCGCTACATGGCCGACCTCGTTCAGACCACGCGGACCCCGGCCGCGCTGTCGGACGATCTTGCCCGCTGGATCGAGATTGGCGCCAGCCCACGCGCCTCTCTCGCGCTCGACAAATGCGCCCGGGCCCATGCCTGGCTCGAGGGGCGCGACTATGTCGATCCGGCCGATGTGCGCGCCATCGTGCACGACGTGTTCCGCCACCGTGTCTCGCTCAGCTACGAGGCGCAGGGAGACGGGATCGGCACCGACCAGGTGATCGACGAGATCGTCAAGCTCACCGCGCTGCCCTGAGGCCGGCCGATGGCGCCCGCACCTGATCCGCGCATCCATACCGATCTGGCGCATCTGCGTCGGCTCGCCGGGCCTGCGCGACAGCTCAGCTTCCTGCCGCGCCAGCCGGCACGTTCGGCGATGAACGGACGGCATGCGTCGCGACTCAGGGGGCGGGGGCTCGATTTCGAGGAACTGCGCGACTACCGCATCGGCGACGATCCCCGCACCATCGACTGGAAGGTGACCGCGCGGACCGGCGAGCCCTATGTCCGCGTTTTCACCGAGGAGCGGGACCGCCCGGCGCTGCTGCTGGTCGATCAGCGGATGACCATGTTCTTCGGCACCACGCGCAACATGAAATCGGTGACCGCCGCCGAGGCAGCGGCGCTCGCTGCCCACCGCATCCGCGCGCAGGGCGACCGGGTGGGCGGCATCGTATTTGGCGATGACGCACGGGCGGAGCTGCGCCCGAAATCCGGCGACGCGGCGTTGAACCGGCTGCTCGGGGCCATCGCGCGGGCAAATTGCGCGCTCCATGCCGAGCGCGAGGTGACAACGCAGCAACCGCTCAATGCGCCGCTGGAAGCCGCCGCGCGGATCGCCAAGACCGGCTCGCTCATCCTGATCTTCAGCGATTTCGACGAGGCCGACGACCGCACGGAAAAGCTGATCCGGCGGCTGGCGCAGCATAACGACGTGATCCTCTTTCCGATCGCCGATCCCTCTGGGCTGAACCTCCCAGAGGAGTTCCGGTTCGTTGCTTCCGACGGCCAGCTTCAAGTGGAACTCGACGCCGGGGCCGGCGAGACCCGATCGGGGATCGAAAGCGTGGTCAGCGCGCGGATGGCCCGGGTGCTGGACTGGACCCGGAAATACGGCATCCCGGTCCTGCCACTGACCGCCGGCGAGGAAACGTTGCCGCAGATGAGGGGCCTGATGGGCCTGCCGGAGGCGCGCTGATGGCGGATCTTCCCGACACCGACGGCAAGAACCTGGTCGAGATGCTCGACATGCTGAAGCCGGTGCCCGAGCCGGCGCCGATCTCCATGTGGCCGGCGACCGGCGGCTGGATCTGGCTCGGGCTCGTGCTGCTGGCGCTAGCTCTCTTGGGCGGGTGGCGCTGGCGGGAGCATCGGCGCGCCAATGCCTATCGCCGGGCCGCGCTGGCCGAGATCGGGCAGGCGGGCGACGATCCCGCGCGTCTGGCGGAGATCCTGCGCCGCGCCGCACTCTCGGCCTATCCGCGGGCGCAGGTGGCCTCGGAGACCGGCGCGGACTGGCTGGCCTTTCTCGCGGCGAGTTGCCCGGGATGCGATTTCACCGGCGAGGCCGGCAAGGCGCTCGTGCAGGCGCCCTGGCGCCCGCTGCCGCCCGATCCGGCGGTGACCCGGCTGGTCGAGACATGGGTGCGCCGCCACCGTCGCGGGGAGGCCGCGGCATGACGCTGGCGCTGGCCTTTCCCTGGGCGCTCGTGCTGTTGTCCGCCCCCTGGTTCGTCTGGCGCTTCGCCCCGCCGCATCGGGAGCGCACGCCCGGCATACGCATCCCGTTCTTCCGGCAGATCGCCGAGGCCAGCGGGCTGGAGCCGCAGGCTGGCGCGCAGGTGCTGCGTCGCAGGCGTCTGCAGACCCTCGCGGCGATCCTCTGCTGGGGCCTTGTCGTGCTGGGGCTGGCGCGGCCGGAACTGCTTGGCCAGAAGACCGAGATCGAGAAGGCGGCCCGCGACATGGTGCTGGCGGTCGACATCTCCGGCTCGATGGACGCGCGCGACATGCCCGGCGAAGACGGCGCGCCGCAGCAGCGCCTGCAGGTGGTCAAGGACGTGGTCGGCGATTTCATCGAGGCGCGGGACGGCGACCGGATCGCGCTCATCGTCTTCGGCAGCCGGGCCTTCGTGCAGACGCCCTTCACCGAGGATCTGGCCTCGGTCCGGCACCTGCTGGACACCACGCAAGTCGGCATGGCGGGGCCGCACACCGCGATCGGAGACGCCATCGGCCTCTCGATCCGCACCTTCGAGGCCTCCGAGGTGGATCAGCGCCTGCTGGTGCTGCTGTCGGACGGTGCCGACACCGCGAGCCGGATGTCCCCTATCAACGCCGCGGCCATCGCCGAACAGGAGGGGGTGACGATCTACACCATCGGCGTCGGCGATCCGAAGGGCGCCGGCGAAGACAAGGTGGATCTCGACGCGCTGGAGGCCATCGCCAAACGCGCGGGCGGCGCCTTCTACTACGCGACCGATGGCGCGGGGCTGGAGGAGATCTATGCCGAGATCGACGCGCTCAACCCGCGAGTGACCGAGACGATCAGCTTCCAGCCCAAGCAGCCGCTGGCCTGGATCGCCTTTGCCGCCGCCGCGCTGGTCGCCACGCTGAGCCTCGCCTGGCTGAGCCTCGTCACGGCACGGAGGGCGGCATGACGGCGTTTCTCGACGCGCTTGGCGCGCTGCATCTTCTGCGTCCGTGGATCCTGCTCCTGTTGCCTGTGGTCGGGCTGATCTGGTGGCGCGTGCGCCGCCGCTACACCGCCAGCGTCGCCCCGCCCAAGGGGATCGCCCCGCACCTGGCGGAGGCGCTGACCGTTGGCGCGGACGAGGGCCGGCGGCTTCATGCGATCGACCTCGTTGCGCTGGTGCTGGCGCTGGTGACACTCGCCGCCGCCGGGCCGACCTGGAGCCGGGTGGCGAACCCGCTGCTGGCGCAGACCGCGCCGCTGGTGGTCGTGCTCAAGGTCGATGAATCGATGCTGGCGCCCGATGTGCCGCCCAGCCGCCTGGAGCGGGCGCGCTTCAAGATCGCCGAACTGGTCGAACGCCGGGCCGGCGCACGCACCGCGCTCATCGCCTATGCCGGAAGCGCCCATCGCGTGGCGCCGCTGACCGAGGATCCGAACCTGATGAAGGCGATGCTCGAGGCGTTGACGCCAGAGGTGATGCCGGTGGAAGGCGACGCGCCCGGCGCGGCGCTGGAGCTCGCGACGGAGGAACTGGCGGCCTCGGAGACGCCAGGCGCAATTCTCTTCGTGCTCGACGCGCTGAACGCGGCCGATGTGGCGGCCTTTGCCACGGCAGGCACGGATGGCGGCCCGCCGGTCCTGTTCCTGCAGGTCGCGCCCGAAGGCGCCCCGACCGGCCCGCTGGCGGAGCTGCCCTCCGACCGGGTGATCCGGATCACCGCCGACGACGCCGACCTGCGCCAGATCGAACGCGCGGCGGCTTCGGCCTATCGCGCTGCGCTACTGGGCGACGAGCGGCTGGACTGGGACGACCGCGGCTGGATCGTCGCCTGGTTTGCCGTTCCGGTGATGCTGCTGTGGTTCCGCAGGGGCTGGACCATGCGCTGGTCGGTGCTGCTCGCCCTCGGCCTCGCCACGGGCGTGCCGGCCCCGGCGCGCGCCGGGATGGCGGATTGGTTCCTGACCCCGGACCAGCAAGGCGCCATCGCCTATCGTCAAAAGGAGTTCGCCCGCGCGGGCGAGTTGTTCCTCGACCCGATGTGGCGGGCCCATGCGCTGGCGCGCGCGGGGAAATATGCCGAGGCGGCAGAGATCTATTCCCGCCTCGACACCGCCGAAGCGGCCTTTGGCGAGGGCATGGCGCGGACCCGCAACCGCGAGTATCGCCCGGCCATTGCCGCCTACGAGCGGGCGCTGGAGATGCAGCCGGATTTCCCGGAGGCGGAGTGGAACCTGGCGCTGACCCGAGACATCCTCGACTATGTCGAAACCGCCCGCGAGCAGGGCGACACCGGCGAGGACCGTGGTATCGGCGCCGACGACGTGGTGTTCGACAACGAGGACGAACGCGGCGCCGAGACCGACACCGACTTCTCCGAGACCGAGGAGACGCCGACCATGGAGACGGCGGACCAATGGATGCGCTCGGTCGACACCCAGATGGGCGATTTCCTGCGGCAGCGGTTTCTCCAAGAGCAATCGACGAGGGACAGGGAATGAAAATGCTGCGCCACCTGCTGCCTGTCGCGCTGCTTCTGTCGCTGGCCTGTAATGCCATTGCGCAGACCGCGTCGCCGCCGGCTGAACCTTCCGCGTCGGAGCCGCGTGTTACGGCGGAGCTGACGCCGGAGAGCGTGGTGGTCGGCCAGCCGCTAGTGCTCCGGATCAAGGTGCTGGTGCCGACATGGCTGCCCAGCCCGCCCGAGTTCCCGAACCTCGACCTGCCCAATGTCATCGTTCGCCTGCCCGAACGGGCCTCGGGTCCGGTCAGCGAGCGCGTGGACGGCGAGACATGGTCGGGGGTGGCCCGCAGCTACCGGCTCTACCCTATGGTGCCGGGCGAGTTGTCGCTGCCGGAGCAAAGGATCGTGGTGACCTACGCTGATCCCGGTTCGACAGAGCCAGTAACGGCCGAGGTGCCGCTGCCGGCCTTCACGATCTCCGCAAACCTGCCGGAGGCCGCCGCCGGGCTCGATCCGGCGATCCTGGCCTCGGACTTCACGCTGGAACAGTCGATCGAGGGCGCCGACGGCACGCTCGGACAAGGCGACGCCGTGGTGCGTACGGTCACCGCGCGCATCGACGGCACGACGCCGCTCGTCATCCCCGGGCTGATCCCCGAGGTCCCGGACGGGCCGGTGCAGGCCCATACCGCCGAGCCGAAGGTCGCCGAGACCGAGGAGCGCGGGGTGCTCTCCGGCAGCCGCGAGGAAACGGTCACCTACGTGGCCCGCTACGGTGGCACGGTAGACCTGCCGGCGATCTCGGTGGAGTGGTTCAACATCGACAGCGGCGAGGTCGAGACCGCGCAACTCGAAGGTGTGACCCTGACCATCGACGCCCCGCCGCCGCCCCGCGAACCGCGCTTCACCGGCCGACAGGTGGCGCTGGCCGGGGTGGCGCTCGCGCTTCTGGCGGGGCTGGGCTGGCTGCTGGTCCGCTTTGCGCTACCGCCGGTTCGGCGGGCATTCGAGAACCGCAATCAGGCCCGGCTGCAGAGCGAGGCACATGCCGCCGGCGAGGTTCGTCACGCGATTGCAGCGCGCGACTTGCCGGCGTTCCTTGCGGCCCGCGAAGCCTGGACCCGGCGCTGCCCAGCCGTGCCCGGAAACCCGCCCGATGCGCTGGACGCCGCGGCGGTCGCGGTATCCTCGGCACTTTATGGGCGCGGCGCAGCGGTCGCCGGGGACGGGGGCTGGCGTGCACTTGGCGCGGCCTTCGAACAGGAGCGCAAACACCGTCTGACCGTGCACGGCCACCGGGTCTTGATCGACGCCCTGCCGCCGCTCAACCCGAGCTGAGCGCCCGCGATGCGGCGTTCCGCGCGTGGCGCCCTGCCGCGTCGTGGCGCAGGGTGCCGGCAGCGACGCAAATCGGAGAGGCCGATGTCCGACCGTGACGATTACACCTCCGAGATCCGACCCGGTGAGCGGGTCCTCGACCGGAATCCGGCTTCGGCCGACGACGCCCGGATATGCTTCATTGGCGAGATCCGCACGCCCTGGGGACCGCAGGATTGCCCGCGCAACATCGGCTCGGCGCGCCAGAGCGGGCAGGGCGCGCGGATCGAGTTGATCGAGGGAATGGGCGAAGGGCTTGAGGGACTGGCGCCCGGGCAGCCGCTGGTGGTGCTCTACTGGATGGACCGCGCGCGGCGCGACCTGATCCTCCAGGCGCCGAGGCACACCGAGGCGCCGCGCGGCACCTTCGCGCTGCGCTCCCCCAACCGACCGAACCCCGTGGCGATGTCGGTGGTGCTCATTGTCTCGATCGATGCCAGGGCCGGGGTAATCGAGATCGACGCGCTCGATTGTTTCGACCGGACACCGGTGGTCGATCTCAAGCCCTGGCACGCGAGCATCGACTCGCCTGCGGAGCTGCCCTCGGGCCGCAATCCCTGATCGATGGGACGAATCGCCCCATCATCGCGACTCCATTCATTTTTCAAACAATTTCGATAAAACGAGCCCGATTGATGCGCGTTCGCGGCGTCTCGACTTCGCCGCATTTTCGCCCGCTTTATTAAACTTCACGGCGCGAGGGCGGAGGAGGTGGCAGTGATTTTGTCTCTCCAAGGGAAACGACCGGCGGTGGCGGATCGCCGGGTCGGTCTTTGAGGGGCATGACGAGTTCCTTGATTTCGAAGGGGCAAATGCAGGAACTCGGATCCGGGGGCCCATACGCGCACCAGTGAAAAGGAAACAATCCGGGCCGGACTGTTGGTCCCTGACTGGTCCCCTTCACCATGCTGCCGTTACAGCGGAACACTTCGTTGCCACTTTTCGGACAATTTTCCCTTCCTTGCTGCGGTTGCGAAGCGGTAAACTGATCTTGCCCGATTTGAGGGTGCTGTTGTGTAGGCCATGGGGGTGGCCGCGCAGGCTTCCGTAGCGCTGCCGTTATGGAACATGGGAAAGGGTGACGCTCCGTCCGATGGAACGGGCGTCGCGGTGCGAAAGGCGAAGATACGGGTGCGTTTTCCGGTTTTTCGTCGCAGGCAAGTGTGTTTGCCAGACTTTTCTCATGTTCCGGGCGACCTGGAAGTGTGTCGCGGCCCGTGCGTGCCGGGTGAGCGCCGTGGTCAGAAATGTTGAACGTGCGAATGCGAGTGGAACGCCTTATGGCAATGGCTGGAAAGACCAACTTCAAGGCGCCCGGGACTCTCCGGGGCGTCGCCTCCGGACTTCGGAGCGCGTCGTTGCCTGGTTCCGCATCGGCACCGGCATTTTGCGGCGTGACCGGGTGAGGGGGCGGCCATGACCAATGTTCTTCTCGACTTCAACGCGCTCTCGGCCGGCGACCTGGTTTCCGACCAGTATTCCGAGCAGGGGGTGCGCATCTCCTCGCTGAACGACAAAAACCCGGCGATGATTTTCGACACCGCCAGTCCGACTGGCGGCGACTGGGATCTCAAGACCTCGAACATGTCGAAAGTGCTGATCCTGTCGGAAGACGGCGACCGGAGCGATCCTGACGACAACGCCCAGGGCGGCACTCTCGTTTTCGAGTTCGAAAGCGCTGCCAGCGTCGACAGCCTGCGCGTCCTCGACACCGAGGAAGGTGGATATATCAAGTGTTTCGACGCCGAAGGTGACCTTATCAAGACGGTGTGGATCCCGGAGATCTGCAACAATGAGCAGGCCACCGTGGAGATTGATGCCGAGGGCGTTTATCGCATGGAGGTCACGGTCTGCGGCTCGGCAGCGATTGACGACGTGAAATATGCGATCGACCTGGACGGCGACGACTGCGATGCGCCCAATGGCATCGTCGAGGGTACCGACGGCGACGATCTGATTGACGAAGACTACACCGGCGATCCGCAGGGCGACATGATCGACGCGGGCGACGCGATCCTGCCGGGGCAGGGGCCGGACGACGACATCGTCTATGCCGGCGGCGGCGACGATACCGTCCACGGCGGCAAGGGCGACGACACGATCTACGGCGACCGCAGCCTGGAGTACGGCCCGGCAAAGATCACCATCACGGAAAGTTCCGCCGGTTTCGAGAACAAGGTCTTCGCCTACACCATCGACCCGGAGACCGGCGACGTCAGCAACGTCGTCATCCTGAGCGAGAACGCCAAGGCCGATATCGGCAAGACCTTCACCTACAATGTCGATCCCTGCGGGGTCATGGGGATCGGGATCATAAGCCCGCAGGGCACATTCGTGTCCTCCGCCTATGGCGAAAACGTGGATCTCAACCCCGACGGGAAGGTGCATACAAAGGGCCTGGGCGAGTACCCTGACGGCTCGGTCAAGATCGGCTTCGAGGATCTGCTCTGCCTCGGCGACAAGGATTTCAATGACGTCATCGTCAAGGTCGACCTCGGCACGTCAGGCGCGACCTTCGACAACAAGCATTACGACTACACGTCCGGCGGCCCGACGGTCGACGATTCCGCCACTGGCGACGACACGCTCTATGGCGACGAGGGGAACGACACCCTTTACGGCCAGAAGGGCAACGATACGCTGGTCGGCGGCGAAGGGCGCGACACCTCCTACGGCGGGGACGGCGACGATACGATCATCGGCGACGGCGATCTGCCCGGCGGTGGCGATCCGGACATCATGTATGGCGGCGACGACCGCGATACGTTCAGCAAGATCAGCATCGGCGACAAGATTTTCGGCGGCGACGGCGGCATCGATTGCGACACGCTCGACCTGCGCGGCAGCGGGCCGATCCGTGTAACCGACCTGGTCACCGACAGCGACGGCAACGGCTTTGACGGTACGGTGGAGTTCCTCGACAAGCCGGGCGGCCATGTGATCGGCACGGCGCATTTCGAGAACATCGAGAAGATCATCCCGTGTTTCACCCCCGGCACCCTGATCGCGACGCCGAACGGTGAGCGGCCGGTGGAAGAGCTGACGGTAGGCGACAAGGTGATCACGCGCGACAACGGCATCCAGGAGATCCGCTGGTACGGGCAGAAGCTGATCGACTACGAACATCTTTCCGAGGAGCGGCACCTGCAGCCGATACTGATACGCAAGGGCGCCTTTGCCGACGGTCTGCCGGAGCGCGACATGATCGTCTCGCCGAACCACCGGATGCTCGTCGCCAACGACCTGACGGCGCTCTATTTCGAGGAGCACGAGGTGCTGGTCGCGGCCAAGCACCTGATCAACAACCGCAGTATCCACCGGCTGCAGATGCTGCAGACGACCTACATCCATTTCATGTTCGACCAGCACGAGGTCGTGCTGGCGAACGGCGCCTGGACCGAAAGTTTCCAGCCCGGCGATCACTCGCTGCGCGGTTTGGGCAATGCGCAACGAAACGAGCTCTTCACGGTGTTTCCGGAGCTCCAGACGTACAAGGGGCAGCGAAAGTATTCCGCGGCCCGCAGAACCCTGAAGGAGCACGAGGCCGTGCTTCTCGGGAGGTAGAATTAAAGAGTGCCTGGGTTGGATCCTGACGAGTGAAAGAGGTGTGTAAATTTGAGCGACAGATTGGGATGCGAGTGATTTCAGAGTGATCTGAGTTGGTGAACAAGCGAGTGCTGGTCGCGTAACGAGTGCATGACTACTGGTAACGAGTTCGCTCTCGAGCCATTGGGGGCTTGGTTGGGGGTGGAAATGGGACGGGGGAGCGTTTGCTCTCCCGTCTCTGCTTTATTTGACTGCCAATAACGCTTGTCGGGGCCGGGTGCGGCTTGAGGAGCTTTGGAAGGGTGGTCGAAAAGACTCACATTTCGCGAAACTCCTGCCTTCCGGTCTGTGCGATGTAGCCCAGTTCGAATCGGTCAAGCTACTGTGTCTGCATAACAATCGCTCGCCAGTGAATGCGGGCGGAGAGGCAGGCATGAGCAAGACGACATCGGTGGGCGCGAAGCCCGCACAGGAGCGGAGTCCGTTTCAGCGGGTTCTGAAGTTCGCAAAGGGCGAGGCCGTCCGGACGGCTGCGGGGCTGCGTTCCGCCGTGCGCCTGAGGCCGGGGGACCGCCTCGATACCGGCATGCAAAGGGTGCTTTGGGTCGCGGTGGGACAGCAGGTGCAGGTGTTCACCGGTGCGGAGCCGGCGCGGACCGCAATGGATCTGCCGCGCCTTGGCCGCGTATCCCCCGAGACTGGCAGGCTCGAACTCCGCAGGCCAGCATCCTCCGGACCCAGCGCGCCCACCCGACTGCACTGATACGCGCTCAGCCGCGCATGCGCGCGCCGTCGGGATCGAAGAGCGGTTCGGTGTAAAGCCGCGCCGGCCGCCGCTCGCCGAGTATCTCGATCTCGACCGCCAACCCGTCGCGGATCCGCTCGGTCGGCAGGAAGCCGATGGCAACGGATTTATCCGCGTAATGCGAGTAGCCGCCCGAGGTGCAGAACCCGACGACCGCGCCGTCGAGCCAGATCGGCTCGTAGGCCGCCACATCCGCATCCTCGGCATCGACGATGAAGGTGCAGAGCCGCCGAGCCGGCCCTTCGCGCCGGGCCTGTTCCGCGGCGTCCCGGCCGATGAACGGCGCTGTCTTCTTCCAGGCGATGAAACGGTCGAGCCCGGTCTCGGCGGGCATGTAATCCGGCGAGTATTCCCGCAGCCACCCGCCAAAACCCTTGTCGAGCCGCAGGGACATCATCGCCCGCATCCCGAACGGCCGCAGCCCGAGGTCCGCGCCAGCCTCCGACAGGACATGCCACAGGTGGCGCTGGCTCATCGGGTCGACAAAGATCTCGTAGCCGAGATCCCCGGTATAGCTCACGCGCTGCACGATGGCGTCGGCCATGTCCACCGTCATCCGCTTCACGTCCAGGAATCGGAAGGCCTCGGCGCCCACATCCGCCCGCGTGACCCGCGCCAGCAGCTCCCGCGCCTTCGGGCCGGCGATCTGGAACCCGGTGCGCAGGTCGGAGACGTTGTTGACCGTCACGCCGTCCGCCGCATGCTGCTCGAACCAGCGCTGGTGGAAATCCTGGCTGCCGTAGGAGGCGGTGAGCTGGAACTCCTCCGCGCCGAGGCCGGAGATGGTGAAATCGCCGATCAGCCGTCCGGACGGCGCCAGCATCGGCGACAGCGCCAGCCGGCCCGGCGCCGGGATGCGCCCGGCCATGATCCGGTCGAGCCAGTCCCGCGCCCCCGGGCCGGTGACGGAGAACTTGCCGAAGTTGTGGATCTCGTTGATCCCGACGGTGTCGCGCACCGCGCGCACCTCGGCCCGTACGGGCTCCCAGGCATTGGAACGGCGGAATCTCGGCTCCTCGTAGGGTGTCTCTCCCTCGGGCGCAAAGTAGTTCACCACCTCCAGCCCGTATTGCTGGCCGAAGACCGCGTTCATGCCCTTCCAGATGTCGTACATCGGGGTGGTGCGGCAGGGGCGGGCGGCCGGCAGTTCCTGGTTCGGGAAGGAGACGGAAAACCGGTTCTGGTAGTTCTCGATCACCTTCGGCACGGTGTAGCCCGGTGTCGTCCACTTGCCGAAGCGTGCCACGTCCAGCGCAAAGCTGTTCTGCGCCGGCTCCCCGTGGATCATCCATTGCGCCAGCGTCAGCCCGACGCCGCCGCCCTGGCTGAACCCGGCCATCACCGCGCAGGCCGACCAGTAGTTCCTGAGCCCCGGCACCGGCCCGACCAGCGGGTTGCCATCCGGCGCAAAGGTGAAGGGCCCGTGGATCACCGATTTCACCCCCGCCATCTCCAGCACCGGAACGCGAGCATAGGCAAAGGCGATCGACTCCTCGATCTTATCGAACTGGTCGTTCAGCAATTCGTGGCCAAACTCCCAGGGGGTGCCGTCGACCGACCAGGCTTCGCAGGGCTTCTCGTAGAACCCGATGCAAAGCCCGCGCCCCTCCTGCCGCATGTAGCTCTCGCCGCCGGGGTCGATGATATGCGGGAATTCTCCGTCCCGGTTGTAGATCTCGGGGATGTCGTCTGTCACGATGTACTGGTGCGCCATCGGCAGCAGCGGCAGGTAGACGCCCGCCATCGCACAGACCTCCCGCGCCCAGAGCCCACCGGCGTTCACCACGTGCTCGGCGTGTATCGTGCCCTTGTCGGTCACGACCTCCCATGTCCCGTCCGGGCGGGGATTGGTCTCGCGCACCATGCAATGCGTCACGATCTCGGCCCCCGCCATCCGCGCGGCCTTCGCATAGGCATGGGTCGTGCCGGAGGGGTCCAGATGCCCGTCGAGCGGGTCATAGAGCCCGCCGAGGATGCCATCGACATTCACCAGCTCGGCCATCGCCTTGATCTCGGAGGGCGAGAGGATCTCGGTTTCGAGCCCCATGTACCGGTGCTTGGCCCGCTCCGCCTTCAGCATGTCGAACCGCTCCGGCGTGTCCGCAAGGGTGATCCCGCCCACATGGTGCAGCCCGCAGGACATGCCGGTGATCGCTTCCAGCTCCTTGTAGAGCCCGATCGTGTACCCCTGCAGCGCCGCCATGTTGGTGTCGCCGTTGAGCGTATGAAACCCGCCCGCCGCATGCCAGGTGGAGCCGCTGGTCAGCTCGGATCGCTCCACCAGCATGACGTCGCTCCAGCCGAGCTTGGTCAGGTGGTAAAGGACGGAGCAGCCGACGACGCCGCCGCCAATGACACAGACTTGCGTGGTGGTTTTCATGCGCGGCCTCCGGCTGTTGTTGTCCGAGCCTCGCCAGCGCCCCGCGGGCGGGCTTGGTCAAAGACGACAGGGAATGTCGGAAAAGGCGCGCCCGGCCCAACGGGAGAAGGCGCGGCGCAGGCCGCGTCGACAACCGGCGGGAGTGCGCCCACCGTCATTCGGCCCAGTCGGGCTTGCGCTTCTCTATGAAGGCCGCGATGCCCTCGTCGGTGTCGCGCCACAGCATGTTCTCCGTCATCACCGCCGCGGCGTGGGCATAGGCGTCCTCGATCTTCATCTCGATCTGCTCGTAAAAGGCCCGCTTGCCGATCCGCACCGCCGCCTCCAGCTTGGCCGCCACCTGGCCGGCCAACTCCCGCGTCTGTGCCTGCAAGTGTTCCGCCGGCACCACGCGGTTCACCAGCCCGATGGCTTCTGCCTCGGCCGCGTCGATGAAATGCCCGGTGCTGAGCATCTCGAAGGCCTTCTTGCGCGGCACGACGCGGCTCAGCGCCACCATCGGCGTCGAGCAGAACAGCCCGATATTGACACCGTTCACGCCGAAGCGTGTCCCTTTGGCCGCCACCGCCATGTCGCAGGAGGCGACGAGCTGGCAGCCGGCCGCGGTCGCAATGCCGTGCGCCTCCGCGATCACCGGCTGCGGCAGGCGCTGAATTGCCAGCATCACATCGGCGCAACAGCGGAACAGATCCGCGAAATAGGCGGCGCCACGATCCTCCGCCTGCCTGCCGGCCTGCATCTCCTTCAGGTCGTGCCCGGCGCAGAACACCTTGCCCGCCCCCCGCAGGATCACCACGCGGATGCGCCGGTCCCGTTCCAGCGAAGCGAGCTCTTCCGACAGGCGGGCCAGCATTGCGTTGGAGAGCGCATTCAGCGCCGAGGGGCAGTTCAGTGTCAGTTCCGCAACGTAACCGCGGTCCTCCCGCAACAGGATCTCGTCCGTCATGCCATCCTCCCATAGCCTGCCCGCAGAGTAACGCGGTCGACGGGGAGGGGAAGGGCGTATGTCACTGGCGATGAATGCGGAAGAGCTGGAGTCGTTCCTGGCGCGGGAGTTCCCGCAGGTGGTTGACGATTTCCGGGTCGAGAGCCTCTCGGCGGCGGCACTCACTATGCGGATGGCGATCCGGGAGGCGCACCTGCGCCCGGGTGGCACCGTCTCAGGCCCGTCAATGTTCGCGCTTGCAGATGTGGCGATCTACCTCGCGGTGCTCTCCCGCATCGGCCCGGTGGCGCTGGCGGTAACCACGAACTGTTCGATCGACTTCATGCGCAAGCCCGCGGCCGGCTGCGATCTGCTTGCAGAGGCGCGCCTGCTCAAGCTCGGGCGGCAGCTCGCGGTCGGCGACGTGCTGATCTTCAGCGAGGGACAGCCCGAGCCGGTGGCCCGCGCCGGCATGACTTATGCGATCCCTCCGGCGCGCTGACCTGGAAGTGGCCGGAAAAGGAGGTTTTTTGGGGTAAAATGATACCGTAATTTTAAGTCTCTGTTATTATTGGGTTATTTTGAGTAATTGTCTCTTGACCCAAGTGCGGAAATCCTTAGAACCGCTCCATCAATCGCTTCGGGCGTCCGTCTTGGCCGCCCCCCCGACGGATCATAAGAGCAAGAACCATGAAAACCTTTACCGCGACCCCGGCGGATATCGACAAGAAATGGATCATCATCGACGCCGAAGGCGTGGTGCTGGGCCGTCTCGCCTCGATCGTCGCCAATCGCCTGCGCGGCAAGCACAAGGCGACCTTCACCCCGCACATGGACATGGGCGACAATGTCATCGTGATCAACGCCGAGAAGGTGCAGATCACGGGCAACAAGCGCATGAAGCCGAACTACTGGCACACCGGCTACCCGGGCGGCATCAAGTCCCGCACCACCGGGCAGATCCTCGAGGGCAAGTACCCCGAGCGCGTCGTGACCCAGGCGGTCAAGCGCATGCTGCCGGGCAACAAGCTGAGCCGCCAACAGATGACCAATCTGCGCGTGTACGCCGGCACCGAGCATCCCCATGAGGCCCAGAAGCCCGAAGTGCTCGACGTCAAGTCCATGAACAAGAAGAACACCCGGAGCTGAGGACAATGGTCGAAGAAATCAAATCCCTCGCCGAGCTGAACGAAGTCGCCGAAGGCAGCGCTCCGATCGTCGAAGAACTGGTCAACCGTGAGCCGGTCCGTGACGAGCTGGGTCGCTCCTACGCCACTGGCAAGCGGAAGGACGCGGTCGCCCGCGTCTGGATCAAGCCGGGCTCCGGCAAGGTCACCGTCAACGGCCGCGATATAACCGTCTACTTCGCCCGTCCGGTGCAGCAGCTGATCCTGAATCAGCCGTTCCAGATCGCCGGTGTCGAAGGCGAATTCGACGTCGTCGCAACCGTCAAGGGCGGCGGCCTGTCTGGTCAGGCCGGTGCCGTGAAGCACGGCATCTCCAAGGCTCTGCAACTGTTCGATCCCGCCCTGCGCGCGCCGCTCAAGGCAGCGGGTTTCCTGACCCGCGACAGCCGCGTGGTGGAACGCAAGAAGTTCGGCCGCCGCAAGGCCCGCCGGAGCTTCCAGTTCTCCAAGCGCTGATCCGCAACGGATACGAGAAACGAAAAGGGCCGCGATTTCGCGGCCCTTTTTACTGTGAAGCTCCGAGACAGGTGCGTGCCCGGAGCTGTGTTCAGTTCTCGACCCACCAGACGTCCGGCTGGAAACCGAGCCAATCGCCATACATCTGTGTCTTGCCCTCGGGGTATTTCAGTTCGGATTTGTAGGCGATGTGGCTGACCGGCGAGTACCAGATCGGGATCACATAGCGCCCGGTGGTCAGCACCCGATCGAGCGCCTTCACCGCGGCTTGGAAATCCTCCTGGTCCGTGGCATTCAGCATCGACTGGATCAGCGATTCCACCGCCGGGTTGTTCATTCCCATCCAGTTGCGGGTGCCCGGCTCGGTGACGCCGTCCTTGCCCCAGTAGAGAATCTGCTCGTTGCCCGGACTCAGCGACATCAGCCGAATGTAATGGGCCATGTCGAAATCGTACGCCTGCGTGCGCTCCTTGTATTGCGCGGCGTCCACGGTCACGAGGTTGGCCACCACGCCGATCCGCTTGAGCTGCTCGGCGTAGAGCTCGGCGATGTTGATGTTCTGCGTGTCCCCCGATTGCAGGAGGATATCGAACTTCAGCGCTTGTCCGTCGGCGTTCTTCATCACCCCGTCCTGCACCGTCCATCCGGCGTCCGAGAGGATGCCGATGGCCTTGCGGGTGTTCCGGCGATTGGCCTCGCTGCCGTCGGAGGTGGGCAGGGTGTAGCCTTCAAGCGCGCCCGGCAGGAGTTGGTCGGCAAAAGGCTCGAGGTACTCACGCACCTTGCCCTCGGCCGGCCCGTCGGACATCGCCAGCACCGAGTTGGTGAAGTAGGACGCGATCCGAGGCTCCTCGCCTCCATTGATGGCGTTGTTGATGAACTCGAAGTTGAACGCGTGGATCAGAGCATCACGCACCCGCCAGTCGTCGAAGGGCGCGCGGCGGGTGTTCATCACGAAGCCCCGGATGCCGCCGGGCCGCTGGTGCGGGATTTCCGCCAGCACGACCTCGCCGGAACGTACTGCGGGAAAATCGTAGGCCGTACGCCACTTGGCGAGATTGCCTTCCCGGTTGAAAGAGATCTCTCCGGCGCGGAACGCCTCGAAGGCCACATCGGCATCGCCGAACCATTCGTAGCGGATCTCGTCGATGTTGTGCTGGCCGCGGTTGAAAGGCAGGTCGGCGCCCCACCAGTCCGGATCCTTCTTGAGCGTCAGGAAGCGGCCGGGCTCATAATCCGAGATTA
The DNA here is from genome assembly GCF_042676185.1 of Tropicimonas aquimaris. Taxonomy (NCBI): domain Bacteria; kingdom Pseudomonadati; phylum Pseudomonadota; class Alphaproteobacteria; order Rhodobacterales; family Roseobacteraceae; genus Tropicimonas; species Tropicimonas aquimaris. Next base: position 83,247 of record NZ_JBHTJT010000038.1, on the reverse strand, counting down.
CGTAAGGGCCGGAGCCCACGGGCGGCTCGAGCGTGCTCTCATGGAAGGCGCGGCCTTCGTAGGCGGCTTTCTGCAGGATCGGGCGCAGACCGAGGATCAGCGGCAATTCGTTATCCTCGGTGTTGAAGGTGAAGCGGACGGTGCGCTCTCCCACGACCTCGGCGGTCTCGATCTTTTCCCAGCCCGCGTGGTAGCGCGGATGGCCCAGGGTGCCGAGCGTCTCGAAGGACCAGAGCACGTCCTCGACGGTCACCGGCGAGCCGTCGGAGAAACGGGCTTCCGGTCGCAGCGTGAATTCGACCCATTCTCGATTCGGGCCGGTCTCCACCGATTCGGCCAGCAGGCCGTAGAGGGTGAAAGGCTCGTCCCAGTTCCGGCCCATGAGGCTCTCGAAGCCGTAGACCCTGTGACCATAGACGGAGTTGCCCTTGAGGATGAAAGGATTGAGGCTGTCGAAGCCGCCCACCTCCGAAAGGACGATGCGGCCACCAGTTGGCGCGTCCGGATTGACATAGGGCAGAGACACAAAATCCGGTGGAAGCGCGGGGTCGCCATACATAGCTATGCCATGTGCGGGCTCTGCGTTAACGAATCCGCCTGAAGCGCTCAGGCACGTGGCCAGCACAATCGGCCGGATTCCACAGAAAAAATCGTACCGCATTTTCGCAACAATCCCTCACTGCCCTTGTTTGTTTGGCCGAGAGCGTAGTCCTGCAAGTCAAGTATTTCAAACTTTTAACTTGGACTCTGGCGGTTGTTTGCGTATAACTAAGGCACTGCTCGATAGGTTTCTTGCCTGTATGAAACCTGCCTCAATGACTTAACGCCCGCCTTGTGCGGGCGTTTTTTTGCCCTCTTCAAAGGGCGTTCGAGCGGCAATCTTCATCGGGTGGCATTCTCGGTCGCGGGGACGGCACTGGCCGTGTTTGCGACCGCGCGTCCCGAATCCTTCATTTTGCGCGTGCAGCATGTATGGTCCGTCTGGACTGACAATGGAGGAAACGCAATGTCACTCAACGGAAAGACAGCCGTTATCACCGGGTCAAACTCCGGGATTGGCCTCGGGGTCGCCTGGGAACTGGCGCGGGCCGGCGCAGACGTGGTGCTGAACTCCTTCACGGACCGCGACGAGGATCATGCTCTGGCCGAGGAGATCGCGAAGGCGACAGGCACGTCCGCGCGGTACATCAAGGCCGACATGTCGAAGGGCGACGAGTGCCGCGCCCTGGTCGAGAAGGCGGGCGCCTGCGATATCCTGGTGAACAACGCCGGGATTCAGCACGTCGCAGCGATCGACGAATTTCCGGTGGAGAAATGGGACGCGATTATCGCGATCAACATGTCCTCGGCCTTTCACACCACCGCCGCCGCCTTGCCCCTGATGCGCAAGGCCGGCTGGGGCAGGGTGGTCAACATCGCCTCCGCCCACGGATTGCGCGCAAGCCCGTTCAAGTCGGCCTATGTCACGGCCAAGCACGGGGTCGTCGGCATGACCAAGGTCGTCGCGCTGGAAACGGCCCGGGAGCCGATCACCGCCAATGCGATCTGCCCTGGCTACGTGTTGACGCCGCTGGTCGAGGCGCAGATCCCCAATACGGCCAAGGAATACAATATCCCCGAGGCCGAGGCGATTGAGAAGGTGATCCTTGCCAAGCAGCCATCCAAGGAGTTCGTGACCGTGGAGCAGTTGGGGGGAATGGTGCTGTTCCTTTGCTCGGAGGCCGCGGCGCAGATCACCGGAACGACGCTGTCCGCGGATGGCGGCTGGACAGCTTCCTGACACGGATTCGGGCCGGGGGCGCTGCCCCCGACGCGGCCAGGGCCGCGTCTCCCCCCGGATATCTGGGGACAGAAGAAAGGCGCAGCGATGAAACGGATTAACCTGGCGCTCCAGGGCGGCGGCGCGCATGGCGCCTTTACCTGGGGGGTGCTCGACCGTTTGCTCGACGACGAGGAGATCGAGATCGCCGCGATCTCAGGGACCTCGGCGGGCGCGCTGAACGGCGCTGCGCTGAAGGCGGGGTTGGTGGCCGACGGCAAAGGGCAGGATCGGGAGGCCGCGCGGGCCAACCTTGACTGGCTCTGACACCAGGTTGCCGGCGTGCAGGACCTGCGCCTGACCCACTGGTTCGCGCCTTTCGCGCCGCCGAGCGAGGTCTATGCGCAAATTCTGGAGAGCTCGCCGCTCTACGGCATGGCGGATATCGCCAGCCGGGTGGTCAGCCCCTATTCCTACGGGCCGTTCTATTCCAACCCGCTGGAGCGGATCGTGGAGCGGTTCGAATACGACCGCGTCTGCGCCGACACCGGCCCGGCCTTCTTCGTCTCCGCCACCAACGTTCGCAGCGGCAAGATCCGGGTCTTTTCTGGGCACGAGATCTCGACCGAGACGATCCTGGCCTCAGGCTGCCTGCCGTCGCTGTTCCAGGCGGTGGAGGTGGTCGATCCGCGCACCGGGGAGCTCGAGGCGTTCTGGGACGGTGGCTACACCGGCAATCCCGCGCTCTTTCCGCTGTTCCAGCCGGACTATCCCTCAGACGTGCTGATCGTGAACATCAACCCGCTCTTCCGGCCGGAGGTGCCGCGGACGGGATCGGAAATTCACAATCGGATCAACGAGATCAGCTTCAATTCTTCGCTGCTGCGTGAATTGCGGGCGATCAACTTCGTCAAGGAGCTGATCGCGGACGGGCGGGTCGAGCGGGGGCAGATGCGCGACGTGCTGGTGCACATGATCGCCGACGACGATTTCATGCGCGACCTGTCCGTCGCGACCAAGATCGTGCCGTCCCCGGTGATCCTGTCGCGGTTGAAGGCGGCAGGCCGCACGGCGGCCGATCGTTTTCTGGCCGAGCACAGGGACGACCTGAACGAGCGCAGCACCGTCGATCTGAGGGAGATGTTCGGCTAGGCCCGGCTCACGCGTCGAGCTTGTCGCGCTGCCGCTCGGCTTCGACGGCAAGCGGTATGCCTCCGGGTGTCGGAGGCACATCGCCCGTGCCGTTGGCATCGGCGGGATAGACCAGGCCGCCCGAGATCACCAGTTTCGCCGCGTCCTCCACCGACATGTCGAGGTAGACTACGTCTTCTTCCGGCACGAACAGCAGGAAGCCGGAGGTCGGGTTCGGGGTCGTGGGCAGAAAGACAGAAATGATCCGCCCGTCGCGTGGCACCCGACGGGAAATCTCGCCCTTGGCATTGGTCGAGACGAAGGCAATCGCCCAGAGGCCCTCACGGGGGTACTGGATCAAGCAGGCCTTGTCGAAGTTGTTCTCGGTCTGTGCGAAGACCGTCTCGGCGATCTGTTTCACGCCGTTGTAGATGGTCCGGACGATCGGCATCCTGTCGACCAGCCCCTCGGCCCAATCGATCAGCGACCGGCCGATGACACCCTTGGCGATCCAGCCGATGACGACGGTAAATACCAGGAAGAACACCACGCCGACGCCACGGACGTTGATCGTGGTGTCCTCGCCGAAATACTTCTTGAAGTAGGTTTCCGGCTGGTAGGCGTCCGGCACGAAAGGCAGGACGAAGGCATCGACCCAGCCGACGACGGTCCATATCAGCCAGACAGTCAGCCCCACCGGGGCGATCACCACCAGACCGGTCAGAAAAGACGAGCGGAGATTGGCCAGCAGCCCGGGCTTGCGGCGCGGGTGCTGGATGTGGAGCTCGTGTCCGGGCTCGTTGGAATGGTGGTCGGGCATCTTGTCTCGGAAGCGCGTGAACTCACCGGAAGCTATGCAGCCGGGAGCGGCCTCGCAAGTCCAACCGCATGTGGCGCGCGGTTATTTCACCGCTGCGTCGAGATTTCGGTCGCGATGGCAGCCGCCAGGCGCGCATTGTTCAGAACAAGCGCGATGTTGGCCTCCAGCGAGTCGCCCTCGGTCAGCTCGAAAATGCGCTGGAGCAGAAACGGCGTCACATTCTTCGCGGTGATGCCCTGGGCCTCGGCGTCGGTCTGCGCCTGCGCGATCACCGGGGCCAGCACCTCTGCGGCGATCTCGTCCGCGACCGGAATCGGGTTGGTGACCAATTGCCCGCCGGGGATGCCGAGCGCCTGCCGCATCAGGTGGGATCGGGCGATCTGGGCGGGATCGTCCATCCGCAGCGGCGCCTTCAGGCCGGAGTCGCGGGACCAGAAGGCGGGCAGGGCGTCCTGACCGACCGAGATCACCGGAACGCCGAGGGTTTCGAGCACCTCCAGCGTCTTGGGCAGGTCGAGGATCGCCTTCGCGCCCGCCGCGACGACGGTCACCGGCGTCGCTGCCAGCTCCTGCAGGTCTGCCGAGATGTCGAAGCTGAGTTCCGCGCCCTTGTGCACGCCGCCGATGCCGCCGGTGGCGAAAACGTCGATCCCGGCAAGGCGGGCCGCGATCATCGTCGCCGCGACGGTCGTCGCCCCGTTACCGCCGCGGGACAGGCAGACGGCGAGGTCGGCGCGGCTCAGCTTGGCCACATCCTTCGCCTGGGCCAGCGCTTGGAGCTGCGCCCGCTCTAGCCCGACATGCAGCCGCCCGTCGAGAATCGCGATCGTAGCCGGCACCGCACCGGCCTCGCGCACCGTCTCCTCGACCTTGCGGGCGGTCTCGAGGTTCTGCGGCCATGGCATGCCATGCGTGATGATGGTGCTTTCAAGCGCCACGATGGGCCGGCCGGCGCCGGCCGCGGCCTGAACTTCAGGCGCGAGGATCAGGGGGAGGGTCATGTCGTCAGGTCTCCGAAACGTAGGCTGCTGTGATGCCGAGCGCGGCTTCTATGGCAAAGATGCCGGAAAGCCCACGCGCCTCGGCAGAAATATGGGCCGCCATGAAGGTGTCGCCCGCGCCGGTGACCCGGGTGACGACGACGGGCGGTGGTGTCGCGGTCAGCACGCCCTCGGGCGTGGCCTCGGCCATCGACGCACCGCCGTCGGTGACCAGAACTCGCCGCGCGCCAAAGGCCACGAGCGCCTCGGCCGCGGCCTTGGCAGAGGAAAAGCGGTTGTCGCAGATCAGCCCGGCCTCGATCCGGTTGACGTAGAGCGTGGCCCGGGGGTGGCGCAGCAGCGGCAGCAACCGCCCGGCCTTGCCCGGAGATGCCGGTGCGATCCGCAGATCGGCCATCGAAAACAACGGGCTGTCGGAGATTCTTGAGAGGAGCTCTTCGGTCAGGTTGCCATCGAGCGCTACGATCCCGGCATGCGGCGCATCGATCGAACCGAGCCGCCCATCCGCCAGCGGTTGCAGGATCGCGTCCCCCGCCTGTTCGAGCGAATGGGCGTCGGCAATCGCCGCCACCAGCCCGTTCTCGGCTTCGATGGCCATGTACTGATCGGTCGGCAGGGTGTCGGACCAGGTGATATGCTCGGTCACCATCCCCATCCGCCGCGCCGCCAGTTCCAGTTCGCGGCCTTCGGCGTCCTGCCCCAGCACAGTCAGCAGCGCTGGCCGCATCCCCTCGCGCACCAGCGCCATGGCGATGTTCATCGCCACGCCCCCGGGGAGCCGGGATATCCGGCCCGGCACGTCATGCCCGACTGCCATCGACCGCGGGGTGCGGCCGATCACGTCCCACAGGACCGATCCGATGCAGAGAATATCCGGCGTCTTTTCCATGCGCCGAAGAAACCCCGGTCGCAAATCGAAGGCAAGCGCTCGCGGCTTCTTCTGTCCTAAAATATCCCCGCCGGAGGCATGAGGGCTCCGGGCGCCACCTCACCGCCTCAGCGCATACCGGTCCGGTTCTTCGAACGTGTCCAGCGCAATGGTACCGGCGGCGACCTTCACCGCATGGACCACGCCGGCCGGCAAGTCATAGCTGTCGCCCTGCCGATAGGTTGTGGTCTTGCCATCAATGGTCAACTGAATTTCTCCTTGCAGAACGCTGCCCCATTGTGCGCCGTGGGAATGCGCCGGCAGTTCCGCGTCCTTGTGGAAGATGAAGAAAACCAGCAGCGCATCCTCGGTCCGCATGGCGCGGCTCTCGACCACGTCGTCCGGGAAAGGTATGTCGAGCGCCGGCAGCGTCATCAGGAAATCGGGCAGTTTCACGGGATCCTCCTTGGTTTCGGGGCAGACTATCAACCAATCGCCATCGAAACAGGGGAAAAGCGGGGCAGGGGGTTGCCAGCCCTTCTCCGATGCAGTATGCGCGGCCCACTTCACAGATGGGGCCTGGGCCTGCGGGGGAGACATCCCCGTATCGGTCCGCCGGTTGGGAGCGATCCCTGTTCGGCCCTGTCGAGGACGCGAAACCGGAAAGGATTATGACATGGCGCTTCCTGAGTTCACTCTGCGTCAGCTGCTTGAAGCTGGCGTTCACTTCGGTCACCAGACCCAGCGGTGGAACCCCCGCATGGGCGAGTATATCTACGGCGACCGTAACGGCATCCACATTCTCGACCTGACGCAGACCGTCCCTATGCTGGACCAGGCTCTCCAGGTCGTGCGCGACACCGTCGCCAAGGGTGGCCGCATTCTGTTCGTCGGCACCAAGCGCCAGGCCCAGAAGCCGATCGCTGATGCCGCCGAGCGCTGTGCGCAGTACTACATGAACCACCGCTGGCTGGGCGGCACGCTCACCAACTGGAAGACCGTCTCCCAGTCGATCGACCGCCTGCGCTCCATCGACGAGCAGATGGCGATGGGCGCTGAAGGCCTCACGAAGAAAGAGCGCCTGCACATGGAACGCGACCAGACCAAGCTTCAGGCTTCCCTGGGCGGTATCCGCGAGATGGGCGGCGTTCCGGATCTTCTCTTCGTCATTGACGTGAAGAAGGAGGACCTCGCCATCCTCGAGGCCAAGAAGCTCGGCATTCCGGTGGTCGCGATCGTCGACACAAACTGCTCGCCCGAAGGCGTGGACTACGTGATTCCGGGCAACGATGACGCCGCCCGGGCAATCGCGCTCTACTGCGATCTGGTCTCCCGCGCCGCGCTCGACGGCATGTCCGCCCAGATGGATGCCGCCGGCATCGACCTCGGCGAGATGGAAGAGGCCCTCGTCGAAGAGACGCTCGAAGCCGCTCCGGAAGCCGAAGAGGCGCCGGCCGAGGCCTGAGCCCGGAGCTTCGTGGCGCTGTCACGGAACTGATACAGGCGGCAGGCTTTGGCCTGCCGCACCACGACCCCCCAATCGAGGAGAGCCAAGATGGCTATCACCGCGAAAATGGTGAAGGAACTGCGCGACCAGACCGGCGCAGGGATGATGGATGCCAAGAAGGCACTGACCGAAGTCGACGGCGACATGGAAGCCGCGATCGACTGGCTGCGCACCAAGGGCCTGGCCAAGGCCGCCAAGAAGTCGGGCCGCACCGCTGCCGAGGGCCTCGTTGGCATCAACGTCGAGGGCGGCAAGGGCGTCGTCGTCGAGGTGAACTCCGAGACCGACTTCGTTGCCAAGAACGCCGAATTCCAGGAAATGGTAAGCGCCATCGCCGCCGCGGCCGCCAAAGTCGCCGACGTCGAAGAGCTCAAGGCCACCACGATTGACGGCAAGACCGTCGGGGACTTGGTCACCGACAAGATCGCCAAGATCGGCGAAAACATGTCGCTGCGCCGCATGGCTACCGTCGAGGGCGAGCAGGTCATCTCCTACGTCCACAACGCGGCTGCCCCCGGCCTCGGCAAGATCGGTGTTCTGGTCGCGCTTAAGGGCGGAGACGAGGCCTTCGGCAAGCAGGTCGCGATGCACATCGCCGCCGTGAACCCGGCTTCGCTGTCCGAAGCCGATCTCGACCCCGCCATCGTCGAGAAGGAAAAGCAGGTCCAGATGGAGATCGCCCGCGAATCCGGCAAGCCGGAAGCGGTGATTGAAAAGATGATCGCCGGCCGGATGAACAAGTTCCTCGCCGAGGTGACCCTGCTGGGCCAGGCTTTCGTTGTGAACCCGGACCTGACCGTCGCCGCCGCCGCCAAGGAAGCGGGCGCGGAGGTCACCGGTTTCGTACGCATGGAAGTTGGCGAAGGCATCGAGAAGAAAGAAGAGGATTTCGCGGCCGAAGTCGCAGCCATGCAGGGCTGATCCGGTCACGAAAATCGAGAGATGCGGCGCCGCTTCCGGCAAGGAGGCGGCGCCGTTTTCGTTGGCAGCTGAAAATGCGCGGCCGGAGGCTGGGGGCAGAGAAAGCGCTGCCCTGTCTCGGAAAAGTGTGCCTGCAAAAAAGGAAGCGGCGCAGAACGGGCCGTCTGCGCCGCTTCAACACCACACGTTTCCGCCATCACGAGGGGATGCAGATGGCGGTATGGGTGGGTGTCGGCCCGCAAGGCTGACTATACGCCCGCGGACCGACATCCGGTTTCCCGGAGCTCCCCGGTAACGCCGAAATCGCGGCGACTCCCAGTTCGCAGTTCCATGGCTCAATAGCCACCACTCACGGAACACATCAAGGATCGCACATTAACGCGGGGTAAGTTAAGTAAGGAATCCCTGACCCACGATTTCGTGAGCGAGCATAAAGTTTTGAATTTAAAGAATTGTCGCCAACGCTGCGACGCAGAAATTTCTCGCTAGGCCCGAGGCCCGAAAATCTGGTGCAGAAATGCGGCCTTGAGCACTGCCTGTGTGGTGGTCGACACGTCGAGCGCCTCCCGGGCGAGTCGCAGGTGTTTTTCCACTGTCGCGGGTTTGAGACCCATGATGGAAGCGATTTCGGATGTGGTCTTGCCATCGCCAACCCATTCGAGCGCCTCGCGCTGCCGTGGAGTCAGATGGCGTCGCGTTTCCGGGTTCGGCATGGAGATCAGGCGCAGATGCAGAACATTGCTCATGGCCTCTATCGTGCGTCCGTGTTCGGCCCAGATCTCGTCGACCTCATCGAATGACAGGGCAGGGACCGAGGTCAGGCTGAGTGCGCCTTTCGCCCGGACCGAGTTGGACTGGAAGCTGATGGTGTATCCCGCCAGGAAACCCTGGGTCTTGTTGAACTCCCAGATACGGCATGCGGCCGGCGGCAGTATGCCCTCGCGCGCCATGCGGTCGGTGTCACGCCAGGAACTTGCCCCGACGTTTTCCAGCGCCCATAGCGTCATCGGGGCGTTCATGTAGAGACCGTCGTCGAGAAAGGGGCGAATGTAGGAGCGATCGTGGTTTGTCAGGACCAGCATGTCGAGCGGATCGCCAAGCGATTGCCCCGATCGAAAGCGCGTGAAACCGTACAGCAAGCGGTTGAATCCGAAATTCTCGAAGACTTCCTTGCTGTATTCCCACACCTCCTGCATCTCTCGCAGTGAAGTCACTCTTTCAACGAAATCAAGAATTTCCATGGCCCTCCGAAGACGGATAGCGCTGCGAGCGCGGCGAATGAATATCGCCTTGGCATTCTGACTTGTGGTGGGCCGACCGTCGAACTGGACGACCCACAGCAGAGAGAGCCGGGCATAGCTCGGCCTCAACCATCTTGTAATACACCATGAGCAATTCCCTATGTATCCGAGGAGAATATGTTCCGCCTTGGGGAGTGTCGAGATGCCTCGCGTCGATGAGAAAGAATGCCGCTGTCCCTTGGCATTTCGCACCTCATGCAATCTTTCATGAGTAACCGACAACACATTGAATCGGATGTGAATTTTAGCATCCAATCGCATGGCGTCCAGGTTGTGGAATTGCCAGTATGACAACTAGATCCGAATGGGAGACTTGCGTGCAGCGGAACGCGGGATTGCACTCCATGACGCCAATTCGCGGGTTTGCCGCATTTTCCGCGGTTTTTCAGCTGTCTATGGTCAAGGCAATTCGCGCCAGCATCGCGACGGCGGGTCATCGGGCCGGCCAGAGTTTCGCGGCCCGGTGAAAGGCAAAAGCCGACCGGTTCGCGCCGCGTGCTGCCACAGTGACGCTAATTCGGAAAGGCCAAGCTATGAATGCCAGCGTTGACATCAGGATCAAAAAGGACGGCCTGGGGGCCGTAACGGCCAGAACCGCGGCCTGGAGCGAAGCTGCCGCACCGGCGCCGAAACTTCCGGATTACCTCGTCGATGTCTACACTTGGGCCTATGTGGCGCCAAAGATGGTAGAGTTGCTGGACCGTGAGATCGTGGTCGCGACGATCCTGTGGTGCCAGCAGAACAAGCTTATGCGTGCCGCGCGCGACGAACTCGAACCCGGCAGTCGCGTTCTGCAGCCCGCCGCGGTTTATGGAAAGCTGGTCAGTCACTTGGCGGCGAAAATCGGGCCGGAGGGTGAGTATCATGTCAGCGACATTCAGCAAGTCCAGATCGACCATGTGAACCGCAAGATCGGCACGCTGCCTCAGGCGCGGACCGAGATCAGCGACGCACGGACGACCGGAGACGGGCTCTACGATACGGTGTGCTGCTACTTCCTGATGCACGAGGTGCCGGAGGACTACAAACGCGACATCGCCAACAACCTGGCGCGTCATGTTAAACCGGGCGGCAAGTTGATGTTCGTCGATTACCACGAACCGGCTGTCTTGCATCCGATGCGTCCGATCATCTGGCTTGTGTTCAATTGGCTGGAACCGTTCGCCAAGGTTCTTTGGCGGCGTGAGCTGAAAGAATACGTGGACGATGCGTCGGAGTTCGAGTGGCGCAAGGAGACCTTCTTTGGCGGGCTGTATCAGAAGGTTGTTGGCGTCCGGCGCGGTTGAGGGATCGAAGCCGTTGGAGCTGATGTGACCACATCCATTATTAACATAATACCGATTATCGGATGTATGTGTTGACGCGCGCCAGGGCCCCTGTGCTGTGCAACGGCAAAGATCCCAAACCACTCCAATCAAACAGATCGGCCGGACCTTTCCGGCCCGGCCATCCTTGACGTGTTGCCGAAGATCTCAACCGAGCGCGTAGCCTGCGCCCCGCACCGTACGCACCGGGTCTTCGCCGCCGTGCTGGCACAGCGCCTTGCGGAGCCGCCCTATGTGGACGTCGACGGTGCGTGTATCGACGTAGATGTCGCGGCCCCAGACTCGGTCGAGCAATTGTTCGCGGCTCCACACACGTCCGGGTTTCTCCATGAAGGTCGTGAGCAGACGAAATTCCGTCGGCCCCAGCTTGAGCAGCTTGTCGTCGCGAAAGACCTTGTGTGTCTCCGCGTCGAGAATGATGTCCTCGAACTGTAGCCGCTCTCCGACGCTCGCAGGCCGCGTCCGGCGCAATTGCGCACGGATCCGGGCCATCAGCTCGACCACGGAATACGGCTTTACGACGTAATCGTCAGCGCCGGTCTCGAGGCCGCGCACTCGGTCGACCTCCTCCGAACGCGCGCTGAGCATGATGATCGGCACGCTGCGTGTGTCGGCGCGCATCTTCAGCCTCCGGCAAACTTCGATGCCGGAAACATTGGGGAGCATCCAGTCGAGCACGATCAGGTCCGGCGCGTCTTCCTCGACGAGGAGCAAGGCCTCCTCGCCGTTCTCGGCCCGGCACACCCGGAAGCCTTCGGCCTCCAGGTTGTAGGTCAGGACTTCGCGTTGCGCGGCCTCGTCCTCGACGACCAGAACGCTCGGTTGTTCCGACGGTGACATCAGCCCTGCCCGTGGGTTTCCATAGCCGTCCGGTCCGCCTTGGGTCGGTTTTCGTCGGGCAAAGTGCCGGTCGAGAGGTAGATCACCTGCTCGGCGATGGCAGTAACATGGTCGCCCATGCGCTCGATGTTCTTGGCGATAAAGTGAAGATGCATGCAGGCAGTGATGTTGCGCGGATCTTCCAACATGAAGGTCAGGAAGTTGCGGAACAGCGAATTGTACATCTGGTCGACCTCGAGATCGCGCTGGCGCACGTCCTCTGACAGCTCCGGGTCACGTTGGACGAAAGCATCCAGCGCGTCCTTGAGCATTACCTCCACAAGCTTGGCCATCCTGCGGGTGGAATTTCCGCCGTCCTCGATCGGACGCATCTGAACCAGAACGCTGGTGCGCTTGGCCATGTTCTTCGCATAGTCGCCGATCCGCTCGAGGTTGCCGGCGATCTTCATCACCGCGAGTATGGTGCGCAGGTCGCTCGCCATCGGCTGACGCTCGGCGATGGTGAGTGCGGCCTCCTCCATGATCATGGCTTCGAGCTGGTCGATGGCGCGATCATCCTGGCGGACGCGCTCAGCCAGTTCCTCGTCGCGGGTTGCCAGCGCCTCGGCAGCCTTGAGGATCGCATCCTCGACCAGACCGCCCATCTTCATGATGTGGGCCTGCAGGGCTTCGAGATCGCGGTCGAAGGCCCGCGCGATATGCTGCTCTTTTCTATCCATTTTTCGTGCTCCCTTACCCGATCCGACCGGTGATGTAGCTTTCGGTCCGGGGATCCTTCGGGTTGGTGAAAATCTGTCCGGTCTCGCCGAATTCCACGAGGTTGCCGAGGTGGAAGAAGGCCGTCTTCTGGCTGACCCGCGCGGCCTGCTGCATCGAATGGGTCACGATCACCACCGAGTAGCTTTCGCGCAGCTCGTCGATCAACTCCTCGACCTGAGCGGTCGCAATCGGATCGAGCGCCGAGCACGGCTCGTCCATCAGCAGGACTTCCGGTTCGGTCGCAACGGCGCGGGCGATGCACAGGCGCTGCTGCTGACCGCCCGAGAGGCCGGTGCCCGGTGCGTCGAGACGGTCCTTGACCTCGTTCCAGATGGCACCGCGACGAAGGGATTTCTCCACGATTTCATCCAGTTCCGCCTTGTTCTTGGCAAGGCCGTGAATGCGCGGGCCATAGGCGACGTTGTCATAGATCGACTTCGGAAACGGGTTCGGTTTCTGGAACACCATGCCGACCTTGGCGCGCAGCTGCACCGGGTCGACACGCTTGTCGTAGATGCTCTCGCCGTCCAGCAGGAACGAGCCCTCGACGCGGGCGATGTCGATGGTGTCGTTCATCCGGTTGAGGCAGCGCAGGAACGTAGACTTGCCGCAGCCCGATGGGCCGATGAATGCGGTGACGGTCTTGTCCTGAATGTCGACACTCACGTCCTTGATGGCGTGGGTGTCGCCGTACCAGACCTGACAGTCACGACATTCGAACTTGATTTCCTTGGTTTCCACAGCACGCTCCACGGGTCTCATATCATTCATTGGTTCCGCTCCCCTTACCAGCGGCGTTCGAAACGACGACGCAGAATAATGGCGATAAAGTTCATGCAGAGCAGGAAGATCAGCAGTACGATAATCGCTCCGGACGCACGTTCGACAAAGGCGGGGTCGGCCCGCTGGGTGAAGTTGTAGACTTGCACCGGCAGAGCCGAAGCCGGGTCAAAGAAGCCTTCGGGCGGGGCCGACGGGAACTCCCGAACGAACGCCACCATCCCGATCAGCATGAGCGGCGCGGTTTCGCCCAGAGCCTGCGCCAGCCCGATGATGGTGCCGGTCAGGATGCCGGGCATGGCCAGCGGCAGCACGTGATGGAACACGGACTGCATCTTGGAGGCCCCTACCCCGAGCGCGGCATCGCGAATCGACGGGGGAACCGATTTCAAGGAGGCGCGGGTCGAGATGATGATCGTCGGCAATGTCATCAGGGTCAGCACGAGGCCACCGACGATGGGCGCCGACTGGGGCAGACCGGCGTAATTGATGAAGATCGCAAGGCCCAGGATACCGAACACGATGGATGGAACAGCCGCCAGGTTTGAGATGTTCACCTCGATCAGGTCGGTGAACCAGTTCTGCGGTGCGAACTCCTCCAGGTAGATCGACGCGGCAACACCAATGGGCAGCGCCAGACACAGCACGACCATCATCATGTACATCGAACCGATGATCGCGACGCCGATACCCGCTGCTTCGGGCCGGTTCTCCGAGGCATCCGCCATTGTGAAGAAACCCCAGTTCCAATGGGTGCTGAGCGAGCCGCCTTCCTTAAGCGCATCGGCCAGCTGCAGTTGTCCGGGACTGACGTTGCTGTCCAGCTGGGCGCTCTCCATCGTCACCCTGCCCTTGAAATAGCCGTCGATCCGGCCGTTGGCGAGGAACTCGAAGGTGACGGTCTCACCGATTGAGTCCGGATTGGCGATCACGTGGCGACGAAGCTCGGCGGCTGCTTCCTTGGAGATCATGTCCGTCAGGTCCCTGTCGGACAGGCCGAATTCCTCGGCCGTCACCCCGATTTCCTCCATCTTCGCGGACATCGCGCTGTTGATCAGCGGCGTGTAGCCAAAGGTCGAGACCTTCTTGATCTCCTCGATGTCCCGGTTGCCGTTCTTGTCCAGCTTCGTCTCGTCGAGGTAAACATCCAACGCGATGAAGGTCTGCTGGAAGGCCGGCAGGCCCTGGCTCAGAATGGACGTCACGAGGATAATCAGCGCGGCGACGCCGATGCCAATGGCTCCGAGCCCGAGCCGGCGGAAGCGGCGCTCCGATGCGTTGCGACGCCGGGTGCGAGCATCCACTTCCAGGAGCGAGCCCCGATGCCTGCTCGGCTTCGGGGCCGCAGGCGAACTTGCAGTTGCGTCGGTCATTCGTACTGCTCCCGGTACTTGCGCACGATGTAGAGGGCCAGAACGTTCAGGCCCAGTGTAATGACGAAAAGCGAGAGACCGAGTGCGAAGGCCACCAGCGTTTCCGGCGAAGCGAATTCCGTGTCGCCTGTCAGCTGGCTCACGATCTTGACGGTTATGGTCGTCATTGCCTCGAACGGGTTCAAACTCAGCTTTGCCGCGGCCCCTGCCCCCATGACCACGATCATGGTTTCGCCGATGGCGCGAGAGGCCGCCAGCAGAACGGCGCCGACGATCCCCGGCAACGCAGCGGGAAGGACGACCTGCTTGATGGTCTCCGAATGGGTTGCGCCCAGGCCGAAGGACCCATCGCGCATCGCCTGTGGGACCGCGTTGATGATGTCATCGGACAGCGAGGACACGAAGGGGATCAGCATGATCGCCATCACGATGCCTGCCGTCATGACGGACGAGGAGGACGCGCCGAGGCCGAGCGGCTGCGCGAAGTAGTCCCGGAGCATGGGGCCGACGGTGATCAGCGCGAACAGACCGTAGACGATGGTCGGAATGCCCGCGAGGATCTCGATTGCCGGCTTGGCAATGGAACGCAGCCTGGGGCTGGCGTATTCCGACAGGTAGATGGCTGCGAAAAGGCCGATCGGCACCGCGAACAGAAGCGCAATGAACGACACGTAGAGCGTCCCCCAGAGCAGCGGCAGGATGCCAAGGTCCGAACCGCCGCGGAACTGCGGGTTCCAGGTCGCGTTGAAGAAGAAATCCTTGGCGGGATAGAGCCTGAAGAAATGTGCCGTCTCGAACAGCAGCGAAAACACGATGCCCACGGTCGTCAGGATCGCCACCATGGACGACAGGATCAGGATGGCCTTGATTGCGGCTTCCGAAACGTTCCGGGCCCGGTAACTCGGGGCAATCTTCATGTAAGAGAACACCGCACCGGCGAGAGAGAGCGCCAGCACCGCAACGACCATCGCCATCCACAGGGCGCTGTTCTGACCGCGATATGCCTTGGCGGCCTCGAACACGCTCTGCTGGACATCGGAGCCGAGAGCGACGCCTGCCTGCGCGAGACGTTCGCGCACGTTCGTCTCGTCGGCACGCATCCGCGAGATGTCATCTTCCGACAGATCGCCCTGAACGAGGAGCTGATCAAGTCCGCCCGCGATCCGGCGCACATCGGCCATCACCAGCGATTCGGAACTGCCCTCGGCAATATCCGATGGCGAGATCATCCCGGTCACGGAGCTTTCGATGTAGATGGGCTGAAAGAACAGCCACACGAACATCAGCAGAAAGGCCGGAACCGCCGCGAATAGCAGGACCGTCTGTCCATAGTAGGAGGGCAAGGAATGGAGTTTGCGGATGTCTCCGCCGGCGGAACTCAGCGCCTTCCTGCGGCCCATCATGTATCCGACTGCTGCGATCAGCAGGACGATCAGCGAAACCAGCCCGACGCTCATGGCATATCCCGTCGTTAAGTTCAAAAGACAAAGGTGGCGCCCAATGGACGCCACCCTCCTGGTTGGGCACCTTAGTTGAGCGGGGCCATGACAACGCCGTTGGCAACGGCTTCCTGGGTCGCGGCCAGTTCGGGATCGGACACGAGGCCGTACTGGGCCAGCGGGCCATCCGGGCCGGCGATCTCGTCGGACACGAAGAAGTCGATGTACTCCTGCAGGCCGGGGATCACACCCAGGTGCGCTTTCTTCACGTAGAAGTAGAGCGGACGGGACACCGGGTATTCGCCGGTCGAGATGGACTCGGTCGAGGGAACGATGCCGTCCATGGTGGCGACGATCAGCTTGTCGGTGTTGGCCTCATAGAAGGACAGGCCGAACACGCCGATGGCTTCCGGGTTGGCTGCGAGGCGGGACAGCGTCTCGGTGTAGTCGCCGTCGATGTCGACCGAAGCGCCGTCGGTGCGAAGCGCCATGCAGCCCTTGTGGTCGGCGTCGCCGGCAGCGGCGAAGGCTTCGGCGGCGCCGGTGGCTTCACAGCCGGCTTCCAGAACCTTTTCGTCGAAAACTTCACGCGTTCCGTGCTTGGTGCCGGGGATGAAGGCCATGATCTTCTGCGCCGGCAGTTCCGGGTTCACGTCTGCCCAGGTCATGTTCGGGTTGGCGACCAGTGCGCCGTCGACCACGATCTTTTCGGCGATCGCGTTGTACCAGTCGGCCGGGGTGAAGGCGAAATCCGGGCCGTTGATGTCCGAGGCGAACACGATGCCATCGTAGCCGATGCGGACTTCCATTATCTCGGTCACGCCGTTCTGGGCGCAGAGGTCGATGTCCGACTGCTTGATGCGGCTGGAGGAGTTGGCGATGTCGATGGTGTTTTCACCCACGCCTTCGCACAATTTCTTGCGGCCGGCACCCGAGCCGCCGCCTTCCACAACCGGGGTCGGGAAGTCGAAGTTCTCGCCGAAGGCTTCGGCAACGATCGAGGCATAGGGCAGCACGGTCGAGGAACCGGCAACCTGAACGTTGTCACGGGCAGCGGCGGCGGTGGCGGAAACAGCGGCGATCGCCAGAGCAGAGGCGGTCAGCTTCACGAGAGACATTGCATTCTCCATGCGGTGGTTATCATGACCGTCGCTCTCCGACGGCCTTGGCGGGGTGTTAGTCTTCGTCAGTTGGGCTTTTGTGTAAGTTTTGTAACAGTTGTGTGACAGTGCGCTGGATTCAGGCAGATCACGCTCGGATTGACGCAAGGAAAGTCGGCGATGCGGACGAAAGACATTCGGCCAAGCTTCTGCCCTGGCAGCAAAATCGCCGAACGAGATTCCGCATGAAGAAAAGTTAACGCTTTCGGGCCTTCAATCGGAAATCCGCGACATTCGTCACGAAAAGGCCGGCAGAAGCACGGAAAACCGGGCGCCCTCACCCGGATTGCTATCGATTCGAAACCGTCCGCGATGCCGGTTGACGATATGCTTGGCGATCGCGAGGCCGAGGCCCGTGCCGCCCATCTCGCGTGAGCGGTGGTTGTCTACACGATAGAAGCGTTCGGTCAGCCGGGGGATGTGAACCGGATCGATGCCGTCGCCGTAATCCTGCACCACGATCTCCACCGCCGGCCCCTTGAACGCCGGCTCACGGCTCCGGAACGATAGCAGCACCGTGACGCGCCCCGCCTCGCCGCCGTACTTGATCGCGTTCTCCACGAGGTTGATCAGAACCTGGCGCAGCTGGTCGGGGTCGCCCGGGACCAGCAGTTCGCTGTCGTCCTCGCGCTGCGTCTCGAAACGCACGCCCTTGGCTTCCGCCAGGGTACGGAGCGAGTTGAGGGTCGAGTCCACCAGTTCCCCGATGTCCACCGGGTCGGTCGGTCGCTGGCGTTCCGCCGATTCCACGCGGCTCAGGGAGAGCAGGTCCGACACCAGCCGGTTCATCCGTTCGGCCTCCCGCTCCATGATGTCAAGGAAGCGTTCACGCGCCGCCGGATCGTCCCGTGCGGCGCCCCGCAGGGTCTCGATGAAACCGAGCAACGCGGTCAGCGGGGTCTTCAGTTCGTGGCTGACATTGGCCACGAAGTCCCGCCGCATCTGCCCCGCGCGCTCCATGTCGCTGACATCCTCGAAGGAGACCAGAACGCCTGACACCGTGGTTCCGGAGACCGGCTCGGCGCGGACGTTGTAGGTGGCCTCTCGCGCGATGTCCTTTTGCACGTAGCGCGCCTGGGCCGCCCTGCCCTCGCGCAACGCAGATTCGATGGCGAGCAGCAGCCCCGGCTGGCGCAGGACGGTGACGTAGTGCCGACCCTCGCCAGAGGCGCGGAACAGGGCGGCCGCGGCGCTGTTCATCACGCGGATCCGCTCGTCAGAACCGACGAGAACCAGCGGCATCGGCACGGCGGCCATGATCGAGGCGGAAAGCTCTGTGGTCATCCTGTCGTGGCTCCTTTTCGAGGCCCGCAACAGGCCAGCCCGTGCCTGCCCCGCGCCCTGCCCTAGCCCGCCGCGGCGGCTGCTGCGGCAGCGATCCCGCGGGTGAAATCTGCCTCGAGAAGTGCGATATCCTCGATCCCGACGGAAACCCGGAAGAAGCCCTCCGAAATGCCCATCGCCGCCCGCGCCTCGGGCGTCAGCGCCCGATGCGAGGAGGTTGCCGGATGGCTGAGCGTGGTGCCGACGTCGCCGAGCGTCGGCGCGAAGGGAAGATCGGGTATCGCCCGCACCAGTGCATTCGCCGCCGCGCGCCCGCCCGTCACCTCGAAACTCAGCATGTTGCCGAAGCGCTGGCCGAGCAGGCTCGCCGCCCGCGCCGCATCCGGATGATCGGCCCGTCCCGGATAGAGCACGCGCGCCACCCCGGGCAGACCGGCGATGTGATCGGCCAGCGCCGTGGCATTGGCCTCAGCGCGATCGTAGCGCAGGTCGAAAGTGAACAGCCCGCGCTCGGCGATCCAGCAATCGAACGGGCTCGGCGTGAAGCCCCAGGTCGTGGCCGCCACGCGGATCGCCTCGCGGTCCGCCGGGTCACGCGCCGCGACATAGCCGAGCGTCGCGTCGGAATGACCGGCCAGCAGCTTGGTCACCGAATGGATCACGATATCCGCGCCGTGGTCGAAGGGTCGGAAGCTGCGCGGGGTGGTGAAGGTGTTGTCCACCACCAGCCGGATCCCTCGCTCCCGCGCCAGCGCCGCGATGCCATCCACGTCGGCGAGGCGGATGGTCGGGTTGGACACCACTTCCAGCAGGATCATCCGGGTCTCCGGCCGCAGCGCCGCCGCCACGCTCTCGACCGAACTCATGTCGACCAGCGAGGTCGCGATGCCCTGCTTCGGAAGATCCTCCCGCAGCATCCGCAGCGTCCGGCCGTAGAGCTGGTCGCCGCCGAGGACGTGGTCGCCCGATTTCAGCAGCCCCAACATCAGCGCGCCCACAGCGCCCATGCCAGAGCCTGTCACCAGACCGTCGGTCGCGCCCTCGAGCCGGTCGATCCGGCGGGCTAGCACGTCGGCGTTCGGGTGCCCCTCGCGGGCGTAGGTGTAGCCAGAGGTGACGCCCTCGTATTGCGCATCGAGCGCGTCGGGGCTCTCCGCGGCGTAGACCACCGAGGGTTGCATCGGCGTCGCCACCGGGCGGCTCACGCCTTCGGGCCAGGGCATCCGCCGGATCGTGGTTTCCGGCTGCGCGTTCCGTCGGGGCGTGTCGTCTGCACTCATTTCCGAGTCTCCTTCTGACCCGGAGCGCCTGTGCCCGGGCCGCATGTCTTCATCTTGCCGTGTGGGCCGACGTGCGTCAGAGCGGGGCCAGCCCTGCCCGGAAGCGCCGCGCCTGTCGCTGGTAGCCAAGGGCCGAGGCCTCCAGCCCCTCGATGGCCTTGTCGTCGAGCTGCCGAACCACCTTGCCCGGCGATCCCATCACCAGGCTGTTGTCCGGGATCTCCTTGCCCTCGGTGATCAGCGCACAGGCCCCGATCAGGCAGTTCCGGCCGATCTTCGCGCCGTTCAGCACCGTCGCGCCCATGCCGATCAGGCTGTTGTCGCCGATGGTGCAGCCGTGCAGCATCGCCTTGTGCCCGATGGTGCAGCCCGCGCCGATGGTCAGCGGAAAGCCCATGTCCGTGTGGCAGACGGTGTTTTCCTGGATGTTGGACCCGGCCCCCAGAACGATCGGCTCGTTGTCGCCACGCAGGGTCACGCCGAACCAGACCGAGGCATCCTCGCCGATCACGATGCGGCCGATCACGTTGGCGTCCGGCGCCACCCAGGCGCTCTCGGCAATCTCCGGCGCCACACCGTCGAGTGTGTAGATCATTCCAGCCCCTCCTCGAATTCCGCCTGAAGCCGGCGAACGAATTCCTGCAGCTTCGGCTGCTGTGCCCGGCGCATCCGCTCCGCGGTCACGATGGTCTTCAGCCGCTCGAAGGTGGCGTCGAGATCGTCATTGACCAGAACGTAGTCGTAGCTGCCCCAGTGGCTGATTTCGTCCCAGCTTTTCTGCATACGCTTGGAGATCACCTCGTCGGTGTCCTTGGCGCGCGAGATCAGCCGGCGGCGCAGCTCCGTGATCGACGGAGGCAGGATGAAGATCGACAGCGTGTGCTTGCCGAGATCCGAATTGCGGATCTGCTGCGCGCCCTGCCAGTCGACATCGAACAGGACGTCGCGGCCGTTGTTGATGGCAGCTTCGACAGGTCCCTTCGGCGAGCCGTAGAAATTGCCGAAGACGTGGGCATGTTCGAGCATCTGCCCGTCCGCAACCATCTGCTTGAAGGCCGGCACGCCGATGAAATGGTAATCCACCCCGTCGCTCTCGCCGTCGCGGGGTGCCCGGGTGGTGGCGGAGACTGAGAAGGACAGGCTGTCGTCCCAATCCATCAGGCGCCGCGCCAGCGTCGACTTGCCCGCTCCCGACGGAGACGACAGGATGATTAGCAGGCCACGGCGGTCGGACATGTCGTGCTACTCCACATTCTGGACCTGTTCGCGCATCTGGTCGATCACCGCCTTGAGGTCAAGCCCGATCCGGGTCAGCGCCACGTCCTGCGATTTGGAGCAGAGCGTGTTGGCCTCACGGTTGAACTCCTGCGTCAGGAACTCCAGCTTGCGCCCGATCGCGCCCTCTTCGGTCAGCAGTGCCCGCGCGGCTTCGATATGCGCGCCGAGCCGGTCGAGTTCCTCGGTGATGTCGGCCTTGACCGCCAGCAGAGCCAGTTCCTGAGCGATCCGGGATTCCTCGACGGACTCGGTGTTCTCCACGATTCGCGCCAGCGCCTCCCGCAGCGCCTGACCGGCGGCCTCGGCGCGGCCCTCCAGACGCGCGCTGGCGTCGGCGGCAAGGCTCTCGATCCGGTCGAGCTGGTCGCCGAGCACCCGCGCAAGCGCCTCGCCCTCGCGGGCGCGGCTGACGAGGAAATCCGCCAGCAGCGGCTCGAAATCCGCAACCAGTAGCGCCTTGAGCGGGGCGGTGTCCTCGACCTGTGCCACTCCCTGCCCCTGTACGCCCCGCAGCGCCAGCACCTCCGCCGCGCTCGCCGGCGCGACGTTCACGCCCTCGGCCTCGGCGACCCGGGCCACCTGCGCCAGCGCCTGCAGCGCCTGTTCAAGCCCGCCGAGATCGATGGTGAGCGCCTCGGTCCCTCCGTCCTTGCCAAGCTTCAGCCCCAGGTTGACGCTGCCACGCTTGAGCGCCGCAGTGATCTGTGCCCGAAGCGCAGGTTCCAGCCCTTCGACCCAGTCTGGCAGGCGCAGCCTGAGATCGAGGCCGCGCGCGTTCAGGCTGCGCAGGTCCCAGCTCCAGACATGGGTGTCCGACCGCCCGGTGCGGGAGGCGAAGCCGGTCATCGAGTTAACCATGGCCGGGGCCCTCTCCGATAGAAGGGAGCGCGGCCCGCAGCCTCAGCGGCGGCGCCCCATATCCCGCAACCCGTTGAAGTGGCGTCATTCCGTCAGTCTCCTCCTTGGCGGCGGCAGGTCGGCCCCCTGTCCAGCCGTGATACGTCAGCTCACGCCCGGATGCAAAGTTGCGACGTCGACGCATGCGCTGGAGGTCACGGCAGCAGCCGGGGCCAAAGGCTCAATTTCACTACCAAAACAGGGGCTTGAGTGGCCTTTCCCATTTGGTCCGCATGGCGGACGAAAAATGGTTAACGCATTGTTCGCGTTAACCATTTGATATCGAAATAGGTGTAAATGAAGTCCTAACGAGCTACGAGGTGGGTAAGGTTTCGGTAAGCATGACGGGGCGGAAAAGACGCCATCGCGACAACCGGAACGCAACAGCGCTGGCCAGGGGGCTGGTGTCGGGGAAGGAGCCGGATCGATGTCGAAGGACGGAGTCACCGAACAGGATCGCGTGATCGCGCTGTCGCAGGCGGACACCACCGCCACGCGGTTTCCCATGTTGGAAAGCGTGGAACGCTACTGGAATTCCCTACGCATCAACGGGCAGTTGCCGGCACGGTCCGAGATCGATCCGAAGGGCCTGGAGCGCGCCCTGTCCCGATGTTTCATCCTCGAGCGCGTAGCGCCAGGTGTCGCAAGGTTTCGCCTGTCCGGTTCGCACCTGAACGATCTGCTGGGGATGGAGGTCCGCGGCATGCCGCTGACATCGTTCTTCCTGCCCGACGCCCGCAAGGCCGTGGGCGATGCGCTGGCGCAGGTGTTCGACACACCGGCTACGGCCCGCCTGACGCTGGTCGGGGACCGGGGCATCGGCAAGCCGCCGTTGGACGCGGCGCTGCTGCTGCTGCCGCTGCGCAGCGACCTCGGCGAAGTGACCCGCATTCTTGGATGCCTTCCGACACTCGGGCCCGTCGGGCGCACACCCAGGCGGTTCGATATCCGTCTAGCGCGCATTACCCCGATTGGCGGCATCGCCCGCCCCACCGAACGGGAATCCGGATTCTGGCCAGCCGACAGCAATCCCAGGCTCCGAGGGGTGCTGGACGGCATGGCGGAGGCGCCTGCGGAGTTCACCCCCGCGCCCGTCGCGCCGCGGCCACCGCGGAGCACCGGAAAGCCGCATCTTTACCTTGTGTCATCGCGGGACAACGACTGAAACGCCCGGCCCTGGAACGCAGAACGCCGGCCCAAAGGCCGGCGAGCGCATTTTTCAATCTCAAAATGAATGCTTAAGTTGCGATCTTACATCGCCACGCGAGCTTCCTCACGACGGTTCGAAAGCTCTTCGGCCACCAGGAAGGCCAGTTCCAGCGACTGGCTGGCGTTCAGCCGCGGATCGCAGGCCGTGTGGTAGCGATCGCTCAGGTCCTCTTCTGTCACTTCGCGCACGCCGCCGGTGCACTCGGTCACGTCCTGGCCGGTCATCTCGAAATGCACGCCGCCGGGAACGGTGCCCTGCTCGCGGTGCACCGCGAAGAATTCCCGCACCTCGCCGAGCACCCGGTCGAACGGCCGGGTCTTGTAACCTGTCGCGGACTTGATCGTGTTGCCGTGCATCGGATCGCAAACCCAGACCACGTTGGCACCCTCTTCCCGCACGGTTTCAATCAGGCGCGGCAGGTGCTCGCCGACCTTGCCCGCGCCGAAGCGCGAGATCAGCGTCAGTCGGCCGGCCTCGTTCTCCGGGTTGAGCTTCGCCATCAGCACCTTGAGGTCCTCGGTGGTCATCGAGGGGCCGCACTTCAGTCCGATCGGGTTGATCACGCCGCGGCAGAACTCCACGTGCGCGCCGTCCGGCTGGCGGGTGCGATCACCGATCCAGAGCATGTGACCGGAGCCCGCGATGGTCTGGCCGGTGGTGGAGTCGACGCGGGTCAGCGCCTCTTCGTACTCCAGCAGCAGCGCCTCGTGGCTGGTGTAGAAATCCACGGTGCTCATCGTGGCTATCCGGTCCGAGTTCAGCCCGGCGGCGGACATGAAGCTGAGCGCGTCGGAGATGCGGTTCGACAGCTCGCGGTAGCGCTCCGCCTTGTCGGCCTCGGCAAAGCCGGTCGTCCAGGAATGGACGCGGTGGATATCGGCGAAACCGCCCGTCGAGAAGGCGCGCAGCAGGTTCAGCGAGGCGGCTGCCTGCGTGTAGGCCTGCAGCATCTTCTCCGGGTTCGGGATACGGGCCTCGGAGGTGAACTCCAGTTCGTTGATGATGTCGCCCCGGTAGCTCGGCAGCTCCACACCACCCTTGGCTTCGGTCGGTGCCGAACGCGGCTTGGCGAACTGCCCGGCCATCCGACCGACCTTCACCACCGGCACTTTCGCGCCGTAGGTCAGGACGACGGCCATCTGCAGCATGACCTTGAACGTCTCGCGGATCGCGTCGGCGGAGAACTCGGCAAAGCTCTCGGCGCAATCGCCGCCCTGCAACAGGAATGCCTCGCCCCGGGCGGCCTTGGCCAACTCGGCGCGCAGCTTGCGGGACTCCCCGGCAAAGACAAGCGGCGGATACTTGGAAAGACGCGCCTCGACTGCCTCCAAGGCGGCGGAATCGGGATAGTCGGGCATCTGTACCCGCGGCTTGGCGCGCCAGTCAGATTTTTTCCAGACCCGTGTCATGTCGTCCTCCAAGGGTGTGATACTTGTAAGTCCGCGGTGTATATCCAAGACGTCCCGGGATGGAAACGGGAAATGTTCGGACTTAACGCGCGGGCGCGGCGCAACTTTCGTTCGGTTGCCGTTTGCGAAGCATCACGGGACGGCCTTACCTCTTGCGGCGGCAGAGATTTCCGTTTTCGATACCGGAACTAAGCTGCGAGAGGACCCATGGAATCCAGCGACACCACTCCCATGCCGGTCGTCGAGGTCACGACGGATACCGGGCGCTCGCGGAGGTTCATCTTCGTGCTGCTGGATCAGTTCACAATGCTTTGTTTTGCTTGTGCGATCGAGCCCTTGCGCATTGCCAACCGGATGTCGGGAAGGCAGCTCTATTCCTGGCTAACCGCTGGCGAAGGCGGAGAGAGGATCGCCTGCTCCAATGGCGTCGAGTTCATGCTCGACATGGATCTGGACGAGGTGAGCCGCGAGGATACGGTGATGGTCTGCGGCGGCATCGACGTGCAGAGCGCGACGACCAAGCGGCTGCTGAACTGGATCCGGCGCGAGGCCCGGCGCGGCGCCACCATGGGGGGGCTCTGCACGGCGAGCTACACCTTGGCCAAGGCCGGTCTGCTCGACGGCAAGCGCGCAACCATACACTGGGAGAACCAGGACAGCTTTTCCGAGGAGTTCGAAGACGTTACGCTCACGAAGTCCGTCTTTGTGATGGACGGCAACCGGTTCACCACAGCGGGCGGCACGGCCTCCATCGACCTGATGCTCAAGATCATCGCCGACGACCACGGCGAGGAACTGGCGGGCGCGGTGGCGGACCAGCTGATCTATTCCTCGATCCGCACGGACCAGGACACCCAGAGGCTATCGATCCCGACCCGGATCGGCGTGCGGCATCCGAAACTGAGCCAGGTCATCCAGATGATGGAGCAGAACCTCGAGGAGCCGATCAGCCCGTCGATCCTGGCCACCGAGGTCGCGCTGTCCACGCGGCAGCTCGAACGGCTGTTCCGGCGCTACCTGAACCGCAGTCCGAAGCGGTATTATATGGAATTGCGCCTGCAGAAGGCGCGCAACCTGCTGATGCAGACCGACATGAGCGTGATCAACGTGGCGCTGGCCTGCGGGTTCACCTCGCCCAGTCACTTCTCCAAGTGCTACCGGGCGCATTACCAGACCACGCCCTATCGCGAGCGCGGTGCGCAGGCGGCGCGGCTGTCGATCTGACGCCGCCTAGTTGGCGAGATCGAGAAGCACCTCGACCCGGTCCCGGCCGAGCATCACCCGGCAGGAAGCGATGGCGATCCCTGTGCCGCTGCCGCCGCCGTAGGTTGCGCCGACATGCTCGCAATGGGCATCCCGATAGGCCGACCAGGCAGCCTGCGCGGCTTCCAGCGCGGGAACGGAACTGGCGCGCCCGGTGACGGAGTCGAGCTCACCGGCCGCTCCCATTGCAAAGCCAAGTGAAACTTCAACGGCGTTATCAACTGCTTCCAGCGCGGTGTTCACGCATTGCGAGATCTCGACCTGGCTCGAGCCATTGCATTCCAGGTCTGGACCGGCCGACGCCGGAAATGCTGCCAGCGCGGCCGTCGCGGCCGCCACATACGCCAAGGTTCTCATCGCTCACTCCCATATTCCATGCCAACCCCCTCCCTATCGCGCCTCAGAACATCGACAGCACCGGCGCCGGCGACGCGTGGATCGCGAAGTTCACGACGACCAGCCCGTCGTCGCGTTCGTGCAGCAGAATATAGACGAAAGCATAGGTCTCGCCGACCCAGAAAGCCCGCGCTTCCTGCGAGAAACCGTTGCCAAGATCCTGCTTGCGGAGCACGTCGCTGTTCTCGAAATCCTGCGGGAAGCTCTGACGCGATTGCTCGGTGATCCTCTGCACGTCCGCGAGCGTCAGTCGGTCGCCCCCGCCCATCCGTTGCAGGAGCGCACCGAAAGCGCGTCTGTTGACCATGTCCGTGACGAAACTGTCGAAGGCGGCATAATCCTCGAAGACGGAGACGCGCTCCTGGCCCGCGCCCGGAAGGGCCGACAGGAGAACCGTCGCGGCGATCAGGCCGGCGAACATCTTTTGGCGCATCGTTCCCTCCGAGTTCCGGCGCCCCTGTCCCGGGTGGCGCGACAACTCCTGCCTTGCGGTGCGACCCTCCGCCTCTGCCGGAGCCCGCGCACCGCGATCTCTGGCGCTTCCCATTTCCACAAATGCCCCATAACGTGGCGACCGGACAAGAGATCCAACTGGGAGACCACCAATGAAGAAATTGCTGTTGGCGAGTGCCGCAACCATGCTCGCCCCTGCCGCAATGGCCGAAGACATCAAGCTCGGCGTGCTGCTGGGCTTCACCGGCCCGATTGAATCCATGGCCGTTAACATGGGCGCAGGCGCCGAACTGGCGATCCAGGAAGTCAGCGAGAGCGGCGCGCTGCTCGACGGCTCCACCGTGACCCCGGTGCGCGGGGACTCGACCTGCATCGACGCTGCCGCCGCGACTGCCGCTGCCGAGCGCCTCATCACCTCCGACGGCGTGAAAGGTATCGTGGGCGCCGCCTGCTCCGGTGTGACCGGCGCGGTGCTGCAGAACGTCGCCCGCCCGAACGGCATGGTCATGATCTCGCCCTCCGCGACCTCGCCGGCGCTGTCGACCGCCGAGGATGACGGCCTGTTCTTCCGCACGCCCCCGTCCGACGCTCGCCAGGGCGTGGTGATGGCCGAGATCCTGAACGAGAAGGGCGTCGGCGAAGTTGCGCTGACCTACACCAACAACGACTACGGCAAGGGCCTTGCCGACAGCTTCCAGGCGGCTTTCGAGGGCCTTGGCGGCACCGTGACCATCGTCGCGGCGCACGAGGACGACAAGGCGGACTACTCGGCCGAAGTCGGTGCGCTGGCCTCCGCCGGCGGTGAGGTGCTCGTGGTAGCCGGCTATGCCGACCGCGGCGGCGCGGGCATCGTGCGCGCCTCGATCGACACCGGCGCCTTCGAAACGTTCCACTTCCCGGACGGCATGGTCTCTGATGCCACGGTCGAGAAGTTCGGCAGCGAAGTCGACGGCTCCGCCGGCCAGCTTCCGGGCTCCGACAGCCCCGGCGCCGAGAAGTTCGCCGAAGTCGTGGGCGACGCCTTCGACCCGACCTCGATCTTCGCGGGCGAGAGCTATGACGCCGCGGCGCTGATCATGCTGGCCATGCAAGCTGCCGGTTCCAGCGATCCCAAGGTCTACAAGGACAAGGTGATGGACGTGGCCAACGGCCCCGGCGAGCCGATCCTGCCGGGTGAACTGGCCAAGGGGCTCGAGATTCTGGCCGGTGGCGGCGAGATCGACTACGTCGGTGCGACCGCGGTCGAGTTCATCGGCGGCGGCGAATCCGCGGGCAACTTCCGCGAGGTCGTCGTCCAGGACGGCAAGTTCGAGACGGTCGGCTACCGCTGATCCCTCGCGTCCCGGGCGGCGCTCTTGCCGTCCGGACATACTTGACGTAACGACAGGCGGCCCGGGCCTTCCCCGGGCCGTTTGCCTGCCATAAGACCACCTGCCAGACAGTCGGGCAGAACCTGGGAAAGTCCATGATACGGGTCGAGAACCTCCACAAGCATTTCGGCGGTTTCCACGCCTGCGACGGCGCGTCGATCGAGATCGCCGAGGGCTCCATCACCGGCCTGATCGGCCCCAACGGCGCCGGCAAAAGCACGCTCTTCAACGTCATCGCCGGTGTGCTGCCGCCGACCTCGGGCCGCGTCTTCATGGGCGACGAGGAAATCACCGGCCTGCCGCCGCACGAGCTGTTCCACAAGGGGCTTCTGCGCACTTTCCAGATCGCGCACGAGTTCTCCTCGATGACCGTGCGCGAGAACCTGATGATGGTGCCTGGCGGGCAATCCGGCGAGACGCTCTGGAACACCTGGTTCAAGCGGTCCCTGATCGCCCAGGAAGAGGCCGCGTTGCGCAAGAAAGCCGACGAAGTCCTTGAATTCCTGACCATCGATCACCTGGCCGAAGAGAAGGCCGGCAACCTCTCCGGCGGCCAGAAGAAGCTCCTGGAGCTTGGCCGCACGATGATGGTCGATGCGAAGATCGTGTTCCTCGACGAGGTCGGCGCCGGGGTGAACCGCACCCTGCTGCGCACCATCGGCGACGCGATCATCCGGCTCAACGAGGAGCGCGGCTATACCTTCTGCCTGATCGAGCACGACATGGATTTCATCGGCCGCCTCTGCGACCCGGTGATCTGCATGGCCGAGGGCAAGGTGCTCGCCACGGGCAAGGCCGCCGAGATCATGCAGGACGAGCGCGTGATCGAGGCCTATCTCGGGACCGGCCTGAAGAACCGGGCCAAGGCCGGGGCCGCTGCCGGATGAACCGCCGCGCGCCGCACCCGCTCCCGTCCAGGGACGCCGCGCGCGTCCACTCCCACGAACCAATGAGCAGCCAATGAGCGAACCCTTCCTGATCGGCGACCGCATGTCGGGTGGCTATGGCCAGGGCCCGAACATCCTGCACGGCTGCACCATCGCGGTCGACAAGGGCCAGATCGCCGTGATCGTCGGCCCCAACGGCGCCGGCAAATCCACCGCGATGAAGGCCGTTTTCGGCATGCTCGACGTCCGCGAAGGCGCGGTGCGGCTCGATGGCGAGGACATCACCGCGCTCACGCCGCAGGACCGTGTCGGCAAGGGCATGGCCTTCGTGCCGCAAACCAACAACATCTTCACCTCGATGACCGTCGAGGAGAACCTCGAGATGGGCGCCTTCCTCCGCGAAGACGACATTTCCCAAACGATGGCGCAGGTTTACGAGCTGTTCCCGATCCTGAAGGACAAGCGCCGCCAGGCCGCGGGCGAGCTCTCGGGCGGACAACGCCAGCAGGTCGCCGTCGGCCGCGCGCTGATGACCCAGCCCACCGTGCTCATGCTGGACGAGCCAACCGCCGGCGTCTCGCCCATCGTGATGGACGAGCTTTTCGACCGTATCATCGAGGTCGCGCGCACCGGCATCTCGATCCTGATGGTGGAGCAGAACGCCCGGCAAGCGCTTGAAATCGCAGACAAGGGCTATGTGCTCGTGCAGGGCCGCAACGCCCACACGGGCACTGGCAAGGACCTTCTGGAAGACCCCGAAGTGCGCCGTACCTTCCTGGGAGGCACGTGATGAAAGCCGTGCCCTTGATCATTGCCGCGGTCGTCTCGTCCGGGCCCAGCCTTGCACAGACACTTCAGTGCCAGTTCACCAGCGAATGCTTCGATACCGAAGCCTGTGCCGAAAGCGCCTATGAGATGACGGTCCGGCTCGAGGGCGACATCGCACGTCTGTCCGCCGTCGATGGCGATTTCGACGGCACCGCGGCGGCGCTTGGCGACGGCAATCTCATCCGCTTCGCCAGCGGTTTCGGCCCGGCCATGCTCACCATCCATGGCGATGCCGCCCGTTTCTCCACTCACGGCGCAGCTGACGCCATGATGGTGAACTACTCCGGCACATGCCGGGAGGTGGAATAATGGATATTCTCAACGCCTTCGTGGCGCTTCTCAACTTCGTCATCATCCCGGCCACGGCCTACGGCAGCCAGCTCGCGCTCGGCGCCCTGGGGGTGACGCTGATCTATGGCATCCTGCGCTTCTCGAACTTCGCCCATGGCGACACAATGGCCTTTGGCGCAATGGTGACGATCCTCTTTACCTGGGCCTTCCAGGCAATGGGCCTGTCGATCAGCCCGCTGCCGACCGCTCTGCTCGCGCTTCCCATCGGCATCGCCTTCACCGCCGGCATGATGCTGTTGACCGACAAGTGGGTCTACCGCTTCTACCGCAAGCAGAAGGCCAAGCCGATCATCCTCGTGATGGTCTCGTTGGGCGTGATGTTCGTCCTCAACGGGATCGTGCGGGTGATCATCGGTGTCGACGAGCAGCAGTTCAACGACGGCGAGCGCTTCATCATCAAGGCGGGTGACTTCAAGAAGATGACCGGTCTCGACGAGGGGCTCGCCTTCAAGACCTCGCAGGGGCTCACGATCATCGTGACGATCATCGCGGTGATCGCGCTCTTCTGGTTCCTTAACCGGACCCGCACCGGCAAGTCGATGCGCGCCTATTCCGACAACGAGGACCTCGCGCTGCTCTCGGGCATCAACCCCGAAAAGGTCGTGCGCGTTACATGGATCCTCGCCGCGATCCTCGCCACCACAGCGGGCGTGCTCTATGGGCTCGACAAGGCGTTCAAGCCCTTCACCTATTTCCAGCTTCTTCTGCCGATCTTCGCCTCCGCCATCGTCGGTGGCCTCGGAAACCCGCTGGGCGCCATCGCGGGGGGCTACGTCATTGCGTTCTCCGAGGTCATGCTGACCTATGCCTGGAAGAAGGTGGCAACCTACGTGCTGCCCGAGAGCCTCGCGCCTGACGGGCTCGTCCAGCTCCTGTCGACCGACTACAAGTTCGCGGTGTCCTTCGCGATCCTCGTCATCGTGCTGATTTTCAAGCCGACCGGCCTGTTCAAGGGAAAATCGGTATGAACAAGAACCTCCTCCTCTTCGGCCTTGTTGCGCTGCTCTATATCGGCACCGGTGTCTTGCAGAGCTGGAACACCGCTCTCGCGATCTTCAACATGGGTCTGATCTCGGCAATCATGGCCCTCGGCGTGAACATCCAGTGGGGCTATGCCGGGCTCTTCAACGTCGGCATCATGGGGTTCGTGGCGCTCGGCGGTCTGGCGACCGTGCTGGTGTCCATGCCGCCCGTTGGCGAGGCCTGGGCCGCTGGCGGGCTGCGCATGATCGCCGCGCTGGCGATGGGGGGCGCCACCGTCATCGCCGGGGTGCTGACCTACAAGCGCATGCCCAAGGGACGGAGTCGCAGCCTTGCCGTACTTGGGATCTTCCTCGTCGGGTTCATCCTGTACCGGATGCTGTTCGACCCGGCGCGCGACCTGATCGAGGCCGTCAATCCTGCCTCCACCGGCTATCTCGGCGGCGTGGGCCTGCCGATCCTGCTGGCCTGGCCGCTCGGCGGGCTGCTCGCGGCTGGGGCCGCCTGGGCGATCGGCAAGACGGCGCTCGGGCTGCGCTCCGACTACCTCGCCATTGCCACGCTCGGCATCGCGGAGATCATCATCGCCGTGATGAAGAACGAGGACTGGATGGCCCGCGGGGTGAAGAACGTGGTCGGCCTGCCCCGGCCCGTCCCCTACGAGGTGGACCTGCAGGTGAACCCCGACTTCGTCGCCAATGCCACCTGGCTCGGGCTCGATCCGGCGACGGCCTCCTCGCTCTGGGTCAAGCTGCTCTATGCCGGACTCTTTGCCGTGGTGCTGCTGGTGCTGATCTGGCTGACCCAGATGGCGCTGAACTCGCCCTGGGGTCGGATGATGCGGGCGATCCGCGACAACGAGACCGCGGCCGAGGCCATGGGCAAGGACGTTACCCGCCGGCACCTGCAGATCTTCATCATCGGCTCGGCGATCTGCGGCATGGCTGGCGCGATGATGACCACGCTCGACGGCCAGCTCACTCCCGGCACCTACCAGCCGCTGCGCTTCACCTTCCTGGTCTGGGTGATGGTGATCGTCGGCGGCTCCGGCAACAACTGGGGTGCGGTGCTGGGCGGTTTCCTGATCTGGTGGCTCTGGATCCAGGTGGAACCGATCGGCGGCGCGATCATGGGCCTGCTCACGCTGCCCCTACCCGAAGGGTCCGGCCTGAAGAGCCACCTGCTGGATTCCGTGCAGCATGTCCGGCTGCTGACCATGGGCGTCGTTTTGCTGTTAGTGCTGAGATTCAGCCCGCGCGGGCTCATTCCCGAGAAGTAGCGCGGGCAAGGCTCCGGGTATCTGCGAGACGACAGGAACGGGCGCAGGCTATGCCTGCGCCCGGGGATGTGCTGTAACGGGCGCAGTTTCGATTGCTGGATTTCGAGGATGCGCGGGTTTCCATTGATGGCGTTGGCGGCAGGGGTGGTCCTTTTGCCCGGCCCTGCAGCGGCACAGACCGCAGATCTGGACGGTCTGCGCGGGGACGGCCGATACGATGCGGTGACGATTGCCGGCTTCACGCTCCCCGTGGCGGATGTCGAGGGGCTTGTTGAGCAGGGCGTGATGACCTTCGACGCCGAGACCCGACGCTTTGCCTTTGGTCTGGACATCGGCTCGGAGCGCCAACTCAGGCGTGCGCTGCGACGCTCGCCCGAGGTCGAATCCCGCGCCGTGGTCGATCTCTACCGCGCGAACAAGGTCGCTCTGCCCAATGGCGCCGCCCAGACGCTCACCGTGCCGTCCGGCTACGGCCCGGCGATCTTCTCCAACCAGCGCGGCGGACTATCCTTCGGGGTGGGCATCGGCGGGGTGAGCCGGGTGCCCTATACTGACGAGCCGGACGGTGGGCTGTCCCTTGGCGTGGGCTTCGGCAACGCGTTCGAGACCGTCGGCGTCTCGCTCGGGCTCGCGGTCAACGACCTGTCAGATCCCGGGAACACGGATCGTTATTCCGCCGCCTTCCAGGTCAGCCGCTACCTCTGGGACGGGCTTTCCGTGGCCGTGGGAGGCGAGAACCTGGCCGTCGCCGAGACCGACGGGCAGGAAAGCTACTACGGCGTCGGAAGCTGGGCCTTCGACCCCGAGCATTCCGCCCTGCCCTTTGCTGGCGTGGCGACGCTGGGCGTTGGTTCGGGCCGGTTTGCCGAGATGACCGAGCGCGACCTGGCGGAGGGCAAGCCGAACCGCGCCACCGCCGTCTTCGGCGCAATCTCGATGGCATTGAATCCGAACGCGAATCTCGTGGCCGACTGGAACGGGCGGAATCTCACCGTCGGAGGTGCAATTCTCATCCCGGGTACGGGGATTTCTGTTAGGTTCGGCATCAGAGACCTGACCGGAAACAGTGGCGACGGCCCGCGCCTGACCGGATCGGCAGGCATGACTTTGGCCCGGTTCTGAATTTGTGGCCACACAACCTTTTACGATGGAGTGAATTGCAATGAACAAACCCCTTTCCTTCAGCCTCGCCGTTGGCATCGCCCTTGCCACGACAGTCCCGGCCTTGGCCTCCTCACGCGATTCCGATGGCGATGTGACGTCGGTGATCGCGCCGACGTGGCATGGCGATCCGAAGATCATCTATCGCTTCGATGCCATCGGCACCCCGATCGAACTGACCACAGCGGAGATCGCAGCCGTCGCCGACGCCGGCGGAGCGGGGGGCGCCACGGTGCGCGCCGGTGGCGAGGTCTTTGCCGTGGAGACCGACGCCGGAGAGGTTTTTCTGCGCCATGTGTCGACAGGCCAGCGATACACCGGTGTGCCGATGCGTGTCTCCAGCACTGGCAAGACCCTCCGTGTGAACCCGGCGTCCTTCGGGCTCGACTGACCTGTCAGAGGCCGTAGAGCCCACCGAACTTCGCTTCGAGATAATCCAGCAGCGGCGCGACCGAGATGGGCTCGCCCGTTGCACCCTCGATCACCGCGCGCGGCGTCATCAGGGCGCCGTGCTGCTGCACCGCTTCGCGCAGCCAGCCGGTCGACGGCGTGGCGTCGCCTCGGGCCAGCGCCTCCTCCCACTCGGGCACGTCCTGTTTCAGCGCCTTGAACAGGCAGCCGGCATAGACGTTGCCGAGCGTGTAGGTCGGGAAATAGCCGAACAGCCCGACCGCCCAGTGAACGTCCTGCAGCACGCCGTTGGAGGCGCGGTCCACCTGGAGTGCGAAATCCTCGGCGAACCTGTCGTTCCAGGCCGCTTCCAGATCCGCGACTTCAAGGTCCCCGCCGACAAGGGCGCGTTCAAGGTCGAAACGCATCAGGATGTGCAGGTTGTACTGCACCTCGTCGGCCTCGGTGCGGATGTAGCCGGGGCGTACCGCGTTGACGATGGCGTAGAAATGCTCGGGATCTTCCACGCCGAAGCCGTCGAAGGACTCCCGGAACCGGCCATGCAGCCAGCCGGTGAAGGCGCGGCTGCGGCCGAGCTGGTTCTCGTAGATCCGGCTCTGGCTTTCGTGGACGCCCATGGAGACCCCGGCGCCGAGCGGCGTCAGAAGGAAATCCCGTTTGACGTTCTGCTCGTAGCAGCCGTGGCCGACCTCGTGGATGGTCGAATAGAGGCAGTTGAACGGGTCTGCCGGGTCGGTGCGCGTGGTGATGCGCGAGTCGAGCCCCTGCCCCGACGAGAACGGATGCACCGCCTTGTCGATCCGCCCGTGGTCGAAATCATACCCGAAGGCGCGGGCGGTCTCGGTGGCGAGGCGCAACTGGGCGGCTTCGTCGAAATGCCCGTCCAGCCGGGAGAACCGTTCCCCCTTCTCGAGGACGGCCTCGCACAGTGCCACGAGCCGGGGGCGCATGGCGTCGAACATCGCGGTCAGGCTCGCGGCGCTCTCCCCGGCCTCGTAATCGTCGAGCAGCGCGTCGTACAGGTCACCCCCGTCGGCCAGCGCCTCGGCCTCGCGGCGGCGCAGGTTCAGCACTTCCGACAAGGTCGGCGCGAAGGCGGCGAAATCGTCGTTCGCGCGCGCCTGGGCCCAGATGCCCTGCGCCAAGCTGGTGGTGCGCGCGATAGCGGCGGCCAGATCGGCGGGTACGCGCGTGGCCCGAAGATGCTCGCGTCGGATCTCTCGCAGCTGGGCCTCGGCCACCGGGTCCGCGGGCTCGGCCGCGGCCAGCCAGGCGCTCACCCGCGGGTCGACCTTGCGGGCGTGCAGCACCGTCTCCAGCGCGGCCATCTCCTCGGCTCTCTGCGGCGCGGCGCCGGCGGGCATCACCGTCTCCTGATCCCAGCCGAGCCTGCCAAGCACCTGCTTCAGCGCCTCGGTCTCGCGGGCATGCGCCATCAGCGCGTCATAGGCGGACATCGATCAGAGCCCTTCCCGAACGGAGCTGGCCACCGGATAGCCAGCCAGGAACCGGCCGCGCAGGATCAGCATCCAGACCACAACGGCGACGAGCTGATGGGTGATTGCCACGTGCCATTGCGCTTGCGTCAGCACTGCGACGATACCCAGCACGACCTGCCCGAACACCATCACCAGCATCCAGTCAAACGCCCTGCGGGTGCGGCGATGCGCCGAGCGGCGGCTGCGCGCCCAGACGAAGATCGCGAAGGCGAAAGCGATGTAGCCCAGGGTGCGGTGCATGAACTGCACGAGGCCGGCATTCTCGAAGAAGTTGCGCCAGACCGGTTCGATCTCGAAGGGAAAGGGCGGCAGCACGCCGCCAGCCATCAGGGGCCAGGTCGGAAAGGCCCGGCCGGCGTCGATCCCGGCCACCAGAGCACCGAGCAGGATCTGCAGGAAGACGAGATGCAGCAGCCCGGTCGAAAGCCCCCAGAGCTTCGCCTCCTTCTGGCGCCGCGCCTGCATGAGATCCCGCTCCGGACGCGAGAGCATCATGACGTACCAGCCGATCAGGCCGAGGATCACGAAGGCGAGCCCGAGGTGCACCGCGAGCCGGTAGGAGGCGACGTCGGTCATCTCGCCGCCGAGCCCGCTCGACACCATCCACCAGCCGATCGCTCCCTGGACCCCGCCCAGAACGCCCGGTAACACCAGGCGCCCGGTCCAGCCGACGGGGATCTTGCGCGCCGCCAGGAACCCGAGGAAGCCCACGGCCCAGACCAGGCCGATCACCCGGCCAAGCTGCCGGTGCCCCCATTCCCACCAGTAGATCGACTTGAACTCTGAGAGCGTCATCTCGCTGTTCTGGAGCTCGAATTCCGGGATCTGCTGATATTTCTCGAACTCGACGTTCCAGGCCTCTTCCGACAGCGGCGGCACCGCGCCGGTGACCGGCGCCCATTCGGTGATCGAGAGCCCGGAATCGGTGAGGCGGGTCAGCCCTCCGACGACGATCATCGCCACCACCATGGCGAAGAGCACGATGAGCCAGGCCCGGATCGCGCGCCGCGCACCGCCGCGGGCCTTGTCGATCACGCCGGTCTGCACGGGGCGCGCCTTCTGCGCCTCCGGCTTCTCCTCGCTCACCTCTTCGAAAATGCTGCGCTTGGCGGCCATGTCCTGCTCTCCTCTCGGCTCACTCGTCCGGTCGGTCGGTTTGGGAAGTGCGCGGCTGCCGGGTCAGCTGCCGCAGCATGCCGTGAAATATCTGCACGTCTGCCCGGGTCAATGCCAGCCGCGACAGCATGTTGCGCACGGCGAGCTTCATTCCCGGCGCCTTGGTCTCGGGGAAGAAGAATCCGGCGTCGTCAAGCTTCTGCTCGAAATGCTCGCCCAGCTTCTCGACCTCGATGGCGGTGGCGCGCTCGATCTCCGGCGCCTCGGCGGGCGCTTCGGTCTGGCGGCGCCATTCGTAGGCGGTCAGCAGTACGCATTGGGCGAGGTTCAGGGAAAAGAACTCAGGGTTCACCGGCACGGTGATGATCGCATGCGCGCGGGCGACGTCCTCGTTCTCGAGCCCCGCGCGTTCGGGGCCAAACATCACCCCGACCTTGCCGCCGGCTTCCGTCACCGCGCGCGCCTCGGCCATCGCGGCCTCGGGCGTCAGGACGGGCTTGGTCATGCCCCGGACCCGGGCGGTCGTGGCATAGACATGGGTGCAATCGCCGATCGCCTCGGCCACGCTGTCGAAATGGCCCGCATTGTCGAGGAGCCGCCCCGCCCCGCTGGCCAGCGCCACCGCGCGCGGATTGGGCCAGCCGTCCCGCGGACTCACCAGCCGCATCCGGTCCAGACCGAAATTCCACATCGCCCGCGCCGCCCCGCCGATGTTCTCGCCCATCTGGGGACGTACGAGGATGAAGGTGGGCTGGGACATGGGCACTCCGTCGGTTTCAGATCCCCGACCTGATACGATGCGAGGGAACGGCCTTCAAGCAGCCATGGCGCCGGGGAAAAAAGGGCGCTATGAGAGGCGCCGATTGGCACACAAGAAGCCGGAGAGACAGATGGCCGAGACAGAACAGCCGCAGATCTACCTGATCACCCCGCCCGAATTCGAGCTCTCCCGCTTCCCCGACGCGCTCGCCCGCGTTCTGGACTCCCGCGAGATCGCCTGCGTCCGTCTGGCGCTGGCCGGTCAGGACGAGGACCGGATCGCCCGCGCCGCCGACGCCTGCCGGACCGTGTGTCACGGGCGCGACGTGGCGATCGTGATCGAGCGGCATCTCCAGCTCGCCTTGCGGCACGGGCTTGACGGGGTCCACCTTGATGGCGCGCGCGGCATCCGGGATGCCCGCAAGGAACTGGGCGAGGACGGGATCGTCGGCGCGTATTGCGGCACGTCGCGGCACGACGGGATGAACGCCGGCGAGGCCGGGGCGGACTACGTGGCTTTCGGGCCGGTCGGCGCCACCGCGCTCGGCGATGGCTCGGTGGCCGAGACCGACCTCTTTGCGTGGTGGTCCGAGATGATCGAGCTGCCGGTTGTGGCCGAAGGCGGGTTGACGTCGGATCTCGTCCGCACGCTTGCGCCGATCACCGATTTCTTCGGGATCGGCAGCGAGATCTGGGCCGAGGAAGACCCCGCCGACGCGCTTGCGCGCCTCCTGTCCGCCGCAGACTGACCGAAGGACTTCTTCTGTCTGAAAATATCCCCGCCGGAGGCACATCTTTCGCCCGAAAGATCGTTCATCTATCGGGCGGCGAACCCGTCCCGCGATGTCGGAAGCCCGCCGCGCACAGCCTCCTCGCAGCGCGCGGCGAGCGTCTTGCGGCTACCGTTGCCCGCCACCGGAACCGCCGGGTGATAGATCACATCGACCGATCCCTGGCGCGGCGCGGCCAGGATCTTGAGAAGGTGCGGACCGAAATCCATGTCGCCCCACCAACCGTAGAACCGCGGATCCGCTCCCTCGGGCGCGCGATAGACCAGCGTGACCGGCTGGATCTGCAGGCTGTCCTTCAACCCGTCGTTCAGGAAAGCCTCGAAAAGCGTGGACTTGAACGGAAGCACCTGCAGCCCGTCGGTGCTGGTCCCCTCTGGAAAGAACAGCAACCTGTGTCCCGCCATCAGGCGCGCTTCGAACAGCGCCCGTTGGGCCGCGGCCTCCTTGCGGTCGCGGTTGATGAAGACGGTGCCGGTGGCCCGCGCCAGCCAGCCGATCCCCGGCCAGCCCGCCACCTCGGCCTTGGAGACGAAATACACACTGTCGCCGGCGTTGAGCGCAAAGATGTCGAGCCAGCTCGCATGGTTCGAAACCACCGCCGCGCGCCCCCGCACGGGCCGGCCGACGACCTTGCGGCGAATCCCCAGCAGAACGAAGGCGGTGGTGCAGACGAAACGTGTGATCCAGGGCGTAACCGGGCGGCGAAGGCCGAAAATTGGCCGTTCCAGCAGTCGCAGCAGCAGAAGCAGGGCGAGACAGCCAAAGACGACAATCCCGAGCGGCAGGCCCCGGCGGACCACCCGCAGCCAGTCACGCAGGCCGAGCGGTCCCGGGCCGGGCGGCAGATGATCCGACTGCCAGGTCGCGCTCATCCGGCGTTGCCGGCATAGAGCGCGCGCTGCCGCTCCGGGATCCGGTCGGTATCCATTACCAGGCAGATGTCGGTCGTGTTGAAACTCGTGTCCACGAAAGCGCCTTCGCCGACGTAGCCGCCGAGCCGAAGATATCCCTTGATCAGAGCGGGGATGGACCGGACGGCGGCATGTCGGTCGATCCGGTCTTCCGGCAGGATGTCCATTGCGGTGAAATGGTCCGGCAATGCACGCACGCGCAGTTCGGGCGGAGCCAAGTGCGCGTGATGAAGCAACGACAGCGGCTGGGCCAGAGCCTTCACATCCGTCCCGTGAAAGCTGGCCACGCCGAAAAGAATGGCGATATCGCGCTCCAACACATACTTGCCGAGCCCGTTCCAGAGATGGTGCAGCGCGAGACCCCCGCGAAATTCCGGGAGCACGCAGGATCGGCCCAGTTCCAGCAGCCTGCGCCCCGAGTTGACGAGGCACTCGAGATCATACTCGCCTGCGCAGTAGAAACCGCCCGCCGCCTCCGCCCTGTCGCCGGGCATCAGTCGGTAGACCCCAACGACGTGATCCAACGTCGCCGGATCGCGGCGCCGGTCGACAAGGATCAGGTGGTCGTAATGCGGGTCGAAGTGGTCGCGCTCGAGGCGGTTCTCATGGTCGACCAGCGGGCCGTCGCCACCCAGCTCCTCCACGAAGACCGCATAGCGCAAGCGTTGCGCCGCCAGCAGGTCCTGCTCGGTTTCTGCCAGGCGAATGTCGAATCTCGGGTCTGTCGGAGTCATGCGGTTGCGGCGGTCCGTCGCTGTCGGCTCGATGGCCGGTCTTAGGCGCTCCCCCGGG
The DNA here is from genome assembly GCF_042676185.1 of Tropicimonas aquimaris. Classification (NCBI taxonomy): domain Bacteria; kingdom Pseudomonadati; phylum Pseudomonadota; class Alphaproteobacteria; order Rhodobacterales; family Roseobacteraceae; genus Tropicimonas; species Tropicimonas aquimaris. The sequence continues at coordinate 43,657 of NZ_JBHTJT010000038.1, read as the reverse complement.
GATTGGCAACCTCGGCGCGTCCCCGCTCTCCCCATATCCGGTGAATTGACCCTCCCATGTCACCCTGTATGGTCGGCCTGTTTCGGTAGCGCGTGGCAGTGATCGCGGGGCCTCCGGTCGCAGTTCAATCATACTCCGGGAGCAACCCGATAACCCGCCCGTCGATAACTACCTTGCCAGCGTTCTCGAAATTCACCGTGATCCGATGTCCGATCCGGGACTGCACCTGCCCGAGCCCCCAGTCAGGGCGGTCCGGGTGACGCACCAGTGCCCCCGGCTCGAGATAGGCGTTCAGATCGATCATATCCCACTCCCTCCAGGAATACCTGTACATGTCCAGTGATCATCCCCATCGCCGGCCCGACATCCCGGCCCTGATAGGTTCCCGCATCTGCCACGACCTGATAAGCCCGATCGGAGCGATTGGGAACGGCATCGAACTGCTTTCGATGGCCGGAGTCGGGGGCGGACCGGAATTGTCGCTGATCTCCGAGAGCGTGGCCAATGCCAATGCCCGGATTCGGTTCTATCGGCTTGCCTTCGGGCAGTCCGGACAGGACCAGGCCACAAGCCGCAGCGAGATACTCTCGATCCTGCGCGATCTCTACGCGGGCTCCCGGATGGAGGTCTTCTGGCAGGTCAACAGCGATTGCCGCCGCGACGAGGCGAAAGCCGCGCTTCTGGCGTTGCAATGCCTCGAGAGCGCGATGCCCTATGGAGGCCGGGCCGAGGTGACGCGCATGGATGGGCGGTGGCAGGTTGTCGGCACGACCGCGAAGCTGCGGATCGACGAGGGACTCTGGACCCCGCTCCTGACCGGTGCAGACGTCGAGGAGGTGACACCGGCCCAGGTTCATTTCGCGTTGCTGCCTGACACCCTTCAGGCGCTCGGACGCAATCTCGCCGTCACCCGGTCTGGCGAGCAGATCACCTTGGGATTCTGACGGCCCGTGCTCGGGTCGGCCTCGGTCAGGGGCGCAGCGTTCCGTCCCCGACCACGAGATATTTGAAGCTCGTCAGCTGCTCGGCGCCAACCGGGCCGCGGGCGTGCATCTTGCCGGTGGCGATGCCGATCTCCGCACCCATCCCGAATTCGCCCCCGTCGGCAAACTGGGTCGAGGCGTTGTGCATGACGATGGCGCTGTCGACCCGCTCGAAGAAGCGCGCGGCGGCCTCGGCATCCTCGGTCAGGATCGCCTCGGTATGGCTGGAGCCGAACTCCCGGATGTGGGAGATTGCTTCGTCAATGTCATCAACGACTTTCGCGGCGATCTTCATGTCAAGGAACTCAGTTCCAAAGTCCGTATCCGCAGCCTCGACACTGCCCTTCAGGCCGCGCGCCCTGACCTCGACGCCGGCCGCCATCAGATCGTCCACGATCTGCTGACCGAGCGTTTCCGCGATATCGCGATGGACCAGAAGGCATTCGGCGGAACCGCAGATGCCGGTGCGGCGAGTCTTGGCATTGAGCACGACGGCGCGGGCCTTGTCGGGGTCGGCGGCCTTGTCGACATAGACGTGACAGATCCCCTCGAGATGGGCAAAGACCGGCACCCGCGCTTCGCGCTGGACGAGGCCGACCAGCCCCTTGCCGCCGCGAGGCACGATCACGTCGATCGTGCCGGTCATCTGCAGCATCTCGGAAACGGCGGCGCGGTCGCGGGTCGGCACGCGCTGGACCGCGTCCTCGGGCAGGTTCGCGGCCTTCAGCCCCTCGACGAGGCAAGCATGAATGGCGGCGGAGGAATGGAAGCTCTCCGACCCGCCGCGCAGGATCACCGCGTTGCCGGCCTTGAGGCAGAGCGCGCCGGCGTCGGCGGTCACATTGGGGCGGCTTTCGTAGATCACGCCCACGACGCCGAGCGGGGTGCGGACGCGGCGGATGCGCAGGCCGGAGGGCATGTCCCACTCGGCGATGGTATCCCCCACCGGGTCCTTTTGCTCCGCCACCGTGCGCAGCCCGTCGACAATGCCCTGGATGCGGCCCTCGTCGAGCCGCAGCCGGTCCATCATCGCGTCGGTCAGCCCCTTTTGGCGCCCAAACTCCATGTCCTTGGCGTTGGCGCTGATGATGTCGTCGCGGCGCGACCAGACCGCGTCGGCGGCGGCGATCAGCGCCGCGTGTTTGCGCTCTGCGCTCGCATGGGCCAGTTCGGCGGCGGCGGCTTTGGCGCGGGCACCGATTTCGGCCATCAGGGCGGGAATGTCGGTCTGGTCTTTCATCTCGGTTCTTTCTGGGCGGCGGGCGGTCAGAGCGCCATGTCGTCCCGGTGGATCAAGGCGGCACGGCCGGGATAGCCGAGGATGGACTCGATGTCACCGGATCTGTGGCCGGCGATGGCGCGGGCCTCGGCGGCGGTGTAGCGGCAGAGCCCCTGCCCCAGCCGCCCGTTCGGGCCGATGATCGCCACCGGATCGCCGCGTCCGAAGCGGCCAGAGACGGCGGTGACGCCGGCGGGCAGCAGCGACCGGCCTTCGGCGAGGGCCTCGGCCGCGCCGGCATCGACGGTAATCTCGCCACGCGGTTTCATGCTGGCGATCCAGCGCTTGCGGGCCACCTGCGGGTCGCCCTCGGTCAGGAACCAGGTGCAGGCGGCGCCGCCCTGAAGCGCCTTCAGCGGGCGGTCGACGGAGCCTTCGGTGATCACCATGGCACACCCGGCCTTGGTCGCTGTCTTGGCCGCCATGAGCTTGGTCTTCATTCCGCCGCGGGAAAGCCCCGAGGCGGCGTCGCCGGCTTGTGCCTCGATCTCCGCCGTGATGTGCTCGATCGCCTCGTAGCGGCGGGCGGTCGGGTCGGTTGTAGGATTTGCGGAGTAGAAACCGTCGACATCGGACAGCAGCACGAGTTGATCCGCGCCCACAGTGACGGCAACCTGGGCGGCCAGCCGGTCATTGTCGCCGAAACGAATCTCGTCGGTGGCGATTGTGTCGTTCTCGTTGACAATCGGCACAACGCCGAGGCCGAGTAGCGTTTCCAGCGTTGCCCGAGTGTTGAGGTAGCGGCGGCGGTCCTCGGAATCCTCGAGCGTCACCAAAACTTGCGCGGCCTTGATCCGGTGCGGCAGGAGTGCGGTGCGGTAGGCGCGCGCCAACTCGATCTGGCCGACCGCGGCGGCGGCCTGAGATTGCTCCAGAGGCAGCGCTCCGGTGCCGAGCCCGAGGCTGGAGCGGCCAAGCGCGATGGAGCCGGAGGAGACGAGGATTACGTCGGTCCCGCGGGCCCGCGCCTCGGAGACGTCCAGCGCCAGGCCGGTCAGCCAATCCTCGCGCAGGGCGCCTGTTGCGCGATCCACCAGCAGCGCCGAGCCGATCTTGACGACCAGCCGGCTGGCCTGTGCGATGGCGGGCAATTGGCGGGCGCTCAGGGTCTCCATCCCTCGGACTCCTCTTCCGTGCCGTCCTCGTCGTCCTCCACGCGCGTGAGCTTCCGCGCTGCGTCGACCTCCGAGCGCAGGGCGCGCAGCACCGCTGTCAGCCCCTCCCGGCTGACGCCGGACATCGGGTAGACGCGGCCGCCTGACGCCTCCTCCAACTCGGCAATCGCCTCGGCGCGGTGCTCGTCGTCGAGCGCGTCGATCTTGTTGAGCGCGGTGATGCGCGGCTTGTCGGCCAGCGCGCCGCCATAGGCTTCGAGCTCGCCTATGATCGTGCGGTAGTCGCCGGCGATGTCCTCGGAGGTGCCGTCCACCAGGTGCAGCAGCACGGCGCAACGCTCGACATGGCCGAGGAAACGGTCGCCGATGCCCCTGCCCTCGTGCGCGCCTTCGATAAGGCCCGGAATGTCGGCCACCACGAATTCGGCATTGTCGACACCCACGACCCCGAGGTTGGGATGCAACGTGGTGAACGGGTAATCGGCGATCTTGGGTCGTGCGTTCGAAGTCGCCGCCAGGAAGGTGGACTTGCCGGCATTGGGCAGGCCCAGCAACCCGGCATCGGCGATCAGCTTGAGCCGAAGCCAGATCGTCCGCTCCACCCCCGGCTGGCCCGGGTTGGCGCGGCGGGGCGCCTGGTTCGTCGAGGTCTTGAAATGCAGGTTGCCGAAACCGCCGTTGCCGCCGCGGGCTAGAACCACGCGATCACCCACGTTCGCGAGATCGGCAATAACGGTCTCCTCGTCCTCGTCGAGGATCTCGGTGCCCGCAGGCACCCTCAGGATGATGTCGTTGCCATCGGCGCCGGTGCGCTGGCGGCCCATGCCCGGCGTGCCGTTCTTGGCGAAGAAGTGCTGCTGGTAGCGGAAGTCGATCAGCGTGTTCAGCCCGTCGACCGCCTCGGCGATCACGTCGCCGCCGTTGCCACCGTCGCCACCGTCCGGCCCGCCGTATTCGACGAACTTCTCGCGCCGGAACGACACGGCGCCGCCGCCTCCGGAACCGGAGCGGATATAGACCTTGGCGAGATCGAGAAATTTCATAGTCGGGCCTCGAAACGGGAACGCTCCAGCCGATAGTGCGAAACCGGCTCGGGCTCAAGGCGAAGGCGCGTCCGCGCGCCCAGCCTGTCACCCAGGTAGTCGAAGCCAAGCTTGCGCAGAACCGCACCTGAAGCGGGGTTGTCGGTGTCGTGGTCGGCGTCCAGCGCCTTCAACGGGAAGGCACGGAAGACGGCAGGGATGAAGGCCTCCATGACCTCGGTGACCAGCCCCCTGCCCCACAGCGATTTTTCTACAAAATAGGCGACACTTGCGATGCCATCCTGATCCGCGGGCGAAAGGCCGGCCATGCCGATCAACTGGCCTTTTCGATCCAGTATTCCAAGCCGGAAACCGGGTCGCTCTTTCCAACGGCCTGCGGCAATCCAGTCCCGCGCCTCGTCCACCGGCCAAGGCGCGGGAATCGAGACAGTGTTTCGGGCGACCTCCGGGATGCCGCCGATTTCGGACAGCCGCGGTGCGTCATCGGCCGTCAGGGGGCGGAGGACGCAGCGCGGCGTGGTCAGGTGCGGCAGGCTGCGCATCTCATGCCATCTCGCGCGGCTCAGCGTCATCCGGCGGCTGGGAAACTCCGCATCGCGGGCCCGGCAGAACATGGGCTTGCGCCCGGTATATTCGAACCCGAGCTTGCACAGCACGCCCCCCGAGCGCGCGTTGTCATCGAAATGACCAGACGTGAGGTCGGGAGCCGCCGGATCGGCGAACCACCGGTCGATCACCGCAAAGCCGGCTTCAGTGGCATAGCCGTGTCCCCATGCCGAACGCGCCAGCCAGTAGCCGAGCGAGTCATCAATCGCCATTCCGCCAATCAGGTCCCCCTCGCGGATGATGGCCCAGTAGTGTGGCTGGCAGGCCAGGGTTTCCAGATACTGTTCCGCGTCGGCCGGCCCATAGGGATGAGGCACCGGTGCAAGCCACTTCGACACCTCGAAATCGCCGATCCCCTCGACAATGGCCGGCACGTCCGCCGCCCGGAAGGTCCGAAGTGTCAGGCGGGGCGTCTTGATCTTGATTTCGTCCCGCCTGTCAGTCATCTAGGAGAGCTTCTTGAGGTAGGTCCAGGTTGGAACCGTGGCATTCCGGGCGACCGAGAAGACCTCGGCGTCGCCGAGATACTCGAAGCCGGCATTGGTCAGGATCCGCGCGGAGATCGGGTTGTCCTGGAACACCTCGGCAAAGATCGTGTCGCAGCCCTGCGGATTGGCGGCGAGCAGCGCCCCGACCGCTTCGGAGGCGAGGCCGGTGTGCCACATCACTGGTGCGACCCAGTAGCCGATCTCGGATTTTCGGGGCGCGTCGGCCATCCGGGAGAGGCTGATCACGCCGACCAGCTCGCCGAGGCCGGCCGCGGTGCCGTCCATCGCCCAGACATCTTCCTTTCGATCCTCGGCAAGGCTGCGGGAGATGAAGGCCTCCGTCGCGCCAGGAGGCAGCGGATGCGGGATCGACCGGGTAGCCATCGCCACACGCTCGTCGCCGGCATAAAGCTCCAGCAGCCCCATGTCGGACTTCTGTAGCGGGCGCAGCGTAACGCGTTCGGACTGTATGACCTTCTGGCCGGTGATCTTCTCTATCTGCATGTCGTTTCCCTCCTCCCGGGAAGCGCAATCGTTCAACTCGCCGGAGACCGCCCCCTCCCTAGAGGCTCGTGCGCCGCATCTGGCGCAACCAGCATATACTGAAAATGGTAGCGACCACAGCGGCTTCCAAGACGTTGTGATCCAGAACCGGCGTCACGAGGTTGTGCGCGGCCCAGTCCAGCGGCTGGATGACCAGCCGGAACAGGAACCCGGGCACGCCGGTCGCGATGGCATCCGGCTGCAGCCGCGCCTGGCTCAGGCGGAACGCGGCGAGGCTGATCGCGGCCAGGGTCGCCCAGAACGCGGCGCCGAGCGCGGGGCGCAGGCGTCCACGGGTTCCGGCGCGCAGAGCGTAGATGGGGCTGATGCACGAAGCGTCAGTCATTCCAGGGCCTTTTCCAGAGAATCGCTTGGGGGGACCGGCCTTTTGCCGATCCCCCCAGGTCTGTCTTGTACCGGGTTCGGCTTACTCGGCGGCTTCCGCGACCGGGAGCACCGAAATGAACGTGCGGCCCTTGAGGCCCTTATGGTACTTCACGGCGCCTTCGACGGTGGCGAAGATCGTGTGATCCTTGCCCTGGCCGACGCCCTCGCCCGGCCACCACTTGTTGCCGCGCTGACGCACGATGATGTTGCCGGGGATGACGGCTTCGCCGCCGTATTTCTTCACACCAAGGCGGCGACCGATGGAGTCGCGACCGTTACGGGATGAACCGCCTGCTTTTTTATGTGCCATATCGCTTGCTCCTTCTGTCTCAGCCTTCGGCCACGATGGCCTTGGCCTGCTCGACCCAGCCTTCGCGCTCGATGCGGCCCTTGAACGAGAGTTTCTCGTCGAACTCGGCGATGTCGGCTTCGGTCCAGCCGGCAATCTGCGCGAAGCTGGTCACGCCGGCGGCATGCAGCTTCTTCTCAAGCGCCGGGCCCACGCCCGACAGTTTCTTCAGGTCGTCCGCACCGGCGGGAGCTTCCGCGGCAGGCGCGGCAGCGGCCTTCGCCTTCGGGGCGGCCTTGGCTTTCGGGGCGGCCTTGGCGGCCGGCTTGGCTTCGGTGGCGGCAACCGCGACACCGGCAACCGAGCCCGCGCCCACGGCAGCCTTAACCCCGGTCGCGCCAGCGCCCGATTCGAGGATGTCGGTGATGCGCAGCACGGTCAGCTGCTGGCGATGGCCCCGGGTCCGCTTGGAGCTGTGCTTCCGGCGGCGCTTCACGAAGCTGATGGTCTTGGCGCCCTTGATCTGGTCGAGCACCTCGGCCTGCACGGCCGCGCCATCGACGAGCGGCGCACCCACGGTGGAGCCGATCATCAGGATGTCATTGAATTGAACGGTTTCGCCGGCAGTAGCCGCCAGCTTCTCGACGCGCAGCACGTCGCCCGACTGGACGCGGTATTGCTTGCCGCCGGTCTTGAGGACCGCAAACATGGGTCATTCCTTTGCTCTCGACGCGTCCTTCATGGTCCCCTCGCGGGCGTTCTCGCCGGAAACCGGCACCTCGGACAGCGCGCCCCTTCGGGGGCGTGTTTCTTGTTTCCGTGCCGGAGTCCGGCCACGGAGAGGGCCGTATGAGCGAGAAAGCCCTGCGTGTCAAGACATTCCGGCCCGCGCGGTGCCTCCCGAGACGGGCTCAGAGATCCTCGCCGGCCATGAACCGCGCGGCGGCCATGCCGAGGTCGTAGGAAATGGTGCGGAACATCTCGTCGAAGGCGGCGAAGAGATGCGTGTTCAGGCTACGCCCGGCCTCGCTCCGGGAGAGTTCGAGGTAGGCTTTCAACTCCGCGTCCGTGAGTGGCTGGTAGGCCATCGCAAGATAGGAATATAGCCAGGTCCCGGTTTCGTCGCGGATCTCGTCCTCCTGGGACCAGACATCGCGCAGCATGTCCTCCTCGCCCATGAAGTCGCCAAACGCGCCGGCGGCGTTCAGGCCGGAGTAGAAGGCATAGTTGGCGTTGAGCGCGCCCACGACGTTCATCTCCAACAGGTCGTTGGCGGCCGCGAAATCCTCCAGCAGGTCGAGCCGTGGCCCGCCCTCCTCCAGCAGCACGGCCATCGCCTCGTTCGCCGCCGCCTCGACGCCGGGATCGAGCATCGCCTGGCGCGCGCTGATCTCGAGTTGGACGATCTTGCGCCCGGGTTCGGTGGTGAAGAAGTCGATGAGCGGATCAAGATGCCAGGCCGGCAGGTCCGCCGCCAGCTCGTCCTCGAGGATATCGGCCATCCGGTCCACATCGAAGATGCCGGCCACGATTTCCGGCCACCGCTCGCCGCCGCGCCCCGGGAACATGTCCGACTCGAGGTCGCCGGCATAGTCAACTCCCTCGTCCTGCATGATACCGAGGAGCGCATCCATCTCCAGCGCCTGCATCAGCGGTTCGAGACGCGCCCGCTCCTCGGGCGTCGCCCTCGGAGGCGCCTCGTTGGTTTGCGCCCAGGCCGCGAAGGCCAGAAAGCACAGGGCGAGCGTGGAAAGTATGGGGCGAGGGATCATCGACAAACTCCGTCTGCTTGTCTCAGGGGTAGTGCGCCATCACTGCAATGCCAAGGCATCGCGCTCGCTGCACTCCATCCGCAATCTTCAAATTGACGGCACCGGGGGCGAGAAAAGCCCTTGCGCCCCTCCCACGCAAACATTACACCGCCCGCACCCTGACCACGGGAGCGCGGAGAGGTGCCGGAGTGGTCGAACGGGGCGGTCTCGAAAACCGTTGTGGGTGCAAGCCCACCCAGGGTTCGAATCCCTGTCTCTCCGCCACTTTCCACCTGATCAGACGGATGACTTTTCCGCACGGAGCGCTGCGAACCGGGGCGCTTCGCCGCGGCGGGCGTTTGCCGTTCCTCCGGTCGCCACTTCGGCTGGTCCGGGAGGCCGCGGATCGGCCGGCCGGATGGGGGCGCGCGCCTTGAAAACAGGCATGCAAGGGCGTCCGTTCAACGAAATCTCATTTGATCACGCGTGTGTTACAAGAGCGTCACGGAAGTTTCCTATCAACCGCGGGCCGGCTGCCGGCAGACCCAGGTTGATACCAAGGAAAACCCCATGTCCCACAAGAAATCCGTCGCGGCGATTCTGCTGAGCACCACAGTGCTCGGCGTTCCCGCCCACGCCGAATCCATGAAGCGTCTGGCCACCGTTCCGCTCGATGCCGAGGTCACCGGCCTGTTCGAGGTCGGCTCGGACCTGTTCTTCAACATCCAGCACCCGAACAAGGAAATCGGAAACGAATTCGCGAAGGCCGCTGTCGGCGTGATCGCCAACGCCGATTGGGATGCCGCCGCGATGGAGCCGACCACCGAAGACGCCGACAAGAAGGTCGTGCGCTCCTCGCTGGGCGATTACCAGGTCCTGCTTCAGGAAGGTGACGAGGGCATCGTCGGTGTGATCAAGTCGCTGGCTGGCGAAGACCTGCTGGTCTCCAACGACCCCGACTTCAACGCCTACGTGCCCACCGGCGACAACGAAGGTTACCTGTTCACCAACTGGGAGAACCGCCCCGGCGGCATGTCCCGCGCCAAGATCATGCGCGCCGAGGACGGCACCTGGTCGGTCGATACGTCCGACCTGATCATGATCGACTTTTCGGCCGTCGACGGCACCTTGGTGAACTGCTTCGGCACGCTCTCGCCCTGGGGCACCCCGCTGACCTCCGAAGAGCTGTATTTCGACGACACGGTCGACTGGAACAACCCCGAGTACAAGTACATCGATGACAACCAGGTGCTCGCCAACTACCTTGGCGAGGGCAAGTATCCGAACCCCTACGACTACGGCTATATCGTCGAGATCACCGATCCCGCCGGCGCCGCGACCCCGGTCAAGCATATGGCCCTCGGTCGCTTCAGCCACGAGAACGCGGTTGTCATGCCCGACAACAAGACCGTCTACCTCTCGGATGACGGCTCCAGCGTCGTGTTCTTCAAGTTCGTCGCCGACGCCGAGAACGATCTGTCCGCCGGCACGCTCTACGCCGCCAAGGTGACGCAGGAGGCCGGTGCGCAGGCCGATGCAGCCACCACCGGCTTCGGCATCGAGTGGATCGAGCTCGGCCACGCCTCCAACGACGAGATCGCTGCCTGGGTCGCCGAATACGACGGCATCGACCTGGAAGATCACGTCCCCGGCGAGACCAACTACATCACCGACGAGGAAGTCGCTGCCTTTGCCGCTGGCGAGGCCGCCGATGCGCGTGTCGCCTTCCTGGAATCGCGCCGTGCCGCCGTCGCCCTGGGTGCGACCGGCGAGTTCAACAAGATGGAAGGCGTGAACATCAACTACGACGCCGCCAAGGATGGCTCGGTGCCCTTCATGTACATGGCGATGTCCGACGTCTCCAAGGCGATGTCCGACGGTGAAGGCGCCATCGATGTGGCCGAGAACGTCTGCGGCGTGGTCTACGAGATGGAGCTCGACGCCAACTACGACGTCTCCATGATGGTGCCGGTCGTCGCGGGCTACGGCTACGACAAGGACGCCGAGGCGAATGCCTGCCCGATGGACTCGGTCGCCAACCCCGACAACATCCTGGTCCGCGCCAACGGTCAGGTCGTGATCGGCGAGGATTCCGGCAACCACGAGAACAACGTCATCTGGCTCTGGAACCGCGACAGCCAGAGCTGATCGCGCCTGGCGCAAGGTATCGAAGGAGGCGGTCCGCCGCCTCCTTTCGCCTTTCCGAGCCTTTATGGTGCCGGGCTCTCCCTCCCCGGCGCCACTTTCGTGACCGGGACGCCCCCGTCACTCACACGTGACACGCCTTGCTCTTGTCGGCATCGCCCAGCCTTGGCATGGTCCCGCAGCCAGCCCCGGGCACCAATGTCGCCGCTGGTCCAGCCCGGTCCCCACTCCCTGCCCTCCTCCGGAGACACGCCGATGTTCCGCAAAACGTTTCTTGCCGCCCTCGTCCTCGCGCAAGGTCTCCTGGCCGTGCCCGCCGCAGCGCAATCCGCGCCGCCGGCCCAGGACGGTGTCGGCCGGCTGGATTCCTTCAACGAGGAACTAGGCCTTCCCTACTGGGCGCCGGGACGGGGCGAGGTAGACCATGACGCTCTGCGCCGGCGTTCACTGGCCGTGCTGGAGCGCCAGTTCGGCGCCTTCCGGGAGGCCAGCGCCGGGCTGGCCGAAACCGCGTCCGCCCATTGCGCCGGGACCGCCGACGCGGCCGAGATCAAGGCGGCCCTGCGCGACGCCTGGCTCGCCTGGGCGCCGCTCGACAGCTACCAGTTCGGCCCGGTTGAACAGCTCGGTGCCGCGCTGACGGTGAACTTCTGGCCCGACAAGAAGGATTTCGTGGGGCGCGGGCTGAAAGCGCTCGAGGCCCTCTCGCCCGAAGACCTGGCCGATCCCGCGACCATCGCCCAGGGCTCCGCCGCGACCCAGGGCCTGCCGGCTATCGAGCGGTTGCTCTATACCGACATGGAGGCCTGCCCGTCCATCGTCGGCATCAGCCTCTACATGGAGGACCTCGGCGGCGCGCTCTACGAAGCCTGGTTCACCGAGAACGGCTGGGCCGACCTGGCGAACGCCGCCGGGCCGGACAACCCGGTCTACCTCTCGCCCGAGGAGTTCACCAAGACGCTCTACACCGCCGTCGACTTCGGCCTGACCCGGGTCGCCGAGTCGCGGCTGGGCCGGCCGCTCGGCACCTTCGACCGCCCCTTCCCGGACCAGGCGGAGGCCTGGCGGTCCGGGCTGAGCAACGAGATCATCCTCGCCCAGATCCACGGGCTGGCCGAGATGGTCCGGCTGGGCTTTGCCGGCGACGTGCGGGAGACCGACCGCGGCTGGATCCTTGAGGTCTTCGAGCAGACCGAGGGACGGCTCGCGGCCATCGAGCAGCCGATCTCCGAGGCGGTGAAGGAGCCGACCAGCCGGATCCGGGTGGAGGCGATGCAGACCAAGGTGCGCCACCTCCAGCTCGAGATGGCCAAGAACCTTGGCCCGAACCTCGGGGTGGAGACCGGCTTCAGCGCCGCCGACGGCGACTGATCCGCCGGGCCCTATCTAGTCGTCGAGGGTGCGCAGGTAGGCGTGAACCGCCGCGACCTCTTCGGTGGTCATTTCGAACTCCGGCATCCCCTCCAGCCCGCCCATGGCCCGGCGGATATTGTTGCGGGGAATGCCGGCGATCTCCGGCGCAACATCGTCGCCGCCCGCATCCTCCATATGACATTCGACGCAATTTTCGGCATAGATCGCCTGCCCAAGCGTCGGATCCGCGTCCTGTGCCGTGGCGGTCGACAGCCCCTTCACCAGCAACCAGATAATGACAACGAAACGCGTTTGGGCGTGAAGAAGGCTCGGCATCGCTCTGACCTCGCAAGGGAAACGTGCCGCGAGCTAGTACCCGCTCCGTGACAGAGCCATGACGCGTGGGGCGCAGCGCCCGCGACCGATCGTCCGTTTTTCCGCGCCCTGCCCGTCTCGCGACCACCGTGCCTATAATTCGGGCATTCGATCCCGGCGCAGATCGCAAGCGGTCGCAGCCCTGACGGTTTGTGCCCATCTCGCTCCACCGGCCGCCCCCGCGACACGGTCTGCATTGAATGCACCGCGTGGTGCTGTACAAGTCGCGCCATGATGCCGCTAACACTCGGATGGGAGCACAGGCGTGACGCAGCAACCGGATGACATCCAATTCTCTCTTGCCGACGAGGAAGACGAGGCGATCCGCTTTCTTGGCCGGATCCTCGGCAAAATTCTCCATACGCAGGAGGGCGGTCTTGCCTTCGATACGGTGGAGGAGATCCGCCGTGCTTCGGTGGAACTGCACCGCTCCGGTGATGAATCCGCGCTGAGACGGCTGCACGACACGATCGCGGCCATGCCGGAGGATCTCACCTTCCACGTGCTGCGGGCCTTCACCTATTTTCTGCACCTGCTGAACATCGCCCAGGACGAGCAGATCCTGCTCGATCACCGCAAGGCCTCGGGCCACGCCCTGCCCGACGCGATCGAGGCGGCGAGGGAAGCCGGTTTCAGCGACAGCCAGCTCGTCGCCTTTTTCAAGGACGCGCTGGTGAGCCCGATCCTCACCGCCCACCCGACCGAGATCCGCCGTCAGAGCACGATGCGGGCGGAGTTTGCCATCTCCAAGCTGCTGGACGAGCGCACCCGTGCCCGCAAGGTCGGGCTCGACGTCACCGAGATCGAGCGCGGCATCGAGCGCGAGATCGAGACCTTGTGGCAGACACATCTGCTCCGCCGCAGCAAGCTGAGCGTCACCGACGAGATCAAGAACAGCCTCACCTACTACGATCACACCTTCTTCCAGGCGGTGCCCAAGCTGCAGGAGACGCTGCTGAAATCGCTGGGCAAGGCGAGCTTCGGCCAGGATTTCCCGGCCTTCCTGCGCGTCGGCACCTGGATCGGCGGTGACCGCGACGGCAACCCGTTCGTGACCGACACGATCCTGCGCGAGGTGTTCCGGATGCAGGCGGGCCACGCGCTGCGTCACTACCTCGAGGAAGTGCACCTGCTCGGTCGGGAACTGTCGATGTCGACCCGCGTGGTGCGGGTGAACCAGGACCTTCAGGAACTGGCCGACATCTCGCCCGACACCTCGGAGCACCGGCTGGACGAGCCCTACCGCCGTGCGCTGATCGGCATCTATGCCCGGCTTGCCGCGACGCTTACGGAGATCGACCCGGAGAACCCGGCGCCGCTGCACACCGCAAAGGGCGCACCCTATGGCCGATCCGAGGAGCTGCTGCGCGATCTCGACGTGATCGACCGGTCGCTGCGCTCGCACCAGGCTTTCGCGATTGCCGATGGCCGGATCCTCGATCTGCGGCGCAAGGTGCGCAGCTTCGGCTTCCATCTGGCCAGCGTCGACCTGCGCCAGAACTCTTCGGTGCACGAGGCGACCGTGGCCGAGCTGCTGGAAGCCATCGCGCCGGGCACCGACTATCTCGGCATGAACGAGGCCGCCCGCCAGGAGATCCTGCGCAAGGAGCTGACCTCGCCGCGCGCCCTGATCCGCCCCTACTGGGAATACTCGGAAAAGACGGCGGGAGAGCTTGCGGTGTTCCGCGCCGCCAAGGAGATCGTCGACCGGTTCGGCCCGCGAGCCATCGTCACCTCGATCATCTCCAACGCGCAGTCCGTGTCCGACGTTCTGGAGCTCTGCGTCCTGCTGAAGGAAGCCGGACTGCTGACGCTCGACGGCAAGTGCTCGATCGCCATCGTGCCGCTGTTCGAGACCATCGCCGACCTTCGCAACGGTCCCGGCATCATGCGCGCGCTGTTCGAGACGCCCGAGTACCGCCGCATCGTCACCGCCCAGAAGGACGAGCAGGAGATCATGCTTGGCTATTCCGACAGCAACAAGGACGGCGGGCTGGTCACCTCGAACTGGGAGTTGTTCAAGGCCGAGCGTGCACTGGTCGAGTTGTTCCGGGAGAAAGAGATCCGGTTGCGGCTGTTCCATGGACGGGGCGGCTCCATCGGCCGCGGGGGCGGCCCGACCCGCGAGGCGATCGTTGCGCAGCCGCCGGGCGCCGTCGCCGGGCAGATCCGCCTGACCGAACAGGGCGAGGTCATCTCCTCGCGCTATTCCCATGCAGAGATCGGCTATGCCCATCTCGAGACGCTGGTCTCCGCGACGCTCGAGGCGACGCTCATGCCCGAGGCGGAGAGCGCGCTCGGCGAGTATTCGGCGATCATGGATGCCATGTCCGACCACGCCTTCCGGGCCTATCGCAGCCTTGTCTTCGAGACGGAGGGGTTCGAGGAGTTCTTCTGGTCCTCCACCGTGATCAACGAGATCGCCTCGCTCAACATCGGCTCGCGGCCCGCCTCGCGCTCCAAGACCCGTGAGATCACCTCGCTGCGCGCGATCCCCTGGGTGTTTTCCTGGGCGCAGTGCCGGATCATGCTGCCGGCCTGGTACGGCTTCGGCTCCGCGGTCGAGGCCTGGTGCGCCGAGAACGAGGATCCCGAAGGCGAGAAACTGGCCGCGCTCTACGATGCCTGGCCGTTCTTCCACGCCATGGTCTCCAAGATCGACCTGATGATCGGCAAGAGCGACCTCGCCATGGCCGCGCAATACGCCGATCTCTGCGAGGACAAGGAGATCCGGGACCGGATCTTCGGCCGGATCAGCGCCGAGTGGGAGGCGACCGTGCGGGCGCTCGAGATGATCACCGGCACTTCACCTGTCGAGCGCAAACGCTCCGGCGAGGCGAAGGCGCGTCTGCGCCACCGCACGCCCTATCTCGACCCGCTGAACCACATGCAGGTCGAACTGCTCAAGAAGGTCCGAATGGCCAGTTCCGAGGAGATCTCCGAGCGGACCCGACGCGGGATCCTGCTGTCGATCAACGGCGTGGCCTCCGGCCTGCGAAACACCGGCTGAGGCTGTGGCGCCGGGGCCTGCTTGGCCCCGGCGGCGCGTGTGGCGATCTCCGCCGCGCTCATTGGCGCGCGGCTGGAGCGGGGTATTTTTTCCAAGAAGAAGCTGGAGGCGCGGCCTATTCCGCCGCGATCTCCGTGGCGCTCGTCGGGGCGTAGTTCAGAACGGGCGCGAGCCAGCGCTCGGCCTCGGCCAGGGTCATGCTCTTGCGGGCGGCGTAATCTTCGACCTGGTCGCGCTCCACCTTGCCGACGCCGAAGTAATAGCTCTCCGGATGGCCGATATAGAAGCCGGAGACCGAAGCGCCAGGCCACATGGCGAGGCTTTCGGTCAGTTCCACACCGGTGGCGGCGGTGGCGTCGAGCAGGTCGAAGAGCGTCGTCTTTTCGGTGTGGTCGGGCTGCGCGGGATAGCCGGGCGCCGGGCGGATGCCGCTGTAGCGCTCGGCGATCAGGTCGGCGGCGTCGCAGGCCTCCTCCGGCGCATAGCCCCAGAAATCGGTGCGGACCATCTGGTGTAGTCGTTCGGCCATCGCCTCGGCGAAGCGGTCGGCGAGCGCCTTGACCAGGATGGCGGAATAATCGTCGTGCGCGGCTTCGAACCGCTTGGCGATGTCGATTTCCTCCGCGCCTGCCGTCACCACGAAGCCGCCGACGTAATCGGGGCCCGTGCCTTCGGGGGCGACGAAATCGGCCAGCGCGACGTTCGGGCGCCCGTCCCGCTTGGCCGTCTGCTGCCGCAGGGTGTGGAGCGTGGCGAGGGTCTCGGTGCGCTGGTCGTCCTTGAAGAGGCGGATGTCGTCGCCCACGGCATTGGCGGGCCAGAAGCCGACAACGGCGCGCGGGGTGAACCATTTCTCGTCGATGATCCGGCCGAGCATCTCCTGCGCGTCGTCAAAGAGCTGGCGCGCCGCCTCGCCCTGTTCGGGGTCCTCCAGCAACTTGGGATAGACGCCCTTGAGCTCCCAGGTCCGGAAGAAGGGCGTCCAGTCGATGTAGCGGGCAAGCTCGCCGAGATCCCAATCCTCGAGCACGCGAGTGCCGAGGAATGTGGGCGCGCTGGCGCGGTGGGCCTGGTGATCGAGCTGGAGCGCATTGGCCCGCGCGGCTTCGAGCGGCAACCGCCGCTTGGCCTGCTCGCCACGGGCGTGCTTCTCGGCCACGTCAGCATATTCTGTTGCGATCTTCGCCACATAGGCCGGCTTCTGCTCGGCGGAGAGGAGCGCGGAGACGACACCCACGGCGCGGCTGGCGTCGGTCACGTGGATCGCCTGGCCGAGAGTGTAGCGCGGATCGATCTTGACCGCGGTATGCACCCGGCTCGTGGTCGCCCCGCCGATCAGCAGCGGCAGGTCGAGCCCCTGGCGCTGCATCTCTGAGGCCACGTGGACCATCTCGTCCAGCGACGGGGTGATGAGGCCGGACAGCCCGATCACGTCGACATTCTCGGCCCTGGCGGTGGCGAGGATCTTTTCGGCGGGCACCATCACGCCGAGATCGATGATCTCGTAATTGTTGCAGGCCAGAACGACGCCGACGATGTTCTTGCCGATGTCGTGCACATCGCCCTTCACCGTCGCCATCAGCACCTTGCCGGCGCTCTCGCGCCCGCTTCCGCCGTTCAGACGCTTCTCCTCTTCCATGTAGGGCAGCAGAACGGCGACGGCCTGTTTCATGACGCGGGCGGATTTCACCACCTGCGGCAGGAACATCTTGCCGGCGCCGAACAGGTCGCCGACCACGTTCATCCCGTCCATCAGCGGGCCTTCGATGACGTGCAGCGGGCGCTCGGCGGCCTGGCGGGCCTCTTCGGTGTCGGCCTCGATATACTCGGTGATGCCGTTGACCAGCGCGTGTTCCAGCCGCTTCTCGACCGGCCACTCGCGCCAGGTCAGGTCCTTTTCGCGCCCTTTTGCGCCACCCTGCCCTCGGAAGCGTTCGGCGATCTCAAGGAGGTTCTCGGTGGCACTGACGCCGGCCTTCGGCGTGCGGTTCAGGACCACGTCCTCGCAGGCCTCGCGGAGCTCCGGCGCGATCTGGTCATAGACCGCGAGCTGACCCGCGTTAACGATACCCATGTCCATCCCGGCCTGAATGGCGTGGTAGAGAAAGACCGCGTGCATTGCCTCGCGCACGGGTTCGTTGCCGCGGAAGCTGAAGCTCAAGTTCGACACGCCGCCCGAGATGTGCACATGCGGGCAGGTCTCGGTGATGCGCCGCGTGGCCTCGATGAAATCGACGCCGTAATTGTCGTGTTCCTCGATCCCGGTGGCGACGGCAAAGACGTTGGGGTCGAAGATGATGTCCTCGGGCGGGAAGCCGACCTGCTCGGTCAGCAGCCTGTAGGCCCGGGTGCAGATCTCGACCTTGCGGTCGGCCGTGTCGGCCTGTCCCTGCTCGTCGAAGGCCATGACGATCACCGCCGCCCCGTAGGCGCGGCAGAGCCGGGCCTGGTGCAGGAAGCTCTCCTCGCCCTCCTTCATCGAGATCGAGTTGACGATCGCCTTGCCCTGCACGCATTTCAGGCCGGCCTCGATCACCTCCCACTTGGAGCTGTCGATCATCACCGGTACGCGGGCGATGTCCGGCTCGGCGGCGATGAGGTTGAGGAACTCGACCATCGCGGCCTGCGAGTCGATCAGGCCGTCGTCCATGTTGACGTCGATCACCTGCGCGCCGTTCTCGACCTGGTCCCGGGCGACATCGAGCGCGGCGGCGTAATCGCCGGTCTTGATCAGCTTGCGGAAACGGGCGGAGCCTGTGACGTTGGTGCGCTCGCCCACGTTCACGAAGGGGATGTCGGACGTCAGGGTGAAGGGTTCGAGGCCCGACAGCCGCATCAGCGGCGGCTGTTCGGGGATCGCGCGCGGGGCGCAATCCTTTACCGCCGCGGCGATGGCGCGGATGTGTTCGTAGGTGGAGCCGCAGCAGCCGCCCACCACGTTGACCAGACCGTCCTTCGCGAAGCCCGCGACCTGAGCCGCCATCTGCTCCGGGGTCTCGTCGTATTCCCCCATCTCGTTGGGCAGACCGGCGTTCGGGTAGGCGCAGATCAGCGTGTCGGCGACGGCCGAAAGCTCGGCGAGGTGCGGCCGCATGGCCGAAGCGCCGAGCGCGCAGTTGAGGCCGACGGTCACCGGCATGGCGTGGCGCACGGAATGCCAGAACGCGGTCGGCGTCTGGCCGGAGAGCGTGCGGCCCGACAGGTCGGTGATCGTGCCCGAGATCATCACCGGCAGGCGCAGCCCCCGGGCGGCAAAGACCTCCTCGCAAGCCATGATCGCGGCCTTGGCGTTGAGCGTGTCGAAGATCGTCTCGATCAGCAGGATGTCGGCGCCGCCCTCGATCAGGGCGTCCGCCTGCTCGGCATAGGCAACGCGCAATTGATCAAAGGTCACAGCGCGATAGCCGGGGTTGTTCACATCCGGGCTGATCGAGGCGGTGCGGTTCGTCGGCCCGAGGGCGCCGGCGACGAAGCGCGGCCGGCCATCCGTCGCTTCCGCCCGATCCATCGCCTGCCGGGCCAGCCGTGCGCCGGCGACGTTGAGGTCGCGCACCGCGCCCTCCATCGCGTAATCGGCCTGGGCGATCGTGGTCGAGGAGAAGGTGTTCGTCTCCACGATATCGGCGCCGGCAATCGCGTACTGGTAATGGATCTCCTCGATCACATCCGGGCGGGTCAGGTTCAGCAGGTCGTTGTTGCCCTGCTGGGGGCGGTCGCTCGCATGCGGAAGGTGGCACGAGCAGCTACCGCCGCCGCAGCCCTGGAAATCGCCCTCCGACAGCCCGAGCCGCTGGATCTGTGTGCCCATCGCCCCATCGAGGATCAGGATGCGGTCGCGGGCGGCCTCGAGGAGGCGGTCGAAAACGGCGGAACGTTTGGTCATTTCAGGCTACGGGCTCGAGTCAGGGATAGGAGAACCGCTCTCCTCTAACGCAGTCTGGGGTATTTATGAAATTCATAATCAGCAAGATCTTCATGCATGGCATTCACATAGCCTTGCCGCCCTGAAGGGTCAGGCGGCCCTGACGGCGGGCCATCCGTGCAGCAGATCGCGCAGCGCGGAGGCAAGTGGCGCCTGAGCCTCGGGCCGGACAAGGAGGGTGAGTACGGCGCCGTCGAGCGAGGCGAGGATCACGTCATGCCCCGCCTCTCCGTGGTGATCGAACATGAAGAGGCAGCGCTCGCGCGAGAGGTCCGACAGCGTCCGCGACAGCCTGAGAGCCCGTTTCTCCAGCGTGGCGGAGAGCGGCCCGAGGTCGTCATAGAAGCACGCGTCGCCACCGCAATCGGTCTGGCCGTCCTGCCGGCGCTGCCAGGCGACGATCCCGCTGCGGTGTTCCATCAGAACGGCGTCGAGTTGCTCGGGTAGCGAAGGCGCCTCCGGCGGGTACATCGGCGCACCCCAGGTATCGGACAGTCGGCGGGCCGAGACTCCGATCAGGCCGGAGGTGGCGCTTCCGGGCGCTTCGGACCTGACGCGCAGGGTTTCACTGCCGGCAATGAAATCTTCCAGCAAATCCAGCAGCGCATTCATGGAGTCAGGGTCTTGCGAATCCGGTTCGATCTCGACGCCGCCGCGCCCTGTCGACGACCCGGCCGAGGCTTGCAGCAATCGCCGGTTGGCCGCCGAGAGCACGATCTCGCTTCCCGAGCCGTTGCCGATCCGCAGCGTCCGCGGCAGGATCGTCTCGTCGACTTCCAGCAGCAGGGAGGCGAGCAGGCTTCGCCCGCCGAAAGCGCGAAGCAGGCGACCGCGGTTGCCTTGGCCGCCGGCCGAGGACAAACGGCGGATTTTTCGGGCGATGTCCTGCGGGCTTTCCATGTGCGATCTCCCTGGCGTTCGGTTGCGGCGAATTCTGCCGGATCACAGCTCGAGCTGCGACAGCGCCTGCTGCGCGAGTTTCCTGACCTCGTCGAGCGGTATCTCGGGATCGAGGATGAGGCAAAGCGACGTGCCGGGCGTCCTCGAGGAGCGCTGCAGCACCAGCACCTCGGTCAGCGTCACCACCATCGCCTGTGTCGTTTGCGGCTGCAGATCGGTGAAGGTCTCGGCACAAAGGCTGCACAATTCGTCGAAGACTTCCTGCGGATGATCCGCCGCCGCACTCACGCAGAGCACCGTCCCGGCCTTGAAGTCGAGATAGACGAGCGCGTCCATCCCGGCGTGGGTGCGCCGGAGCCTGTCGAGATCCTTGGTCAATGTCTCGTCCCGCGCGGTGAGTGTCATGTCAGCGATCTTCCAGTGAACCGATGACACCATTTCCCGTCTTGCAGGCCGGATGTCGACCCTCAATCGGAGATTGCATCCGCGATCGCGCCCTGCACGCACTTGGAACTTTGCCGGCGCGACGCTGGCCGGTGGCTCAGAAACTCACCTCGTCGAGCGCCGAGCGCGGCAAACGCTCCCGGGAGGTGCTGGCCCCTGCGCGGCGCACCACGCGACGTGGTGTGACCATACCGACACCGCCGGCAAAGGCTGGTGCCCGAGCGGCCTCGGTGGGCTCCGTGTCCAGGTCGTCGCTTCCCACCGTTCGGCGTTCCACGAGGATCGCATCGTCCACGACAACAGGGCGAGGTCGCTCGTCGCGCGCGGCCGGATGCAGCCCCATCACGACATCGAGCAGCTTCTGGGTGAAATCCTCTGCACCACTATCTTCCCACGCGGTCCGGTCCTCTTCCGCATTCGCGGCCTGCAGCAGCGAGATCGGGAAGACGCCGGAAAAGAGCCCGTCGGTCTCGGAGCGCACGCGGGCCAGCAATCGCCGCCGGTCGATCTCGGTCAGGATCTTGTCGAAACGGGTCAAGAGCAGGATGCTGTTGTCATAGAGGTGCTCCGGCACCTCCGACCAGATCGCCGCCTCGCTCTGCCGCCAAGCCTGGGTGGAGTGG
The DNA here is from genome assembly GCF_042676185.1 of Tropicimonas aquimaris. NCBI lineage: Bacteria > Pseudomonadati > Pseudomonadota > Alphaproteobacteria > Rhodobacterales > Roseobacteraceae > Tropicimonas > Tropicimonas aquimaris. Next base: position 22,401 of record NZ_JBHTJT010000038.1, on the reverse strand, counting down.
CTGCACCAGATCACACAATCGGCATAGGGCAGCACCTGTTTCCAGGTCTTCGACGACAGGTTCGGGTCGGAGATGCCCGGCATGTCGATCAAATCCATCAGCTCGAGAATGTCGGATTCCAGACGGATCCGGATGTAGGCGGTGTCCTCCACCGAGACCGATCCGAGATCGTCGAGGTCGAGCTCCGTCACCCCGCCATCATGGTCGACGCATTCCGCGCCGGGCGCGCCGTGGGCGTACCAGATCGGCGGCAGCTGGGTGGCGGTGACCCTGACCGGCGACACACCTTCGCCGATAAGCAGGTTCGCAAGTGTGCTCTTGCCCGCGCTGAACTCGCCCATCAGGGCAACCACGGGACGAGCGGATCCGGATGTGGCGAAGGTCTGCATCAATGGGTCTCCGTCTTGTTCGGTGCGAGATGCCGCATCAGCACCTGTTTGGCTGACGCGAGCGCGGCTGCCTTGTGTTTTGCCTCCTCCCCGAGGCCGTAGTCTCCGAGGTCCTCCGGGAGGATCTCGCTGCGCTGCGACAGGTCTTCGAGGATCGCACGCTGAGCGCGGGTGAATTCCACCAGCGGCGCCATCGCGGCATCGCGGGTGGTTTCGCCATAGTCGTTCTTGAGCGCCTGCACGATCGAGCTGGTTTCCGAGAGGATCAGTTCCCCGAAGTCCTTGGCATAGGCCCGATACCCCCGCCGGCTCCGCCACCAGCGCTTCCACCAGCCCGCGTTCATGTCGAGCGCGATGGTCTGGCCAAGAAACACCGGTGGCGGCACCGAGGGAACTGCGGGCGGTTCGATGGAGAAAGCGGCGCTGTCCACATCGAAGCCGCGAACATAGAGTTCGCGGATCTCGACCGCTGCGTCGTCGTAGATCTTCTGCACCACGGCCTGGCTGCGGCGGACGAACACCTGGTAGGCGGTGCGCAGCAGGATGCGCAGCCCGGTCGGGTCGTAGTTCCAGACGGACAGCTCGCCATAGGCTTCGAGATGCTTGATCAGCGCCCCGGTGGCGCGATCCAAGAAACCGAGGTTGGCGCGGTCGAGCCGCTCGTGGAATTCCGGGATCAGCTTGGCGAATTCCTCGTCGATCCGGGCGATGCTGCGTTTCTCGATGCGGTCGAGCTCGGACGGCAGGGCCTTGCGGTTGAGCGGCACGACGTTGCTGTCGTGCTCGCGCCGGACCATGATCCGCTCGGTGGTCTCCAGGCTGCTGACAAGGTTGAACGCGGTGCGCGCGACGTTGTCGGACACGTCCCGCCCGACCGAGTCCGACACCCGCTCGGAAAGTGCCGAGAACAGTTCCGGCAGGCCCGAAAGCTCCCAGATCTGTGCTGGCGAAAGCTGGCCGTCGGCATCCTCGGGCATTCCGCCTGTCTCGGCTTCGGCCCAGTTGATCAGCGCGCTGCGGCTATGCGGGTCCATCTCGCCCACGTTGCCGCGAAGCGCATGGTTGGCCCAGTAGGCGCTGCCGAAGATGATCTTTGCATCAGCGGGGCCGTGATGGTCCTTGATCGTCTTGCGGATGCTGGCGGCGATGTCGCTGGCCTGCGAGCCGGGATCGGACAGTTCGTCGATCCGGTTGACGAAGATCACCACGCTGCGCGAGGGGATGTTGGCGATCAGCCGGATCAGCGCGAGGTCGACCGCGCTCATCGCCTGGTGGGCCGACAGCACAACCACGCAGGAGCGGCTTTCGCGGATCGCCCGGACGGTGATCTGCTCGCGCATCATGAACGTGTCGTTCACGCCTGGCGTATCGCGGATGCACAGGTCGACCGGGTATTCCGGGCGGTACATGTAGAGATCGGCGGATTTGGTGATGTCGGCGAAGCGGCCGCGGCTTGTCGAAGTGTCGTTGTCGAACTCGAAATCGTCACCGAGGCAGACGTAGCGCTCCACCAGTTCCGGATCGAGGAAGCCGTATTTATGCTCCTGGCCCATCAGCAGTTCGAACTTGTCCCCGAGCCGCCCCAGGGACTTGTCGCGCATCGCGTCGAGTTGGGCCGCGACCTTGGCAAGGTCGCCGTCGGCTCCTGCCCGCCCGGCCAGTTCCCCAAGCCGCCCGCCGCCCTGCATCAGGCGCTTCCACTCGTCCTGCTCGAAGAAGCGGAACACCGCGCGGTTGCTGTCGACCAGCGGCCGCGAGCGGAGGTGGATCGAGGTGACCACGGAGGTCCAGGGGTTTACATCGGCCGGAAGCAGGTCCGGGCAGCCGATCATCGCGTTGACGAGCGATGTCTTGCCGGATTTCACCTGGCCGATCATGGTGACGCTCGGCTCGGCGCGGCGCAGCCGCTGCTGCAGCTTGCGCGTGCTGGCCGAGATCGCCCGGTCGCCGATGTCGGAAATGGTGTCTATGGCCTGCGACAGCTCGTCGAGGCCGTCGGCAATCGGACGCAGGGCCGAGGCGCCATTGGCCAGCAGGTCCAGCTCCGCCGCCGGCTCGAGCATCTCTGCGGTTTCGAATTTGCTGTCGAGTTTCATCCAGCACCCTCGCGACGATACGGCCGGGCGAGACGCAAATGCGGCCAGACCATCATTGGCAGCGGCCGGCCGCACGTCTACACCCGTGTATGTCCGACAATCGCGGGGCTTGATGGCAATACTAAGGCAGCAATCGGGCGAGGAGCGAGAGCCGGTCACTAAGGTTAACCGATTGTGACGCGCCGAAAACAGGCCGCGTCACTCGCTCAGGCCGCCAGCCGTTCCTCGAAGGCCCGGCGTAGCTGGATCAACAGGCAAAGGCTGTCGACGCCGGGCTGACCGTCCCCCTCGATCTCCATCAGCACCAGCAATTCCTCGGCGCTCATCAACATGTCCGAGAACGCAGCGCGGTCCTGATGTGGCAAATCGGCGGCGGAATCGAGGATGCCGGTCAGGTGTTCGATGGTCTGTCGGCAATGCGCCGCAATTCCCTCGGAGTCTCCCGAGACATCGTCGTTCAGCAGCGCGCCGAGCTGGCGCGCCCGGTCGCAGATCAGCGAAAGACCCTGCCGGCAGGCCCGCTGCACCGCCTCGCGCCCGGCCGCATCTTCCGGCTCCGCGACGGACGGCGCCGGCGGATCCCTGAACGATACGGGCATCGACACAGGCGGTGCGAGCGGCGCGGCGGCTGAGGGCCGTTCTACGGCGGTGCCCCGCGCCAGATCGGGCTGCCCTGCCAGATCGGCGAATTTCTTCAGGAACAGCAGGGCAGAATCGTTGTCGGCCTGCCTGCCGAGGTCGACATGGCGGCGCAGTCCCTGCGAAAGGCTCCGCAAGCCGGGATCTTCCGACGGCTTTGCAGCATCCAGGTTCACCGGGATCACATCCAGGAACTCGCCGGCCAACTCGGCCTTGAGCTGCCGGGCGCGGATCTCCCTGTCCTCGCCCCAGAGCACGAGGAACGCGTGATCCATGAAGCGCTCGTCGACGCTGCGCCAGACGTCCTGCTCCGCGGGGTCGAAGCGACTCGTGCACCACAGGAAGACATCCGTGCGTTTCGCCGCCCACCGCAGCGCCATGCGCAATTCAGCCGGGGTTCCGTCCGTCACAACGTCGAGCAGCCGCGTCGTGCGCAGAAGCGGCTCGTTTCGGGTCAGCGACAGGAACACCGTCTCGGGGGCAAGCCCGCCGTCGAGGTCGTCCAGCGCAACCCGCCGCCCGTTCGACAACGTGGCGCTGGTAGCCGGCTGTTCGCCGAACCCGAGCTGCATGGAGGGCCGGCCGGGCCAGAGCGGCACGACGTCGCGGTCGAGCAATGCATTGATGATCCGTGCCCGCTCGACGCTCGAAGGCCCGAGCAGCGAAAAGCGCACCGGCGTTTCGAGCCGCTGCAGCAGGCGTCCTGCCTGCTGCGCGGCCTTGTCCGGCAGATGCCCGCCCTCGATCAGGGCGTGCAGGCGGTCGCAGATCTGGTCGAAGGTCGCGTGTTGGCTCATGCCTGCCAGTCGCACGTCAGGGCGCGCCGCGCAAGACGAGGACCGACCTCCCTCCCGGATCGGCCGACTTCACGTCGAGATTTGCACGCAAGGGCTCTGGCCGCACCGGGGTCACGGGCGCCCGTTGCGGGCGCGGCTCGGGCGAACGGGCCATGGGCGCACGCGCCATCGCCACCTTGACCACGACAATGGAGACATTGTCCTGGTCGGGATCGTTGAGCCGCTCGATCTCGCGCAGCAGTTGCGTGGCGATGCTGGTGCTCGGGGTCTTCTGCCAGTCCCCCAGCACCTCGGCGATCCGGCTGTCGGGCAGGAACTGGAGCCCGTCGCTGGCGAAGATCAGGATATCCTCGTCGAACAGTTCAAAGGGAATGTCCGGACAGTCGATCTGTGCGATCCCTCCGCCACCGACCACCGAAGTCAGGCAGTTGCGGTCGGGATGATGGTCTGCCACCTCGCGGGTCATCAACCCGGCCTCCACCATCGAATCCATCTGCTGGCCGAAGGAATGCTCTTCGTTCAGGCGGATCAGCTCTCCGCCGCGAAACAGCAGCAACGGCGAATCCCCGATGGAGATCCAGTGCAGGAACGGCCCGCGAAGAACGCCGGCCACCAGCGTCGCTCCCATGCCGAGTGCATCTGGCTGCTCGTCCACATAGGCGCGGATGCAGTCGTTCGCTCCATGCGCTGCGCGCATCAGAAGCGTGCGGACGCCGGTTTCGTCTTCTTCCTGGCGGGTCGACTGGAGCTTGAGTTCGCTGAACACCTCGGTGAGGACGATGCTGCTGGCCACGTCGCCGGCGGCATGGCCGCCCATGCCATCCGACAGCACCACGAGACCGGTCTCGCCGCCCACCGGGCAGTCGAACAGCACCGCATCCTCCTGATAGGCGCGCTTGCCCACACTGACAGCGGATGCCGCCTCGAACGTTGGTTCAGATCGTTGCAGCATCCCGCGCACCAGCGTCATCGTCGTTACCCCATGAAAACTCGGACCCGCACAGGGCAACAAAACGCAGCGTGGTTTCTCCGATCCGGATCTCGTCGCCGCTGGTGAGAGGCTCGGTGCTGAGCACCGGCATTCCGTTCAGACGCACCAGGTTGGCCTTTCCGCCGTGGCCGATGAAGAAGGCGTTCTGCTCCTCGTCGTAGGCTATCGCGGCGTGGGATTGGCGGGAGATGCTGGTATCGCCGTGATCGAGCGGCACTGTCTGGTCGTCGGCGCGCCCGATGGTCGAGACGCCCTGGAACAGCGCGTGGCTGGCGCCGCGGCCGGGGCCGCGAACGACGACGAGCCAGCCAACGGGGAACTGGGCTACGTCGGCCACCTTGCTGCGTTGGGGGGCGGAGAAGGGATCGGCCTCCAGCTCTTCGGGGCGATGGAAGCCGAGCAACCGGGTCTTGACGCGACCGGCGCGCGGGCGCTCGATCCGTTCCGGCGCGGGCTCGCTGGCCGCGGCGGCCGCTTCCTCCGGGCTATCGACAGGTTCGGACGTGCAGTCGAGATCGCTAGAGGCATCACAGGAAAGCGGTTCGGTATCGTCGTCCTCCGCCGCCATAACAGAATTTTCGTCCGCCTCGTCCTCGCCATCGAGATCCCAGATGCGCAGCGTGTTCCCGACCGCTTCTTCCAGATCGGGCCCGCCATCCTCGGCCACCGCTTCCGGAGCGGCTTCGACTGCGCCCTCATCGAGATCGTTCTCGGCGGTGCTCAGGGCGCCGACGGCGGTTTCGGTTTCGCCCTTGTGATCGAAGTCGGCCGCGGGCTTTTCGTGAAAGACGCCCGCAGAAACGGCCTTCAGAGGGGTTTCGAACGCGAGGTTTAGGTTCCTCTCGGTGCGGGCGGCATCGTCGAGCTCGTCAGAAAGGGTCTCTTCGGCCTCCGTTTCTGCCCCCTCGGTCAGAAGGAACGGCGCCTCTGCCTGATCCTCCGCCGGTGACTCCGGCGCGTCGTGAAATGCATCGTGATCCTCGGCGGCGCCAGCCTCGGTCTCCGCGTCGGCTAGCTCGGCCGGGCGGCCACATTGGCGCAACGGATGCAGTGCGCCGGCGTCGGACGGCTTCTCCCGCGGGATCTCGGTGCGGCGAACCGAGGCAAGGCTTTGATGAAATCCATTACGCGGACGGGCGGACAGCGACTGATCCGGCCCACCTTCCAGCGTGTCAGCCAGATCGTCCGGATCTGCGCCCCAGCCAGAGGTGTCGCGCCGCCGCCCGGAGGAAGGAAAGGATTCGTCGACGAGGGACACCGGGCGACGCCGGGTCGCGTCATGCAGGGCAAGACCGCCGGTGGCGCGGACCTTGGCATCCTGGTTCGAGGCATCCGGTTCGGCGGCCTTCTTCTTTTCGATCAGCTCGGAGATAAATCTCATTTGTCGGCTCTCCCGGCAACTTGGGGGTGTTTTATCAGTGGAGGCGGGTTTCGGGGTTCCGCGGGCCTAATCCCAAAAGGGACTTCCTGGAACGCGGCGCTTCGGCCGCCTCCGTTCGGAGCTTCTCCTCCGGGTCCTCGGTACGGTCTTTCGATTTCCTGGAAACGATCGTGTAGTAGTCGATTTCCGGTCGCAGAGCGGGCACCTCGGCCGACGCCATCGGCACGCGGCCGCGCTCGTAATCCTCTTCCCATTCCGACAGCGATCCCGGCCGCCGCGCTGCCGCCTCCTCGGCATCCCGGCGTTCCTGCTCCTCGAGCTCCAGGCGGCGTCTCTCGTCCTTGATCCGCTTTCGCTCGGCCTCTTCATCCCGCAGGCGGGCCTCTTCCGATTCGCGCTCCCGCTCTTCCGCAAGCGACTTCTCCAGCTCGACATTGGTCTGGGCCACCAACTGGCTCACCAGATGGTCGATCCGTGCGTCGGCACGGGCGGTCGCGAGCGCTTCCGAATAGCGGCTCTGGTCGTCGATCTGGAGCAGCCATTCCTGGGCGCTCTGCATCCGGTCCCGCGACAGGACCTGCAGCGACCGGTCAATCGCGGCCAGAAACGGCCGGTCGAAGCGGGCGACCCGGCCCTCGAGCCGGCGGTAAGGGTCCGGCATGTGCTCCGCGATCGCCGCGAGCCTGTCCTGGCTGGGCGGCGGCGCCTCGCCGGTGATCACGAAGTGAAAGGTCGCGGCCAGGCCGTAAAGATCGCTGGCGGCGGAATGGGTGCGGCTGCGGGAATAGAACTCGTGCGGCGAGTAGCCATCCTTGACCGCCTGCAGCGCCGACGCGCCCCGCGGTCCGCGCGCGGCCTCCGCCCGGGCGGCGCCGAAATCGATCAGCACGGGGTTGCCGTTGCGCTCGATCAGGATGTTGTCGGGCGAGATGTCCCGGTGCAGGATCCCGCGCGCATGGACATGGGCCACGGCGGTCAGCAGCGACATCAGCAGGTCGCGGACCTCGGTTGCGCCCATCTGCTCGCCATCCTCGGCGATCAGGGTGTGAAGGTCCCTGCCCTCGACGAAATCCAGCGCCATGTAGGCGGTGTTGTTGTCCGAGAACACCTCGTGCACCCGCACGATGTTGGGGTGCTCCAGCATCGCCAGCGACCGCGCCTCGGTGCGGAACAGGTCGATGAGGGTCTGGTAATCCTTGGCATGCGCGTCTGACCGCACCCGAACCTCGTTGCCGGAACGGCAGCAGAAGAAGCCGGGAAAGCATTCCTTGATCACCACGATGCGGTCCAGGCTGTTGCGGGCCAGATAGGTGATGCCGAAACCGCCGGAGTTCAGGAACCGTTCGATCCGATACTGGCCACGCAGCAACTCGGACCCGACGGGGAGTTCGTCCCCGTAGGTCCTTCCGTGGCTCTGATCTTTCGGTTCCGTCCCCGAACGCATCACTACCCTTTCCCCGCCGCACCGACGCTATCTTGCAGTCTGGCCACAGCCGCAGAGGTTACCCTGTCGCCTCATTGTGGCGGAAACATGGTCAAAGAGGTCACTTCCTATGGACTGCCTTTTCAATGCGCTGAGCTGGTGATGGTCGATGCGCCGTCCTGCCCGCCGGGCGCATCCGATTCAGGGCGGCGACCGATCATCCAAAAAGCGCGTCTTCCCAGGGAAAACACGTCCTGTGGGCAAGGAATTCGTCTTGAATCAGAGGATCTCTGGTGCCCGAGGCGAGACTCGAACTCGCACGATATTGCTACCGGCGGATTTTGAATCCGCTGCGTCTACCATTCCGCCACTCGGGCCACCGAGCGCCTGTTTAGCGCCACTCAAAGCACGACGCCAGCACAAATGGGCGGGCTCAGCCGGTCAGCGTGACGAGCCAGAGCGAGATGGCGGGAAAGGCCACCAGAAGGCAGACGCGCAGCAGGTCCGAGACGATGAAGGGCATCACGCCGACATAGGTGCGGCCGATCCGGATGTCCGGCGCGACGCCGTTCAGGATGAAGAGATTCATCCCCACCGGTGGCGTGATCAGCCCGACCTCGACGACGATCAGCGCGAGGATGCCGAACCAGATTGCCGTGTGATCGGCCGACATGCCGAAGTCCAGAGCCTCGATCACCGGCAGGAAGATCGGCACCGTCAGCAGGATCATCGACAGGCTCTCCATCACGCAGCCGAACAGCAGGTAGCACAGCAGCATCGCCACCAGCACCAGCATCGGTGCATAGCCCTGTGTCAGCACCCAGTCGGCCAGCAGGTTCGGCGCGCGGGTGAGCGCGAGGAAGCCCTTGAAGATCTCGGCGCCGAGCAGGATGAAGAAGATCATGCCCGTGGCCTTGGCGGTCTCGAGGAAGGATTCCAGCAGGCCGGCGATTGAGAGGCGGCCGCGCAGGAAACCGTAAAGCGCCGTCGCGGTGCAGCCGAAGGCCGCCGCCTCGTTGGGGGTGAAGAGCGCCTGGTCGCCCGGGCGCGACCAGTCCCAGTCGCCGACGATGCCGCCCATGGTGAGCCCGAAGATCGCGATCACCGGCCAGGTGGCGCGCAGGGTGCCCCAGCGTTCGCTCCAGGGCTTGCGCCGGCCGACGGGGCCCGCGCCGGGCCGCAGCCGGACATAGAGCGCCACCGTTAGCATGTATCCGAGCGCGGCGAGCACACCCGGTATCAACGCGGCCATGAACATCTTGACGATGTTCTGCTCGGCGAGGATCGCGTAGATCACCAGGATCACCGAGGGCGGGATGAGGATGCCGAGGGTGCCGCCGGCGGCCAGAACGCCTGTCGAGAGCGCGTCGGAATAGCCGCGCGCGCGCATCTCCGGCAGGGCCACCTGCCCCATCGTCGAGGCCGTCGCCAGCGAGGAGCCGCAGATCGCGCCGAACCCCGCGCAGGCGCCGATGGAGGCCATGGCGACCCCGCCGCGGCGGTGGCCGAGCCAGTCCGACGCGGCGGCGAACAGCGCCGAGGACATGCCCGTCCGGGTGGCGATCTGGCCCATCAGCAGGAACAGCGGCACCACTGCGAGGCCCTGATTGGAGAAGGTCTCGTAGGTCAGCGTCTTGAGCTGCGCCATCGAGCCGTCGGGCGTGCCAATCACATACCAGGTGCCGAAGAAGCCCGCGAAGCCCATTGCCAGCGCGATCGGCACCCGGAGGAACACTGCGCCCAGCATCATGCCGAGCGCGGTCAATGCCAGGGGAAGTCCGGTCATAGCGCGCTCTCCTGCCCGTCCCGGACCCAGCCCCAGGATCGCCAGACCGTGTAGAGGCCCACGATCACCATCATCGCCGCGCCGAGCAGCGCCGCCGCATAGAGGGTCCAGACCGGCACCTGCAATTCGTAGGTCGTCTCGGGGAAGAACGGCTTGTAGCTCATCCCGAGCGCGTCGCGCAGCGCGTCGGAGCCGTAGGGAAACTTCTCGCCGAATCCGAACCAGAGCTGCCGCAGGATCACCGCCGAGGCGATGGTGATCAGCAGATCGCCGATCAGTCCGAAGATCGCCTGGATGCGGGCCGGGAAGGCATTGGTCAGGATGTCGACCGTGACGTGGCCGCGCCGAAGCTGGCACCACGGGAGAAAGTAGAAGACCGCAAGCGCACAGCCGTTGGCGACCATCTCGTAATCGCCGCGCACCGCGCCGAGGCCGACCCCGTCCAGCGAGCGACCGACGATGGAAACCACCGTCATCACCGACAGTGCTGCAAGGATCGTACCGCCGAGCCAGGCCAGCCAGCGCGCGGCGCTTTCCACAAGGTGTTCCGGGCGTGCCGGCGCCAGCGTCGTCTCGGTCACGCGTCAGTCCCCGATCGGGCCGCGCGTGGGCGCCGCCGGGGCCGCGCCGATGATCGAAGGCTGGGCGTTGATCTCCTCGACCGTCAGGCCGGCGGCCTGCTTGTAGCGGTCGGAATAGCCACGGCGCTTGTCCTCGCTCAGAACGCTGTCGATATCGTCGAACCCGTCCGGCGCGCGTTCGGCCACCGCATCGAGCACCGCATCGGGTCCTTCGCCGCGGTTGGCGGCCATGATGGCGTTCACCGGCTCGCGCCGCGCCGCGTCGTAACTGACCAACGCGTAAGCCGTCGCACCCTGGTCGCGGATCTCGCGGGCCATGACACGGGCATCCAGAATGCCCTGCGAGGCCCCGTTGGATCCGATCGGGTACATCGGATGCGCGGCATCGCCCAGGAGCGCGATCGGCCCGAGCGTCCAGCTCGGGAGCGGGTCGCGGTCGACCAGCGGCCATTCCCAGCAAAGCTCGGTGCTGCGGATCAACTCGGCCACGTCGAGCCAATCGAAATGCCAGTCCTCGAAGCTCGGCAGCACGTCGGCGATATCGCCGTTGCGGCTCCAGTCCTGCTTGTCCATGTCGCGCTTGGGGGCGTTGTCGATATCGGCGATCCAGTGGATGAAGCTCTGGTCCCTGCCCTTGTGGGCGATGGGATAGGCCACGAACTTTCGGCCCTTCTCGCCGGAAATCGTCATCGTCTGCCCGCCGAGGAACCGCGGCCCGTGAGACACGCCGCGCCACATCATCGTGTGACGGAAGTTGGGCGCGCTCACCTCAGGGAAAAGGGTCTTGCGAACCGAGGACCGCGCGCCGTCGCAGGCGACGAGGACCGAGCCCTTGATCCGGTCAAGCTCGACGCCGTAGTTCCGGTCCGTCAGGACGACCTCGAGCCCCTGCGGCGTTTCTTTCCATTCGCTGACCTTTGCGCCCGCGAGGATCGCGCTCGGGCCGCAGCGTTCCAGCAGGGTTTCATGCAGCATCATCTGCAGGCCGCCGCGATGGATCGAGTATTGCGGATAGAGATAGCCAGCTTGCAGCCCGCGCGGCTCCGACCAGATCTCCTGCCCGAGGGCGTTGAAATAGGCCATGCGCTCGGTGCGCAGGCCGATCTTGTCGAGCTGCTCCTTCAGGCCGAGATCATAGAGCTCCCGCACTGCGTGAGGCTGAAGGTTGACGCCGAAGCCGAGCGGACGCAGTTCCGCGATGGCCTCGATGATCCGGAACGGAACCCCGACCTGGTGCAGCGAGAGGCCGAGGGTGAGGCCGGAAATGCCGGCTCCGCAGATCAGGACAGTCATCAGGCGTGGCTCCGTTGCGGTTGGATGCTCTGGGAGGTGCTGCCCTCCTATGCGTCTGTCCGGTCACGGTTTGCAACCAATGAATGGCCCGCCCTGGGGCACCCATGCGCTGCTTGCAAGGCTGTCGTCGGAGCTACGGCGCGGCCTACAATGCGTCCGTGCCGAAGGTGTCGCAGGACGCCAGCTGTCCCGACTGCACCCCGGTCGCGAACCAGCGCTGCCGCTGCTCGGACGTGCCGTGTGTGAAGGTATGCGGACGCGGCACCCGTCCGGCCTCGCGCTGGAGAGTGTCGTCGCCGATCTCCCGCGCGGCGACCAGCGCTTCGTCGAGGTCGCCCGATTCCAGCGTGCCGAGCTGTTCATGGACCTGCCGCGCCCAGATCCCGGCATAGCAGTCGGCCTGCAGCTCGATCCGGACCGAGATCGCGTTGGATTCCGCCTGCCCGACCTGCGCCCGGATGCGGTTGGCCTGCGCGAGGATGCCGAGTTCGTCCTGCACGTGGTGCGCGACCTCGTGGGCCACCACGTAGGCCGCCGCGAAATCACCGCTCGCGCCGAACCGGTCCCGCAGCTCGGCAAAGAAGGCAGTGTCGAGATAGACCTTCTTGTCGAGCGGGCAGTAGAACGGCCCGGTGGCACCGGAGGCATTTCCGCAGGGTGACTGGGTGACGCCGGAGAACAGCACCAGGATCGGCGGATTGTAGGGTTGTCCGACCTGCGTCTGGAAGAGGTTCGCCCAGATCTGCTCGTTGTCGGCGAGGACGACCGACACGAACTGGGCCGCCGCATCCTCCTCCGGGCTGGGCGCCTGGCCACTGCTGTAGCCGCCCGGCGCCGATTGCTGACCGCCGCCGATCAGAAAGGACGGGTCGATCCCAAGGATCCAGCCGAGAACAACGATCACCAGCAGCCCGAGGCCGCCAATGCCACCTGCGGTCCGGACCGGTCCGGACCGACCGCGTCGATCCTCGATGTTGCGACTCCCGCGCCGCCCTTGCCATTTCATGCGCCATCCCCCGCTTGACCCCGGAACCTGCGCGTGATGTTTGCACATTGCAGCATTACAGGAAACCAGACATTGCTTCGCGGACTCTACGACTGGACGATTTCTCTCGCCGCCGGAAAACACGCGATGTGGGCTCTGGCGATCGTCGCTTTCATTGAAAGCTCGTTCTTCCCCATCCCGCCGGATGTATTGATGATTCCGATGATCCTCGCCACGCCGCACCGGGCTTTCCGGATCGCGGGTGTTGCCATGGTGGCCTCGGTCCTCGGCGGGATGCTCGGCTATGCGATCGGCGCGTTCGCCTTCGAGCAGATCGGCCAGCCTATCCTCGAGAACCTCGGCAAGACCGACAAGATGGAAGCCTTCAACGAGCGCTTTAATGATGTCGGCTTCTGGGCGGTTCTGATCGCTGGGCTTACGCCCTTCCCCTACAAGGTCATCACGATCATGTCCGGCTGGACCGGGATGCCGTTCTGGACCTTCATGGTCACCTCGATCATCGCCCGTGGCGGCCGCTTCTTCCTGGTGGCCGGGCTGCTGTGGAAATACGGACCGCCGATCCGCGAGTTCATCGAAAAGCGCCTCGGGCTGATGCTCACGCTCTTCGTCGCGATGCTCCTTGGCGGTTTCTACCTCGTGAAATACCTGTGACTCGGAAATCGCTTCTTCTCCTGGCGCTGGCCGGCTCCGTTGGCAGCCTCGTCGGCGCCTTCTTCTTCCAGCATGTCATGGCCATCCTGCCCTGCCATCTGTGCATCCTCCAGCGCTGGCCGCATGTCGTCATGGCGGCGCTGGCGGCGCTGACGCTGGTCTGGCCTCACCGGCTGCTGATGCAACTCGGCGGGCTGGTCGCAACTGTGAGCCTGGGGTTGGCGGTGTATCACAGCGGCGTGGAGCGCAAGCTCTGGGCCGGGCCTTCCGACTGCACCGGCGGGCAGGATTTGTCCGGGCTCGCGGGCTCGGATCTGTTGAGCACCGATTTCAGCGTGGGCATCGTGCGCTGCGACGAGATCTCCTATTCCATCCTTGGCCTGTCCTTCGCCAACATGAACGTGATGCTTTCGCTTGGCCTGATTGCCGTGTGGCTGCTCGCCGCTTGCCGAAGTTGAGCCTGTCCCCCGGTTCGAGTTGACCCTCCCCCGTGCAGGGGGATAGAACCCGCCGGGCTTCGGTGCATCGCAGAATGCCGCCGGACAGAGGGGCAAGGCAGGCAGAGATGGCAGAACGTCTACGCAAGAAGGGCAAACGCGGAGAAGCGAAACGCAACGGGATGAACCGGCAGGCTGTGGAGGAGGCTCTCAAGCTGCCATCCGACACCCCCGCGCGGATCGATCGGATTCACCGGCGTCTCGAGCGCAAGCTTAAGGCCTATCCGCGCCACCGTCCCCGTCTGCGCCCGAAAGTCTTGCTGGAGATCATGGAATCGCAGGAGCTGTCGCCCGGGCTGCGCGACGTCCTCGACCGGTTTCTCGTCTCGCTGGTGTTCCGCAATGCGCCCGAGATCTTCGACGAGCCCGAGCTCAACGCCCTGCGTCTGCGGGCGCTTGCGGCCGATGGCGACGACGCCCGCTCGCAGGACCCTGTCGGGGCCTACCTGAACAGCCGCCCCGAGGAGATCCGCACCCTCTATCTCGGTTCGCTGCACTACGCGATGCGCAACGTGCGCGAGGCCTACGATGCCTTCGACCGGAGCCGGCGCGCCCAGCTTGCGATCGGCCGCTTCCCGCACATGCACACCGGGCTCGCGATGGCCCGCACGCTCGACGAACTGGTGCGGCTCGGCACAGCGACCGACGCACCGGTGCGCGCCCCGGTCACCTTCGACAGCGACCGAAGCTTTGCCGAGGACAAGCCGCTGTTCCTCGTCGGTGTCGACCAGAAATACTTCGACCTCTTCTCCGAGGGGCTGATCGCCTCGGCCGACGGCCGGGTGAACCTGCATTTCCATATAGCCAATCCGACAGACGGCCCGCGCCCCACGGCCGGGAACATTCGCTATTCCTTCGAGACCGCGCCGCATGACACGGCCTATTACGCCTCGATGCGGTTCCTCAGGATGCCGGAAATCCTGCGCCACCACGGTGCGCCCCGGATCACGGCGATCGACGCCGACAAGGTCTTCACCACCGATCCGGCCGAGTACAACGCCTATTTCGAAGGCAAGGACATGGGCCTCACCGTGTTCTACGAATACCCCTCGCAGCTGTTCTGGAACCATTGCAACGCGCAGGTCGTGACCATGTGTGACACGCCGGCGGCAGAGGGCTTCATGGCGGTCTTTTCCCGCCTGTTCGATGAACTGTTCGTCCCGCAGGGCCAGAACTGGTGGATCGACCAGGCGCTTCTGGCACATGCGATCCACGTTACCAAGGCCACCGGCCATGGCGCGCATATCGTCAACAACCGATCCGCCTCCGACGTCGGGGCGATCGCCGGGCTGGAGCAGGTCAAAGGCGTGGCCGAGCACAAGGCCAAGGGCCAGGACGCAAAGGTGGCGCTGGACGAAGCCGGCTAGGCCCGCCGCAAGATCACTGAAGGTAGAATTCGCCCTTCACGTTGCGCCATTCGCCGGGGGCGATCTCCTTGCGGTGCACGAAACGGACCGAGTGGAGCGGCCCTTCGATCTCCTCCTGCCAGAACTCGATGAACCGGAACAGTCGCGGGTGGTCCGGGGCAAGATCGTAATCCTGCCATATGAAGGAATTCAGCACGTTCCGGTAGTCGGGCATACGATAGAACATCTCGGCGGTGGTTAGCCCGTAGCCCGCCAACATGAGTTCGGTCTCGCGCATTCTCGGCGTCTCCATTGCATTGCCTGTGTCGGCAATGATGCACCCTTCGAGATCTTCTCCAAAGAAAACAATCTGTTGGCACTCTGGCGGCCCGGCTGACAGGGGTTTTTCGCCGCCGGCATTGCACCTGATCTCGCGGATCGGCTAAGATGCGCCAACTAGATATAGCGGTGCGCACAAATCGCAGGCAGAGAATGATCGATACTCCGGAACCCCCTGAAAACGAAGAAGAAGATCGCCCCGAGCGTCCCGCGTACGAAGGGCCGACGATTTCGATCGCCGAAGAGATGAAAACGTCCTACCTCGATTACGCGATGAGCGTGATCGTGAGCCGGGCGATTCCGGACCTGCGCGACGGCCTGAAGCCGGTGCACCGGCGCATCCTCTATGCGATGCACGAAACCGGCAACACGCATGACAAGCCCTATCGCAAGTCCGCGCGCCCGGTCGGCGACACGATGGGTAAGTACCACCCCCACGGCGACAGCGCGATCTACGACGCGCTGGTGCGGATGGCGCAGGACTTCTCGATGTCCCTGCCCCTGCTCGACGGCCAGGGCAACTTCGGCTCGATGGACGGCGATAACGCTGCGGCCATGCGCTATACCGAGGTCCGGATGGACAAGCCGGCGGCGTTCCTGCTGGCCGACATCGAGAAGGACACCGTCGACTTCCAGGACAACTACGACGGCAAGGACAAGGAACCCGTGGTCCTGCCGGCGCGGTTCCCGAACATGCTGGTCAATGGCGCTGGCGGCATCGCCGTCGGCATGGCGACCAACATCCCGCCGCACAACCTTGGCGAGGTGATCGACGCGACGCTGGCCCTGATCGAGAGCCCGGATCTGTCTTCGGAGGACCTGATCGAGTATATCCCCGGTCCAGACTTTCCTACCGGCGGCATCATGCTCGGCCGGTCCGGGGCGCGGAAGGCCTATCTGGAGGGCCGTGGCTCGGTGATCCTGCGGGCCAAGACGCGGGTCGAGGAAATCCGCAAGGACCGTTTCGCCATCGTGCTCGACGAGATCCCCTACCAGGTCAACAAATCCTCGATGATCGAGAAGATCGCCGAGATGGTGCGCGACAAGAAGATCGAGGGCATCGCCCATGTAGCCGACGAATCCGACCGCGTCGGCGTGCGGGTGGTGATCGAACTCAAGCGTGACGCCACACCGGACGTGGTTCTTAACCAGCTCTGGCGGTTCACCCCGATGCAGACGCATTTCGGCTGCAACATGCTGGCGCTGAATGGCGGCCGGCCGGAGCAGCTGACCCTACGCGATTTCCTGACCGCCTTTGTCGATTTCCGCGAAGAAGTGGTCGCGCGGCGTACTGCGTTCGAACTGCGCAAGGCCCGCGAGCGCAGCCACATCCTTTGCGGCCTCGCAGTGGCAGTCTCCAACGTGGATGAGATCGTGGCCACCATCCGCTCCTCAGCCGATCCGGCAGAGGCCCGCGAAAAGCTGATGACCCGCCGCTGGCCGGCCTCCGACATCGCCGACTACATCCGCCTGATCGACGACCCGACGCACACGATGAACGACGACGGGACCTACAACCTCAGCGAGATCCAGGCCCGCGCGATCCTCGACCTGCGGCTTCAGCGCCTGACCGCGATGGGTGTGAAGGAAGTCACCGACGAGCTCGAGGAGCTCGCTGGGAAAATCGTCGACTACCTCGCAATCCTGCGCTCGCGGGAGCGGATCATGGGCATCATCTCCGACGAATTGCGCGAGGTGCGCGAGCAGTTCGCCGTGCCGCGCCGGACCGAGATCGTCGACTGGGCCGGCGACATGGAGGACGAGGACCTCATCGAGCGCGAGGACATGGTGGTGACAGTCACCCAGTCCGGCTACATCAAGCGTACGCCTCTGAGCGAGTTCCGCTCGCAGCGCCGCGGTGGCAAGGGGCTCTCCGGCGGGGCCCTGAAGGACGACGACGTGGTAACCACGCTCTTCGTCGCCAATACGCACACACAGCTCCTGTTCTTCACCACCGACGGTATCGCCTACAAACTGAAGACCTGGCGCCTGCCCGCCGGCGGGCGCAGCGCGCGCGGCAAGGCGATCGTGAACATTCTGCCGATCCCGACAGGGGTTTCGGTGGCGGCGATCATGCCGGTCGACCGTGACGAGAGCGACTGGGACGATCTGCAGATCGTGTTCGCCACCTCCGCCGGCACGGTGCGCCGCAACAAGCTGTCGGACTTCACCAACGTCATGCGCAACGGCAAGATCGCGATGAAGTTCGAGGACGAGCACGCCGACACCCGGCTGATCAACGCGCGCATCTGTTCCGAGGACGACGACGTGATGCTGGTGACCAAGCTTGGTCGCGCGATCCGCTTCCGCAGCACCGATGTGCGCGTTTTCAATTCCCGCGCCTCGCTTGGCGTGCGCGGCATCCGGCTTGGCCGGGGTGACGAGGTCGTCTCGATGTCTGTCATTCGCCATTTCGAAGCCGATCCGCAGGAGCGCGCAGCCTATCTCAAGCAGCGCCGTCTCGTGGCCGGGGCTCCCGACGATGCGGAGCCGGACGAGGAGGAAGTCGCCGTCGAGGGCGGCCAGCTCTCGCCCGAGCGCTATGCCGAGATGTCGGCGGCGGAGGACCTGATCCTGACCATCACCGCCAATGGTGCCGGCAAGACCAGCTCCAGCCACGACTACCCGGTGCGCGGGCGTGGCGGCCAGGGCGTGGCAGCCATGGACCGCGCCATGCGCGGCGGCCCGCTGGTGGCTTGCTTCCCCGTGGAAGCCGACGACCAGATCATGCTCGCGACCTCCACCGGCCAGTCGATCCGCTGCCCGGTGGACGGCATTTCCTTCCGATCCCGCGGCGCTGGCGGCGTTCGCGTGTTCCACACGGCGGCCGATGAAAAGGTCGTTTCCGTGGCTCGCATCGCCGAACAAGGCGAGGACGACGAGTTGCCCGAAGCGGGCGACACGGCCGAGTGAATCAGGCACTTCGGGGGCGCAATTGTGCCCCCGAAGCCGCCGCTCGGTTGATTTTATCTTAAATTCAGGGCGTTCCGGCGCCACACTCCGAACATCGGGAAGCAATCCCTCCCGATGATCGACCACATTCATTCACGCGAATTACCCATTTTTGTCCCTCACCGCGCCGCAGTTCGGAACAATTCTGCGAACAGACAAGAATTGTCGCCAGGGGATGCAGGTTAGTAGGCAAGCGCGTGGTTTGCCCCGGGCGGCGAAAAAGCAGGAAACCAATTATGCGCGATTTAACGAGGGAACGCCTGGTGCTGAGTTCCGCAGGCCAGAACCTCCTGCGAATCCTGATCGCCTCCTACTTTCTCGCCGGCGCAGTCGGAATGATCCCGGGCACCGACCTGACGCCCATGTTCATCCGGGTGATGCCGCAACCCTTTGCCGGGGCTGCAAGCGGATTCCTTGTATTCATGCTGGCCTACATGGTGATGATTGGTGTCTGGCTGCGCGGGGCGGCGCTGACGCTGGGGATTCTCACCTTCTGGTCGAGCTACCTGCGGATGCTGGATCTCGGCGTGGCCGACGAACTTGGCACCTTCTGGCGCGATCTCGCCCTGATCGCCGCGTTGATGCTCACCTATGTCGAGACCGATGCCCGTGCCCTGGCGAAACGCACGCCGGTTCGAAAAAAAATTGTGCCCCGCAAGATCGTGCCCCGCAAGGCAGACGCCCTTGATGCCACGGTGCGGCCCATCTCGGGCAAGCGCCGGCCGTCTTCCAAGCGTCCAGAGTCCCGGGAGCCGGTATCGGTGGAAGAGATGGAGACCATCTTCCGCGAGGAATTCGAACTCGCGCGCTCCAACTGATCGCACATCGTCCCATGCCACCGTCGCTCCTTTCCAGAGGATGCGGCGGTCATGTTATGCGTGAGGCGCCTTTCCAAACCCGGCGGAAGCCCTTAAATCGCGCCCATGACACGCGCAATTCATATCGTCGGGGGCGGCATGGCCGGCTCCGAAGCCGCCTGGCAGGCCGCCAACATGGGCGTTCCCGTGGTGCTGCACGAGATGCGGCCCAAGGTCGGCACCTTCGCCCACCGCACCGGCAATCTTGCCGAGATGGTCTGCTCCAATTCCTTCCGCTCGGATGACGACGAGAACAACGCCGTCGGCCTGCTCCACTGGGAAATGCGGGCCGCAGGCGGGCTGATCATGACCACCGCCGATGTCCACGCCCTGCCCGCCGGCGGCGCGCTTGCCGTCGACCGCGATCCGTTCTCCGAAGCCGTGACGGAAAAGCTCCGGGCACATCCGCTGGTCACGGTGGCCGAGGGCGAGATCACCGCCCTGCCCGGTCCCGAGGATGGCCCCTGGATCATCGCCACCGGCCCGCTGACCTCCGGCGCTCTGGCCGAGGCGATCGCCGCCGAGACCGGCCAGGAGAGCCTCGCCTTCTTCGACGCCATCGCGCCGATCGTCTATTTCGACTCCGTCGACATGGATGTGGCCTGGATGCAGTCGCGCTACGACAAGGGCGACACGGAAGAGGAGCGCACGGCCTATCTCAACTGCCCGATGAACCGCGCGCAATACGAGGCCTTCATCGACGCGCTGCTTGCCGCCGAAAAGACCGAGTTCAAGCCGGGCGAGACGGCAGGCTATTTCGACGGCTGCCTGCCGATCGAAGTGATGGCGGAGCGCGGTCGCGAAACCCTGCGCCACGGGCCGATGAAGCCGGTCGGGCTGACCAACCGCCACAAGCCGGAGGAAAAGGCCTATGCCGTCGTCCAACTGCGCCGCGACAATGCCCTCGGCACGCTCTACAATATCGTCGGTTTCCAGACCAAGATGAAGTACGGCTCGCAAACCTCTGTGTTCCGGATGATTCCGGGACTGGAGAATGCCCGTTTCGCGCGTCTTGGCGGGATCCACCGGAACACCTTCATCAACTCTCCCACGCTGCTCGACGACCAGATGCGCCTTCGAAACAGGCCCCACATCCGCTTCGCCGGCCAGATCACCGGCGTCGAGGGCTATGTGGAGAGCGCCGCGATGGGCCTTCTGGCCGGCCGGATGGCCGCCGCCGAGGTGCTGGGCCAACCTCTGCCGCCGGTGCCCGTCGACACTGCGATGGGTGCCCTGCTCACCCACATCACCGGTGGTGCGGAGGCCAAGACCTTCCAGCCGATGAACGTCAACTTCGGGCTCTTCCGCCCGGTGGACGCCAAGGGCGGCCGCAAGGGGCGCAAGGTGCGCTACAAGCTCTACACCGACCGGGCCAAGGTGGCCTGGACCGGTTGGCTGGGCATCCCGGCGCCCGAACCGGCCGTCGCGGAGGCACCATGAACTACGTCCTCGCGATCCTGCTTCCGCCCCTGTCGATCATGCTCGCGGGCCGGCCAATCCTCGGGATCGTCATCTTTTTCATCTGGGTGCCGGCGCTCATTTTCTCGGGCGGTCTCACCCACCCGATGTTCATCATTCTGGCCTGGCTGCTGATCCACCAGGGCAACATCCGCCGCGGTAACTGACGGACCGGCCCTGCAAACCTGTTTGCTGCGCTGCGATTGATCGCTACCGTCCCGCAGGCGACGGGAGGAACCTATGGAAATCGCGGAAATCTTTGGCTGGGCCGGTTCGGCGGCCACGCTGGCGGCCTATTCGATGAAGACGATGCTCCCGCTCCGGCTGGCGGCGATTGCATCGAACATCCTGTTCATCTGCTACTCGACCATGCTCGGCCTGTGGCCGATGCTGTTTCTCGATCTGATCCTGCTGCCGTTCAATCTCTGGCGGACCTTCCAGATCCTGTCGATGCGCAAACGGGTCGAATCCGTGCGCACCGACAATCCGCCCGATTTCTCCGTGTTAACGTCGCACAGCCGCCCCCGGCCGTTTGACGCGGAAGAAACGATCTTCTCCATCGGTGACAGGCCGGATGCGCTATACTACATCGAGTCCGGGGAAATTCTACTCGAAGAACTGGGTATAACTCTCTCGTCGGGCGACATTTTCGGCGAGATCGCCTTCTTCACCGACGCCAAGGCCCGGACGGCGACGGCGCGTTGCGTGGTGCCGGGACGGATCCACGTCGTCGACGAGGCCACGTTCCTGAAGCTCTATTTCCAGGATCCCGCGTTCGGCATGGCGATCATGAAGATCATCACCCGGCGTTTGATCCAGACAGTCGAACGAAACCCGGATGTCTTTCGCCATCAGTTCGGCAATGAACCTGTCGGGGCGCAGATTTGAGAACCCGCTTCGCGCCTTCTCCCACCGGGCCCTTGCACCTCGGTCACGCCTATTCCGCCATGCTTGCTTCGGACCTCGCCGCTTCGGCGGGTGGAACCTTCCTGTTGCGGATCGAGGATATCGACCAGAGTCGGTCCCGGCAGCGATGGGAGGCGCAGATCTACGACGATCTGCATTGGCTCGGCCTCGAATGGCCGGAACCGTTGATGCGGCAATCGGAGCGTATTTCGGATTATCGTGCGGCGCTGGAGGTGCTGTGGCAGCGGGGCCTGCTCTATCCCTGCGCCTGCCGCCGGCGGGACATTCTCGAGGCCGCCAGTGCGCCGCAGGAAGGCGGCGAGCCGGTCCATGGTCCGGACGGGGTCGTCTATCCGGGCACCTGCCGCGCTGTCCCCCGCACCGGCGCTCTGCCCGTGGATGCCTTGCGGCTGGACATGCGAAGGGCGTTGCAAGGCATTGATGCGATTGAGTTCACTGAGATCGGCGCAGGGCCGGACGGTGAATCCGGACGGATCAGCCTGTCGCCCGAGGCCCTGGTGACCGGTGTCGGTGATATCGTCGTCGCCCGGCGCGACATGGGCACCTCCTACCACCTCTCCGTGGTGGTTGATGATGCGGCGCAGTCCATCACGCACGTCGTGCGCGGCCGGGACCTGTTCGACGCGACGGCGATTCATGTGGTTTTGCAGAGACTTCTCGAGCTTCCGACACCGATCTATCATCACCACAAGTTGATCCGCGATACGGCCGGAAAGCGTCTCGCCAAGCGCGACGATGCGCGTGCCATCGCGACCTATCGTTCCGAGGGTCAAACGCCGGACGACATCCGCGCGATGGTCGGGCTCTGAGTCCAGGCCTGCGTAACCGGTGTTCCGGTCACAGCTTGGCAGTGTATTTCCAAGGCATGAGGTCAGCGATGTTGCGCTGCATGTGGCCGCCAGCGATGGCTGTCAGGGTCTTTGTCAGCCATGCGTGTGGATCGACGGCGTTCAGTTTGCAGGTCTCGATCAACGATGCGATGACGGCCCAGT
>NZ_JBHTJT010000037.1:0-16642 GCF_042676185.1 Tropicimonas aquimaris | reverse complement strand
TGTTCGCCATTCTCTGTCCTCCGTTTCCTAAACATAACGGTGGACCAGTTCAGATGGGGCACTCCAGGAGGCGATCGCCCTCTCCGCCGAGACCGGGCAGGCGGTGACCCTCGCGGATATCTGAGTGCCGTGACCGGCGTACCCGCCACCGGGCGCGGGGAATGATACAGATAAGGGGCGCTGCGCCGTCCGGGTCCGTCCCGGTTCGCGCAGCGCCCCTTTCGCGTCAGGCGTCGAGGCCGAGGAAGCCGAGGATGGCCGCGTTGAACCCGTCCGGACGGTCGAAGTTGACGATGTGCTTTGCTCCTTGCACCACGGCATATTCCGAGCCAGGGCAGGCTTGGGCCATGGCCAGCATCGCCTCGGGCGGGGCGGCCGCGTCCTCGGCGCCTGCGACGAAAAGGGTGGGCACGTTCAGCCCGCCAAGGTGCCGAAGGTAATCCAGCCCCATCAACGCATGGGCACAGCCGCGATACCCTTCGTCGGTGGTCTGAAGAAAGCTCTCACGCAGCGCGGCCTCCCGTTCAGGATGACTCTTGCGTGTCTCCTCGCCAAGCCACATGCCGACGGTGCCGTTCCAGACCGCTTTGATCCCGCCGTCCTCGAGCATCCCGAGACGGTTGTGCCAGTTCTGAACGAAGGGCGGCGGGGCGTCGGCGCGGGCGGCGCAGCAAACCAGGCGCTCGATCCGTCTCGGCGTTGCCAGTCCCAGCCCCAGGGCGGTCATCCCGCCAAGCGACAGGCCCATGACGCTGACCTTCTCCACGCCGTGGCTGTCGAGCAGCGCGAGCATGTCCGCCACGATATCGTCGAAGCTGTAGGGCGCAGGCGGGGTCGGGCTCCGGCCGTGGCCGCGCGTGTCGCAGCGGATCACCCGGTAGCGGGCTTCGAGCAGCGGCAATTGCGGCTCCCACATCGCCTGCGTTGCTCCAAGGCTGTTCAGCAGCAGCAGGACAGGCGCGCCTTCGCGGCCGGAAACGGTGGAATGTAGTGTCTGACTGGTCATGCTTAATCTGGCCTTCTGGTCTGGCTGCGCGAACGCGCGGTGTCTGGATCGGGAACAGGGCCGGTTCGCGGCAAGGCCGATCGGCGGAAATGATCCGCTTCGGCCACGACGACATCGCCTCCTGCCTCGAAGCTAAGGGCAAGACTGCAAGCAGCTGAAATAATATAAGATCGCGGGAGGCATCAGAAAACGTGATGGCCGAGGCGCCTGTGTCGGGAGATGGGCGCGGCGTTACCTGCGGCTGAAAGGTTCGATCTCGAGCGAAGAGTTGAGTTCTTCCTGAAGGATGTCCGCAAAGGCCTGGGCCGCTTCGCTGAGGGGGCGCTTGCGGGTTTCGATCCGCATGTAGTCCACCATCAGCGGCGGATCGGCGAGCGGCGCGACCTGACGCGGCCCGCCTTTCAGGTCCGGCAGGCACATGATGCCCGACAGGATCGTCACCCAGTCCGAGTTCGCCACCATGTCGAGCGTGCCATGCATGGTGTCGAGTTCCATCAGGTCGGTCACCTGGATCTGGTTCGCGGTGATATAGTTCTCGATCCGCCGCCGCCGGGCATTGCCCGGCCCGGGAAGCACGAGCTTCAGGGGCGACACATCCCGCAGCAGGACGCCGCTCTTCGTGAGCGGAAGCTCCCTGTCCGAACGGCAGACGAGGCATTCATGGTCGGTGCCCATCCGCTTCGAGATCAGGGCCTCGTCGAGCTCGACAAAGGCGGGCACGACGCCGAAATCCAGCCGGCCCTCCCGCACCTCCTGCAAGAGGGTGCCGGAATAGGATTCGGAGACCGACAGCCGGACCTCGGGGTATTCCGTGCCGAAACGCTTCAAGACGGCAGTAAGGACCGCACGGGTGAAGGTGGGCATCAGGCCGACATGCACATGCCCGACGACGGTCTTCGACAGGCTCTGAAGGCGCTCTTCGGCGACGCGAGCCGCGGCGAGCACCTTGACGGCTTCCTTGTAGAAGGCCCGCCCTACCTCGGTGGGTGTCACGCCGGAGGAACTGCGCTCGAACAGAGTCACGCCGTAGCGCTTCTCGATCTGGCTGACATGCATCGAAAGCCCGGACTGCGTGGCGTGAACCTTGTCCACCGCTGCCGAAAACGATCCCTGTTCATAAACGGCAACGAAGTAACGAAGTTGCTGCAGCTTCATTTGGCTATCCGATTTTCTTATGGCCTCTATCCCGTATTGTACTTATTTGTGAAGGGTCGGCATCGGATATTTTCGTCCTGCGACAAATTCAGGAGTGCGACATGGCTGCAAACCGCTGCATTGGGCGATCCATGCGAGCGCCTTCCGGGGTCTGCCCGACGGGCACCGTGGTCTTGGCGGGAGCGGCGCGATGACGCCGTTGCCCCGGTTGATGGTCGCGCCCAACGGCGCAAGGCGTGGCAAGGCCGATCACCCGGCGCTGCCGATCACCGACGACGAGATCGTGGAGACGGCCCAGGCTTGCCAGGGGGCGGGCGCGGACGGACTCCACGTGCACATCCGCGACGAGCGCGGCCGGCATCTGCTCGATGCCGGGCGATACCGTGCGCTGCTCGATCGCCTGGGCGATGCGGTGCCCGGCATGTATCTTCAGGTCACCTCCGAGGCCGCTGGGTGCTACGAGGCGGCGGAGCAACGCGCCATGATGCGAAAGCTCAAGCCCGCGCATGTCTCCGTCGGCCTGCGCGAGATGGTGCGCAAGCCGGAGGACTGGCCGGAAGCTCGGGATTTCTACCACTGGGCAAGGGACACCGGGGTCGAGATCCAGCATATCCTGTATTCGCCCCACGAGGTCGGCGCCTTTGCCGTCGCCTGCGCCAGCGGCCTGATCCCCGGAACAAGCCAGGCGGTGATCTTTGTCCAGGGCAGCTATGCCAACGGTTCGCGTGACAGCATCGCGCTGGGGGAATACCTGCAGCCGCTCTCGCGGGCCGGCGATGTCGCCTTCGACTGGATGGTCTGTGCCTTCGGCGCAGAGGAGACCGCCAGCCTGGTGCGTGCCGCCGAACTCGGTGGCAAGGCCCGGGTGGGTTTCGAGAACTCGCTGTGGAACGCCAATGGCGAGGTGGCGGTGGACAATGCCGCGCGGGTCCGCGAAGTCTTTGCCGCGTTGCAGGGTGTCGGACGGCCGGTCGTCAGCCAGCCGACCAATTGATCGCAGACTCAAAGCAGGCGGCGGCACGAGCATCCTCGGCCG
Source organism: Tropicimonas aquimaris (assembly GCF_042676185.1). Lineage (NCBI taxonomy): Bacteria > Pseudomonadati > Pseudomonadota > Alphaproteobacteria > Rhodobacterales > Roseobacteraceae > Tropicimonas > Tropicimonas aquimaris. The sequence continues at coordinate 13,445 of NZ_JBHTJT010000037.1, read as the reverse complement.
CTGCCTTTTCTTTTGCGCTGAATGCAAGCTCGCTCCCCGAAACGGGCGCGGCCCGGCCGGGGAGAGGTCGGCCGGGCCGCAATCGGGCCAGTATCGGTCCCTGCGGTAAGGGACGGGGCAGGAGCCGTCCTTTACGGCCCGATGAGCTGACGTAGAACGCTGGTGAAGGTGTCGATCTCGTCGTCGCTGAAGCGTTCGAAGGTTTCCTGGGCGTGGGCTTCGGCAAGGTCCCAGCATTGATCTGCCTTGGCCTGCCCGGCGGCGGTCAGGCTGTAGCCGGACTCGCTCTTCTCGATAAGACCGGCGGCGAAGAGGTTCTGCAGCGCCACCCGCGCCTCGGTGATCGGGGTGTGCATGTGAACCACCAGCTGTTCGGCGGTGATGCTGGTCAGATCGTTCAGCACTAGCAGGGTGCGGGCCTCGAACAGGCTCAGGCCGAGGGTCTTGAGCTTGGGCTGGTACTGCTCCTGATAGGCGCGAACCGCGCGCAACATCAGGAAGAAGGTGTGATTGCCCATCCGTCCCCGGTCCAGGTCGGGCGAGGCGCGTTCTGCGGCCGGCGGGATGGTGTCGGGGTGGTTGAACACCACGGCATAGGAGCCCTGGTGGAAGCAGAGCGGCGAGCGGCCGAAATCGTCGAAGGCCAGCACCCGGCCGACGAAGATCCAGTGATCGCCCCCGTCGAGCTTGTCATAGGTCTCGCACTGGAACCGCCCGGCACAGTTGGGAAAGATCGGCGCACCGCCGATGCCTTCTTCCCAGTCGATGCCGGCGAACTTGTCTTTCTGCTGCCGCGCGAAGTGGTTCGACATCTCGAGCTGGTCGGAGGCCAGGATGTTGACGGCGAAATGCGTCGCGGATTCGAAGACCTCGCAGCTCCGCGCCTCCTTCATGCTGCTCCACAGGATCAGCGGCGGATCCATGGAGAGCGAGTTGAAGCTGCTGGCCGTAACGCCCACCTGCGTGCCATCCGGGGCCCGCGCGGTGATGATCGTCACCCCCGTCGCGAAGTTGCCAAGCGCCCGCCGAAACGCTTTCGGATCGATCTCGATTTGCTGCGTCATCATTGTCATCTCGTGTCTCCGGGGGCAGGGGGGCACCAGTGCAGTGCGACCGGACGGCCGCGCCGCTCAGGCCGCGACGGCGCTGGGCTCCGATTTCGTGGCCTCGGTCAGGATCGGCATCACCTTCTCGGCCATTATGATCATTCCCTTGCGGCCGAGATCGTAGTCGGCCCAGTCATGCCCGGCGTATATCAGGTGCCGGAAGGGGCCGGTTTCCTCGCGCAGGGCGAGGACCTGATCGGCGACCGAGGCCGGATCGCCGTGAATGACAAGCCGGTCGAGCACGTAGTCCAGCGTGACGTCGTCATCTGGCATGTTCTGATCCTCCTTGAAGAGGTTCAGCCGCCCGCCGGCCCGCATCTTTCGCAGGAGCTGGGAATAATAGAGCACGTAGGGGCTGCCGGCATCGCGCGCATAGGCCCGTGCGGTCTCCATGTCGTCGGCGACGCAGATGTTCTTGGCCACGCGCCAATCCCCGTAATCCGGAACTATCCCGGCCTTCTCGCAGCCCTCGACGTATTTCGGCCAATGGGTCGCCACCCATTTCGGCAGCAGGAAGTTGGCAGAGATCGGTTGCCAGCCGCGCTCGGCCATCGCCGCCACGCCCTTGGAGAACGGGGCCACGGCGGTGCCGACGATCGGGGGGTGCGGATCCTGGTAGGGCTTCATGATCTCGCCCTGGCCGATCTCCGGCATCATCGTGCGCTCGGTCGAGACCTTCCAGTACTTGCCCTCGAGGTTGTAGGGCGCCTGGCCGGCCCAGATGTCCAGCACCATGTTGATGCACTCGACGAACATCGCGTTGCGGTCCTGGTCGAGCGAACCGAAAGCCTCGGCGTCCGACATCAGCCCGCCCGGCGAGATGCCGAAGTTCAGCCGGCCTTCGAGCATGTGGTCCAGCATCGCCACCTCCGCCGCGATGCGGGCAGGGTGCGAATTGGGCATGTTCACGGTGCCGGTGCCAAGGCGGATGTTCTTCGTCTCGTAGGCGAGGCTCGACAGGAAAGCGACGGTCGAGGTGATGATCTCGGCCTGATCGGTCGTATGCTCGCCGCAATAGGCCTCGGCGAACCCGAGTTGGTCGGCCAGGAGAAAGGCTTCGCGGTCCTCGGCAAGGCTCTTCGCATAGGGCTTGCCCAGGGGATGAATCGGCATCGTGAAGAAAGACAGCTTCATTGGGGGCTCCTTGGCTTTCGAAAAAGTCTGGAACACTTGGGGCAGCCGAAAAACTGAAACTTTCTGATGTTTTCCATCGCCTTTTTTGATGGCGGTTCTGACCTGGCCGGCCGGCGGGGCAAGGTGTCGGGCCCGAAGTTCGCACGGTAGCTCCGATCCGTACGATCGATGAAGCCAACGGTTTGGAATACAGCTGCCAGTAATCGGCTGATCCCCACGACGGCAGGCGGGCTTGCGGCCCGCCTGTTCCCCTTTCCGAGGATATTGCCATGCTTCGACTGATCGGCCTGTCCAAGAGCTACAAGGCGGGCGACAAGGCCCTGAGCGATGTGTCGCTCGATGTTCCCAAGAGCCAGATCGTCGGCCTGATCGGCCCGTCAGGCGCCGGGAAATCCACGCTGATCCGTTGCATCAACCGGCTGGTCGAACCGACCGAGGGGGAAATTCGGCTCGGGGAGGTCGACCTCGTCAAACTCGGCACGGCCGAGCTGCGCCAGGCGCGCCGCCGCATCGGGATGATCTTTCAGGAATATGCGCTGGTCGAACGGCTGACGGTGATGGAAAACGTCCTGTCGGGCCGCCTCGGCTACGTGCCCTTCTGGCGCAGCTGGATGCGCTGCTACCCGCCGCAGGACATCCGCCGGGCCTATGAACTGCTCGACCGCGTCGGGCTGATGGAACATGCGGACAAGCGGGCGGACGCGCTCTCGGGCGGGCAGCGCCAGCGGGGCGGCATCGCGCGGGTGCTCGCGCAGGAGCCGGAGCTGCTTCGGGTCGACGAGCCCACGGCGAGCCCCGATCCCAATACCAGCCGCCAGATCATGCGCCTGCTTACCGAGATCTGCGCGGAGCGCGGCCTGCCTGCGATCGTGAACATCCATGACGTGCCGCTGGCGCAGCAATTCATGCAGCGCATCGTCGGCCTGCGGGCCGGTCGGGTCGTGTTCGACGGCGCACCGGACGCGCTGACGGAATCCGCCCTGACCGCGATCTATGGCGCGCAAGACTGGCACGCCATGCGCCAGGGCGACGAAGAGCAGGCAGATGCCGAGGCGGATACCGCGCGGCGGCTGGCCGAGGTGCCGGCATGACGGCGTCCTCCTATCCCGATACCTGGCGGCGTCCGCCACAGATCATCCGCGACCGCCGGTGGCGCCTTGCCCTGCAGCTCGGTGTGCTTGCCTACCTCGTGCTCGCCTTCGGCTCGATCGAGGTCAACTGGGTGCGGGTCCTCGACGGGCTGGAACGGGGACAGCGTTTCGTCATGGGGTTCCTGCAACCGGATTTCACCAGCCGCTGGAAGGATATCAGCCTGGGCCTGGCCGAGAGCCTCACCATGACGCTGACCTCGACGGTCGTGGGCGTGCTGATTTCCGTGCCGATCGGCATCGGGGCGGCGCGCAACATCGTTCCCCGCGCGGTCTATATGACCTGCCGGGCAATCATCGCCGTCAGCCGTTCCTTGCAGGAGGTGATCGTCGCGATCTTCCTCGTGGCGATGTTCGGCTTTGGGCCCTTTGCGGGGTTCCTCACGCTGAGCTTCGCCACCATTGGCTTCATCGCCAAGTTGCTGGCCGACGACATCGAAGAGGTCGATGCCTCGCAGGTCGAAGCGATCCGGGCCACCGGCGCATCCTGGGTGCAGATGCTCAATTACGGTGTCCAGCCGCAGGTGATGTCGCGGCTGATCGGGCTGTCGCTCTACCGGCTAGACATCAATTTCCGCGAAAGCGCGGTGATCGGGATCGTCGGGGCCGGCGGGATCGGCGCAACGCTGAACACCGCCATCGACCGGTACGAATACGACAGCGCCGGGGCCATCCTGCTGATCATCATCGGCATCGTCATGCTCGCGGAGTACGGCTCCAGCTACCTGCGAAAGTTCCTGCAATGAACGGCGTGACATCCTATTCTCAGGTCTAGACCTACCGGACCCCCCGCGCGCGCCTCATGCTCTGGGCCGGCTGGGTCGCACTGGTCGCCCTGTTTGTCTGGTGCTGGCGCATCATGACCGAAAACACCATCTGGGCCTTCGCGGCCGACGCCCCGCGCCAGGCGGCCGATATCGGCGCGCGGATGCTGCCGCCCGACTGGACCTATCTGCCCGAGCTCATGGAGCCGCTGTGGGACACGCTGAACACCGCCACGCTCGGCACATTGGGCGGGGTGATCATGGCGGTCCCGGTCGCGTTCCTTGCGGCGCGCAACACCACGCCGTCGCGCAGGTTCCTGCGCCCGGTTGCGCTGTTCGTCATCGTGGCCTCGCGGTCGATCAACTCGCTGATCTGGGCCCTGCTGCTCGTGGCGATCATCGGGCCGGGGCTGCTGGCCGGCATCGTGGCCATTGCCCTGCGGTCCATCGGCTTCGTCGGCAAACTACTCTACGAGGCCATCGAGGAAACCGATTCCCGACAGATCGAGGCGGTCACGGCAACGGTGGCCAGCCCGCCGCAGGTGCTGACCTACGGGATCGTGCCGCAGATCATGCCCGCGTTCTGGGGCATCTCGGTCTTCAGGTGGGACATCAACATCCGCGAGAGCACCATACTGGGGCTTGTCGGTGCGGGCGGGATCGGGCTCAAGATGAATGCCTCGCTCGCCGTCCTGGCCTGGGACCAGGTCGCAGTGATCCTGTTGCTGATCCTCGCGACCGTGGTGCTCAGCGAATGGGTCTCGGCCCGCATCCGGCACGGGATCATCTGATCCCTGCCGCTTTCTTGCGGAGCAATTCCTTTTCCGGGTCAGGACGGGATTGCAGGCTCGCCCCCGGCATCGCTACCATCCGATCCGTGGAGGAGCTGTCGGATGAACAGGAGAGGCTTTCTGGCCGGCGTCAGCGCGGGCATGGCACTCGCAAGCCCCGCCCTGGCCGGGCGAACGGTCCAGTTCCGGCTGGGGCTGACACCGGTCTTTCTGGACAATGACGCGGCGGTCATCGAGCGCATGCGATCGGCCCTGACCGACGCCATGGGCGCGCCGGTCGACCTGATCCAGCGCCGGACCTACCAGGAAATCACCGCCTCGATCCTCGACGGATCGGTGGATGCAGCCTGGATCTGCGGATACCCGTTTCTTCAGCACCGGGACAGGCTCGCCCTGCTTGGCGTGCCCCTCTGGCGCGGCCGGTCGCTCTATCAATCCTACCTGATCGTCGGTGACCAGGACGACGCTGCGGGACTGGAGGATCTCCGCGGACAGGTGCATGCCTTCTCGGATCCCGACAGCAATTCGGGATACCTCGTCACCGCGTCGGATCTTGCCCGCCTCGGCGAGACACCCGAAAGCTACTTTTCCCGCAGCGTCTTTACCTATGGCCATCGAAACGTCGTGCGCGCCGTCGCCGGGGGGCTGACCCGATCGGGTAGCGTGGATGGCTACGTCTGGGAGACACTGGCCGCGGTCGAACCGGCGCTGACCGGGCGAACACGGGTCGCCGCGAAATCGGAATGGTTGGGATTTCCACCCTTCGCTGCCCGTGCGGACAGGGCCGACACTTCCGAGATACGGCGGTTCGGAGAGGTGCTGCAGAGCCTCGGTAACCGCCCCACGGGACGGGAGGCTCTGAAACTTTTGTTCTTGGACGGGATAGTGGCGGCGGAACCATCGCTGTTCGACGGCATTGCGTTGCGCATGGCGACGGTATCGGAGCAGTGATGCGGCCTCCCCGGTTCGGAACCTGGCCTATCACGATCAGGGTTGCCCTGGCGTCGGCGGCGTTGATGGTCCTCTTTGGCCTTGTCGCATCGCAGCAGGTCCTGTCCACGCTGGGCAGGCTTCAGGACGCGCGGCTGCGGGAATACGCCCGCCTCCACCTCGATGGCCTTGCTGTGGCACTGGGACCCTTCGTGCTGCACAAGGATGTCTGGGAAGTCTATGACACACTCGACCGGGCCCGGGCCAATGCGTCCGGCGAGCGCATCCTGTTCACGGTCGTGGCCGACGAACGCGGACGCGTGCTGGCCGCCACCGATCCTCTTCGGGCACCGGTGGATTCGGCGGCGGCCGTCTATTCGGACAACAGCGTGCCGGTGGACGAGGTGACGTCGTCAAAGGGAACCAAGGTCGTGCGGGTTGCCGAGCCGCTATCCGTCCAGGGGCGCGAGGTCGGACAGATCATGACGGAACTGGACGTCACCGACTTGGTGGATCAGCGGCGCACCGCAACACTGGCGCTCCTCGCCGGAAATGCCCTCGCCACGCTGATCCTGGTTGTTGCCGGATATGCCGTCGTGGCCCGGATGCTGAAGCCGGTCGAGCTTCTGGCGCGGCACATGGGCGAATCCGGCGGCGCACCACAACCCATCCCCGAGGACTCGATCCCGCGATCGGAATCCCCCCTGTCGAAGTTGCTCTGGAACTTCAACGAAATGGCCGGCGCCATCGATGCCCGAGCCGAGGCGGAGCGGCGGCTGGCCGAACGGGAGCGGTTTGTAAGCCTTGGACGCCTCAGCTCCTCGCTGGCGCACGAGATCAACAACCCGCTCGGCGGTCTTCTCAATGCGACGGATACGATCCGCACTTATTCGGAGCGGCCGGACGTCGTGCGTAAATCCGCAGATCTGTTGGACCGGGGGTTGCGCCACCTGAGCGAGGTCAGCCGCGCCATTCTGGAGGAGAACCGCCTCGACCGGTCGGGGCAGCCGCTGTCCCAAACGGATTTCGACGATCTGCGTCTGTTGTTCGAGCCGGAAACACAGCGGTGCCGGCTGGAGCTCGGATGGACCGTCGACGCGGGTGACGAGACCCTTGCCGGCTTCCCGTCTGCAGCGGTCCGCCAGATTGCGCTCAACCTGCTTCTGAACGCAGCCTCGGCCGCGCCGACGGGGGGGAAGGTTGCGCTCAGCGTTCAGTCCAGGGACGACGGCCTGATGCTTGAGGTGATCGACGACGGGCCGGGCCTCAGCGAGACGGCGCGCAGCCGGTTGCTTTCTCCCGACCCGGTTGCACCCGGCGGCGGCGTCGGGTTGCGGCTCGTTCGCGATCTGGTCGCGGGCATGGGCGGCGCGATCACCTACGACCGGTCAACGGGACGCACGGAAATCGCGGTCAGCTTGCCGCGGGAAGAGAAAACGCAATGTTGACGGGGCGCTACATCGTGCTGATCGAGGACGACAGCGTCATGGGAAGTTCGATTGCCCAGCGACTCGAACTCGAGGGCGCAGAGGTGACCTGGGTGAAGCAGGCGGTTCGCGGCATTGCGGCGGTCCGGACCCCGCGCAAGACGGTCGATGCCGTTGTCTGCGACATCCGCCTGCCGGACGGAACCGGGGAGGAGGTGTTCGAAACCCTGTCCCGGTCGGTCGCCCCACCGCCCTTCCTGTTCATCACCGGGCAAGGGGAGATCGATCAGGCCGTGCGCCTGCTGCGGGCAGGCGGTGCGGATTACCTGACCAAGCCTTTCGACATGCGGGCCTTCCTGGGGCGACTTGTGCTGACGCTGCGCCCCGATCCAGACGGCGACCGGCCGCCCCAGACCGGCATCTCGCCACTCGCCCGCCAGATCGACATGCAGGTCGCCGACCTTGCACGTCACGACCGTCCCGTGCTGATCCGCGGTCAGCGAGGTCTGGGTAAGGCCCGAATCGCGCGGCGCATCCACGAACTTTCCAGCCGCCGAGCCGCGTCCTTTGTAACGGTCAATGCCCACGATGAACCATCGGGCCTGTCGGATGCGCTCGCCGCCGTTGCGGATGGCACCCTGTTCGTGAGCGGGTTGGAGCGACTGGACCGCGTGGAACAGGACCGCCTGATGGACGCCCTCAGGGCGCCGTCCTTTCGGCTCATCGCCTCTGGCTCAGCGGATTTCAGTGAAAGCGCAGACACCGGAAACGTTCGGTCGGACCTTGTCTATACGCTGCTGGCCCAGGAAATCGTCGTGCCGCCACTGTCGCAACGGACGGAGGACGCTGTCTGGCTGGCGGGGCAGATCTTTCAGTCGTTGAACGATCGGCGCTCGCGGCCGCTGCGCGGGATCTCGGAACTGGCGGAAAGGGCGCTCCGAGAGCATGACTGGCCGGGCAATGGTCGAGAGGTGAGATCCCGGATCCTGCGCGCGATCGACGTGGCCGAAGGCGACTGGATCTTTCCCACCGACATCTTCCCTGAACGCAATGCCGACACGCCCGAGATCCGCACCCTTGCCGAGGTCCGGGAGCATGCCGAGCGCGGGCAGATCCTGAAGGCGCTGGAGCAGACCGGCGGTCAGATCGCCGAGGCCGCGCGTCTTCTGGAAGTCTCCCGCACCACCTTGTGGGAAAAGATGCAGAAGCTGGGCCTGTGACCGAATGAGACGTTCGGAAATCCGAACGTCCGAAAAATCATAAAAATTCTAAACATCTAGGCGGTCACCGCTGACTACGTTCCAACCCAGTCCTGCCATATCATGGTCTCAGTTGCCGATATCGGCAGCAAAGGGAGGACACTCATGAAAAAGTGCAATCGTCTGGTCGAAGTCGGCCGGCGCCAGTTCCTGCGCGGCGGCGTCATGGGCGCGGCAGGGGCCGCGGCCGCAACCGTATTTCCGGCCCATCAGGCGCAGGCCCGCAGCCTCGCGCGGGTCGAGTACCCGGCAGACCGCCTCGCCAACGTGGCCGATCTTGTCGTCAACGAACCGATGGATATCACCTACCCGGATGAGGACAGCCCCGGGGTGCTTCTGAAACTCGGCACTGCGGTCCAGGGCGGCGTGGGTCCTGATGGCGACATCGTTGCCTATTCGGTGCTGTGTCCCCACAAGGGTTGGCTGCTGACCTACAACCCCGGCGACATGACGCTGAATTGTCCCGGCCATTTCTCGCGCTTCGATTGCGAGGCCGGCGGCCAACAGACCTGGGGGCATGCGACCCAGAACTTGCCGCAGTTCGAGCTCCGCGTCGATGACGGCGGAGATATCTATGCCGAGGGCGTGGACGAACTGATCTACGGACGCCTGTCCAACGTCATTGAAGCCTGAGGGGGAGAGACGATGGCCTACAAGAGATTTACAGACCGTCTGCCGATCATCCCCGCGGATGCGAAGGAGCACAATGTCACCTGCCACTACTGCATCGTCGGATGCGGCTACAAGGCCTACACCTGGCCACTGAACAAGCAGGGCGGCATGGAGGCGGACCAGAACAAGTTCGGTGTGAACCTCGCCGAGCAGCAGCCCATGGAGACCGAGGCCTGGTACGCGCCCTCGATGTACAACGTGGTCAAACAGGACGGCCGCGACGTGCATCTGGTGATCAAACCCGACAGCGACTGCGTGGTGAATTCCGGTCTTGGGTCGGTGCGCGGAGCCCGGATGGCCGAGAACCGCCGCTCGGACGTGACCGGCACCCAGCAGCAGCGGCTCACCGATCCGCTGGTCTGGCGCTATGGCACCTGGCAGCCGACGACATGGGACGACGCGCTCGACCTCGTCGCCCGGGTCACCGCGCGTTTCGTCGACCAGGAGAACGAGGATGACCTCTACGTCTCCATGTTCGATCACGGCGGCTCTGCCGGCGGCTACGAGAATACCTGGGGCACGGGAAAGCTCTATTTCGGCTCGATGAAGGTGAAGAACTGCCGCATCCACAATCGGCCGGCCTATAATTCCGAGGTGCATTCCTCGCGCGACATGGGCGTGGACGAGCTGAACTACGCTTACGAGGATTACACGCTGGCCGACACGATCATGATCGTCGGGGCGAACCCTCTGGAGACCCAGACCAACCTGTTTCTCAATCACATGATGCCGGGAATGCAGGGCGGTGCGAAGGTGATTATCGTCGACCCGAGGCGGACCGTGACGGTCAACGCCTGCGAGGAGGCGGCGGGTGCGGAAAACGTCCTGCACATCCAGCCGAACTCGGGCACGGACCTCGCGCTGCTCAACGCGATCCTCACCCATGTTGCTGATCAGGGATGGGTCGATCAGGCCTTCATCGACGCCTCCACGTTCCAGGGCGGGATCGCGGTAGCGGAGGACGAGGCGCATCCGGCTGCGCTCGGCTCGCTTGCGGATGCTCTTGTGGCAGTTCGCCTGTCGCCAGCGGAGGCAGCAGAGATCTGCGGAGTGCCCGAGGCCGACATCATCAAGGCCGCCGAGTGGTATGCGCAACCCGTCGACGACGGAAGCCGGCGCAAGTCGATCATCGCCTACGAGAAGGGCATCATCTGGGGCAACGACAACTACCGCACCATCGGCGCGCTGGTGAACCTCGGGCTCGCCACCGGAAACATTGGCCGCGAAGGCGGCGGCGTCTGCCGGCTCGGCGGGCATCAGGAGGGGTATTTCCGCCCGGGCGATGGGCATGTCGGACGGCCGGCTCCCTATTTCGATCAACTCCTGATCCAGGGCGGCGGCCGGGTGCACCACATCTGGGCCTGCGACCACTACAAGACCACGCTCAACGCCAGCGTCTTCAAGCGCGAATACAACAGGCGCACCAACATGGTGAAGGAGGCCATGGATGCCGCCGCCGGGGCCACGCGGGAGGAACTGGTCGATGCCATCGAAGGTGCGATCCGCGCTGGCGGGCTGTTCTCGGTCAATGTCGACATCATCCACAGCCAGATCGGCCAGGCGGCGCATGTCATCCTGCCGGCGGTCGAATCCGGCGAGATGAACCTGACCTCCATGAACGGCGAACGGCGGCTGCGGCTGGTCGAGAAGTACATGGACGGTCCCGGCCAGGCGATGCCGGACTGCCTGATTGCCGCGCGCCTCGCCAATCACATGGAGCGTGTGCTGATCGAAGAGGGCCGCGGGGAATACGCCGCGCAATTCGCGGGCTACGACTGGCAGACGGAGGAGGACGCCTTCATGGACGGCTACAACTCCGGCAACCCCGAGGTGACCTACGAGCGCCTGCGCGCCATGGGCAACAACGGCGTGCAGGAGCCGGTCGTCGGCTTCGCGAACGGTCAGCTCGTCGGAACGCCGCGCCTCTACACCGATGGCGTCTTCACCCGGCACGGGCGAGAGGACGGCAAGGCGCTGTTCTGCCTGGCCGGCTGGCGCGGGCTGGAGGCGCCGGGCAAGGCACAGCAGCAGGCGAACTACCGGTTCCTGATCAACAACGGCCGGTCGAATCTGAACTGGCAGAACTGGTTCCTCGATCAGGACAACGACTTCGTGATCGACCGCTTCCCCCTGCCCTTCATCCAGATCAACCCGGATGATGCGGGAGACCTGGGGCTGGCCAACGGCGACATGGTCGAGGTCTACAACGACGTTGGCGCCACCCAGGCGATGGTCTACCTCGAACCGACGGCGCGCCCGAACGAGACCTTCATGCTGTTTGGCGCGCCCTCGGGCACGCAAGGCAACGTGATCAACGGCGGGGTGAACGACCTGATCCTGCCAAACTACAAGCAGACATGGGCGAACATCCGCAAGATCGCGGACGCCAGCCCAGCAACATCGAAGCTCAGCTTCAAGTCGTGGGAAGTCGAGCTCTGATCGCCGACGCTGTTTAAGTCCGTGGCGCGCCGCACGGCACGTCACGGGCTGCCCCCTGATACCCCTCTCGAGATCGCGGGTTTCGCTCCGGCCTTCCTCCGAAGGTTGCCGATCTCGGTGATTGCACCGGTGTCCATTCCGACCGGCGATCCGAACCTTGTCCGGGCGGCTCAGGGACGGCCCTTGTTCAGTCTTCCGCGAGGTGATCTGGGACACGATGGCCTGATCGGGAACGGAGGGCACGGATGGTTGGAATTTTGGGACTTGTCGTGCTACGGCGATTCGGCAAGCGACGCTGCTCGGCGGTCGTGACGTTGATTTCCTTACGTCGTTCGAGGATGGCTTCAGCCTGTCCACAATAGACAGGCTTGGCATCAGGTTGCCGAGGCTTTCGCGCTGGCGGCGCTGGCGGTCGTGGTCGATGAAGGCCGCCACGGCGTCCTCGAGCGACCTGGGGCAGGTCGTGGTTTTCCCGGAGGCTGCGGCGCTTCCGCGTGTGGTGCGAGAGTTCGATTTGGCCTTGTTTCGGAGGGTGCCGGCGATCGCCGGGGATGTGTTCCGTGCCCTCCTCGGCAAGCTCTCCGGAGATGTGGCGGTGGCGCTCGGCTACTGCGTCAAGGAAACTGCCGTGATCCTCCCATAATAGGGGCAGCGGCGGCCCCGCAGGGCAGGCCGTCGGTCAGCGGATTCGGATTGTCTCTCTCCGGTCCGGATCGGCATCGTCGAGACAAAGTGTTTTCCGGACGCCGTCGGGACCGACACTTCAACGGATGTAGTGGCGCTTTTTCTTGAGGTGTGGAAGCGTGCGATCCCGGAGCGTCGGGGAAGGGCGCCGCGTTGCGCCTTTGCTCCGGAACAGCGCCACCACTGCTCCGGCCAGGGGGCTGAAAGTATCAAATCCGGTCCTCCTGCTCCGCGAGGAGGTCAGTTCGTCCGTATGCGGACAGGTACGGAGGGCTTTACGAAATACGAGAAAACGCCCCGATGGTGGAGGAATACGGGTGCTTTGCAGTCGGGAATCGTCCCCCTTTCTGTGACGTACTGCGCGGACTGATAGGGTTGGGATGCGCGCAGATTCCTGAGTTAGTGGAACTTGCAATCAGATTTCGTCGTCCAGAACTCACTTGAACCGGGTGCCTTTCGGTGCCATTTCAAGGGTTTGAAGCCTTGTCGGTGACTCATCGGCAAAAAGGAAATTTCGCCTTGTATATCCTTGGCTTGCACGGCTATACGGGTGGACGGAGACGTGGCCGAGTGGTCGAAGGCGCTCCCCTGCTAAGGGAGTAGACGGGAAACCGTCTCGTGGGTTCGAATCCCATCGTCTCCGCCACCGACAATCGTCTCGATTCCCCATGTCTATATCGCGCCGAATTGCGGCGTGTTTCCCGCCATTTAGGCGGTGCGCTCATGACCTGAGACGCACCTTTCCAGGCGGTGCTGTCAGACGGATTCGAACCGGTCTCAGGTCGGCTTCAAGGTGCTTAACTTTTGACGTCGCCATCGCCCATTGAAGCAGCTCCAACATATGCCCGACAGGCAAATTTTCGGCATCAGCACACCTAACATTCCGAGGAAATTGAACATGAAAAACCGTCCCCTGACATTCCTTCTTTGCACCACGATCGCGGCGTCGCCCGTTGGCGCAATCGCCCACGACGCAAACCATGCCGTCGTTCCTGCGGGCGTCGTCGGAGAGATCGAGACGACCAATGTCAAAATGAAGTTCGACAACGTGGTCATCCGCGGCGCGCAGGTCTTCAACGGTTGCGATGAAG
>NZ_JBHTJT010000036.1:0-796 GCF_042676185.1 Tropicimonas aquimaris | reverse complement strand
CTTGCGCCGAACTCCAAAGCCGTTCCACTGCGCATGCAGCGAAGAGTTTTTCAACGAAATTCCGGCGTTGCGGACATTCGCTGCAAGCGCGAGAAGTTGGGACCTTCCGGGGGGGCGTTGGTCAACAGGGCGGAAAGCGTTCGTTTGCCGCGTTTCAAATGAAAGTCTGCTACGGTTCTCCGACTAGCCAGACTTTCCTACCATGATACTCCATCGTGTAACGCGCACACGCTAAGCGTTCAGCTGCCTGTCGAAACCAGATGGTTTACCATTCGATCCTACTTGCAAGCCGCCGATAGTTTTCGCCTGCCTTCTGGAGAAACTCTTCATCACCCTTTGCGAACCCAGCCTCCAAGATTTCCCTCTTTGTCGCATCGTTTAGAGATTCCTCGAGGATTCTCCGGCGCATTTCACTGTGCCAACCACTGCGACCAACCGGACACCATATCCATCCGTTGCGCGGCTCTTCGGCCAAGGCGGCATCCAGTTCGTCTTTCTCGGCACGCTCCAGATGCGTCAAGCTGCCGAGAATTTCCCAGCTTTCATAGAGCCGCTCAAAATCCGGCAACACTCCGACGAAAGACTTGCTCCACGCGGCAAACAGATCACACAGATGGTCACTGAGAGCGGTCTTGCGTTTTTCGAGGCCTACCAGATGTTTCCAATAGTCGTTGTTGCCTCCTTTCCAAGCCCATAGAAACAGGCGCTGCACGGCGCGCTTGTCTTCAGGGTCATGCGTGTGGATCGACGGCGTTCAGTTTGCAGGTCTCGATCAACGATGCGATGACGGCCCAGT
>NZ_JBHTJT010000035.1:0-57599 GCF_042676185.1 Tropicimonas aquimaris | reverse complement strand
TGTTCGCCATTCTCTGTCCTCCGTTTCCTAAACATAACGGTGGACCAGTTCAGATGGGGCACTCCACCGCCCTTGAGGATATGGCGGAAACTCTCGGCGATCCGTACTTTGGCGCAAAGGTGGCAATCGAAACAGCGAAAAAAGGAACGCAGGCTTTCCGGGATTCGGCGACCCATGCTCTCAACTTTGGAGATTTTTTGTCCCGGTTGGTGGAGGAAGTCCGAAAGCAGGTTAATAACGTGCGGTACTCGGTTTCCATTTCACCCGGAATGTCAAGCTTCGACATTAACCGCACCGTCAGTGTGACTAAGCCGTCAACACAGTTGGATGCAATCGGCGTCGCACTTTATGCGACTTTGATAAAGAAAGGGATCGGAAAAACCTTCGACCCAAAAGACATCCTGATCACTGTACCAACCACCCAAGGGCTTCCGCCGGGTTTTCTCCCGAAGCAGGCGCTCATCAGATCCCAGATCGACGGCTTGCGGATTTCATTTCCGACGCACTGGCTTTGGGCACCATTCTCGCTGGACTGGGACCTGGTGAAAAAGTCACGAGGGGAGTTTGCATCAGATGGCCGCAGAGAAGCGACCCTTTCCTATCTTCGAGACATGCTGAAGGACAACATCGCTCATCAGGATCTGACACTGAACGTCTTTGCCTTGATCTGCCGCCAGCATCCACGCCGGATCCAGCGCATCTTATGGGCAAATGGCACCTCCTACAGTCAGATGAAGGACGACGTGCGCCAGAGCATCACCGAAGACCTCTTGTCGAACACGACCCTGCCCATCGCGCAAATCGCTCTTCAGGTGGGTCTCTCCAGTTCGGCCGTCCTAGACCGGGCATTCCGGCGATGGACCGGCAAGACGCCGTCAGGTTTCCGGGGTGATCTCCCCCGCCATCGGGCCTATCCGGGGCCGGTGACGGGGTCACGCTAGCAGAGCTCGGATACACAAGGGTCCACCAGCTTGCCCGACCGCAGCGTGATACCCTTCTCTGCCAGGTGCGTGTTCACGTCGGCGAAGATCGCCTCCGTCGGCCCGCGGCGCTCTTCGCCCGAGTTTAGACCTTACAGCTGAAAGCGTAGTCGGCCGCTAAGGGCTCGTCGCCGTCGTTCGCCGATACGACCGTGAATGACCGCTTCCAACTCGGGCGATAGTGCTGCGCTTGCGAGGCGTTCGGGTGTCGCGAACGGCTGCAATGCGCAGGCAACTGCCATTGGGGACGCCCTACGACCGACAGCGGCATGGCCGAACCCTCAAATCACAATGACATCGACGTATGGACGTTCCTCAGCGCTCCACCTTGTGAGAAGCATGACAGCCCCGGTGTGCTTTAGATGACACATGCGCGAAACGGCTTCACATGCTTCCACAGTGCTTCCAGCTACCTTCAAAAATGCAAAACGCCGCCAAGATGGCGGCGTTTAAGCAACTGTATAAAAACAGAAAATTTGGTTGCGGGGGTAGGATTTGAACCTACGACCTTCAGGTTATGAGCCTGACGAGCTACCGGGCTGCTCCACCCCGCGCCAAGAGGTGCCTATCTAGGCCCGGTCTGAATCGGCCGCAAGAGAAAAATGGGGGTGATCGTCAAAAAACTTTCATCTTCTCAGTGAAGGAGATCCGACAGCTCTTGCTGTATCGCCTCGGTGAAATCCTGCTCATGCTGCGAGGGAGAACGTAGCGATGCGAATGACGAAGGACCACTGCGTCAAGTGATGGACGGCGAAGCGTAAGATTTCGCCGGTGCTTGAGATCATTCTGGCCAGGACAACCTCTGTCGCAGCGAGCTGTTCGTTCAAGTCGTCGTCCTCCGAGATCGAGGGTTGGGTCGAAGACTCGGAGCGCGGCATGGTGAACTCCCTGCGTGCCGCCCGCTCGACAAAAACGGCAGGCCCTCATGCTACGGAAAGACGGCACTTTATCCGGACGCTCCATGAGAGCTTGCTGGCGGACGGGATCGAGGCGCCCTGACCAAGGCCTGCTGCGGAGGCCCGTCAATTTCAGGCTGACCAGGGCAGTGCCGAAGGTCGATCTCCGCTCTACCGAGCCGATCAGGGCGATGATCGAGAAGGAGCCATCGATTGGCTACCGGACGATGGCCTCGCTCAAGGGCTTCAACATGAACAACGTGCAGCTCGGTCGGACGCTTTCACGAACCGGTGGCGTTTGCGTCCTCCTTCCGGATCAAGGGCTGGCAGGTCCGCAAGTGCGCCGTGAGCATGCGGCCCCGCCTCGAGTCTGTGCCGTCGGGCGCGATTGCGCCAAACGAACGCTTGTCGACGGACCTCTGCCGTGTCTGGGCAGATCGAGACGGCTGGACAACGCTCGTTCCTGTCATCGACTGCAGCGCGTTTCCGGGCTGGCGCCTGTCGCGCTTCGACAAGGCCAGGCTGCTGCCAGTGCCCAGCAGCACGCGCCAATCCTCCTGTTCGACTTCTTGGGCAAGGCGACGCGCGAGTTCCCGTTGAGGACCGACCACGGCCTGGTCTTCACCACGCGTCGCGACACCGCATTGGTCCGGAGTTACGGCCTGAAGCAGGCATGCATAACGCCGCACTGCCCGCAGCAGGATGGCATGGTTTCGCGCGTCATCCAACTTTGCAGGAGCCGTATATCCATCGCCATCGCTTCGACGGCATCCAGCACGCGACCCACTCCATCGATGACTGGGTCAGCTTCTGCAATCGCCGCCACCCGGATCAGGCGCTTGCCATGCGCACGCCTGCCCGGGCATTCACATTTGTAACCTGACCTGAGCAGACTCCACCGGGTCGATGCACTGGTTCTCCTGCACTGATCCATCCGGCGCCGTGACGACCCAACGGCCGGAGCTTTGGGCTGCGAGATCATCATGGTAGGGAACCCTGTGATCCGGGGAATCGCCATGGAAATATCTCCTGAAACAATGACCGGAACAGGCGCTCTGTTCGCGTCCCAAGACATTCTGGCGCGCCGAAACACCGGAATGGCTCTGTCCACTGAGGACTCTCGCGGGCAAACGCAGGTTGACGAAGGGGACCGGGCCCGCAGCGTTGCACTCACCCCGGTCGGAGCATCAGTCTCACGCCCCTTGCATCCCCCTAGACACCCGCTGGAACAGGCAAACGCTTCAGGGCCTCCCGAGCAGTGGTCAGACGCCCATGTTGCGGTTGGGCGCCGACGCCAAATATCAGCGATCCGGACCGTCGCCGGAGGCGGTCCATGAAGGCGCCCGCACGGTGGGGGCTTCGCTGGCACATCTGGGTCGCCGGGACAATTGCGGTGCTTGGCCTCATGCTGGCAGGCAACACGCTCTCGAGATACTTCGGATTGCTGTCACCGGCGAAGAGCCCAGAGGCCGTGTCACGCATGATCGCCTCGTATTACCGCGTGACCTTGCCAGACGGGACAGGCCCCTGGCCTACCGCCTTGCTGTTTTCCGGCTGTGACGGACCAAGGGACAACATGGATCGGTGGGCGGAGGCATTGGCGACGGCGGGCTGGGCCTCCGTCATCGTCGACAGCCATGGTCCTCGTGGCTATATGGATGCCCGCATCTGGCGGCTGATCTGCGCCGGGCAGTTGCTCACCGGTGCGGAGCGTGCCGGAGATGTTGCGGTCGCAATCGAGGACGCGCGGGCGATGGATGGGGTCGATCCTGACCGCCTGCTCCTGCTTGGAGCGTCGCACGGGGGCTGGGCGATTCTCGACATGTTGGCGTTGTACGATCGCGGGGAACGACCGCACGGGCTGTCACGCTGGCCTCCGTCGATCTCGGAAAGAGGTCTGACCGGGATCCTCGGCGCCGTTCTGTTCTATCCCTATTGCGGCGCCGGGAGTCAGGTGGCGCGGTTCGGCTGGACGACCGATGTGCCGACGCTGTTCCTGCTGGTCGAGGGCGACACTATCGCCGACGAGACCTCCTGCGAGGATCTTGTTGCGCGCATGGCGGCGCAGGGCAACGACGTCACGTCGCTCGTGCTGGACGGCGCGACCCATGGGTTCGATCAGGCCGAGAAGAGCCCGTTCAGCATTCTGGAGTTCTCGCCCGAGGCAACCCGCGCGGCGCAGATGGCCGTCGAGAGCTTCCTGGAGCGGCTGTCGCCCCGGTGACGCGCGAGCGCTATCCAGGGCGCCTGAACTGGAACGCCCGCCGTTTTCCGGGGTTGGCCCGCAGCCCGCGTATCGTTTCGTCCAGCCGCGCCGCCAGCCCCCAGTCGGCATAGCGCTCGTGCGCCATCTCAAGGTAGCCCAGCAGGTCCTTGTCGGAAAGATCCGCGGTCCGGGAGCGGCACAGATCCTGCCGTGTCGGCGTGCGGTGGCACAGGAAGACCAGCGTGTCGCGCGGCACATGCACAAGCGGTGTGAAGAACTCGGAAAGCCGCTCCATCTGCACCGGCACCCACGGCTGGCTCCAGTGAAGAAAGTCCTGTTGAACCAGCAGCGACCGTCCCGGCACCAGATGCGGCAGGAAGGCTTCCGCCATGCGGTCCATCGTATCGGCCGCTTTGGACGCATCCATGATCAGCAGTTCGATCGGATCGCCGCACCACGCCATCTCGTCGATCTCGCCGCGATGAAACCGGATCCGGTCTCCCCAGGGTGCCAGTAAGTCCTGCGCAAGTGGCAGGATATCTGCACCTTCGAACGGGGTGATTCCCTGTGGGTAGAGGATCGAGCGCTTCACGTCCTCGCCCGCGGTGAAACGGTCGAAGGCATGCACACGCGCATCGTGGCCGGAGACATCCAGCCCCTCGGCCAGTCGCGCCGTGGAGCCTCCCGCGAAGCATCCCAGATCGACAATCTCGCCGGTGCCTTCTGCCCAGAAGGCGGCAAGCCAGAAGTATAGACGCTGCTCTTCGGCGCCGAGCATCGTGGGGACGGCGCGCGCCTTGCCGAGCGCGCGATCCATCAACATCGACCATGGCCGGTCAGCGAGGGCCTTCGTTGCCGTGTCGAAACGGGCGTCTTGGACAGAGGGGCGTGGCGGTGTCTGCATGAAATGGCGTTACCAAAGGCCTGTCTCCAAGGCCATGCCCGAGGTGGCGTCCCTGCCATCCGGAGCGGCCGAAGGGCAAACTGCTGGCCGTTGTGATATGCGCTTGACGGTCCCGGGCGGAATACCTAAGAAACGCTGGCCGTAGGGGTATAGCTCAGCTGGTAGAGCGACGGTCTCCAAAACCGTAGGTCGCGGGTTCGAACCCTGCTGCCCCTGCCACTTCCCATCTTTAGACAGACCCGGTCGCAATACGGCAGTATCCCGCCTCCCGTGCGTCCACGCGTCATCGGTTTCGGAACGCTCGTTGCGGAAATTCGGACCGTATCTGTGAAGAGCGGAATGACAGAAGGCGCGCACGGCCGGTGCGGCAGCTACAGGCCGTGCAATCTGTTCCTGGGTGGCGCAACCAAAAACGCGCCGAACACAACGAGACACGATGAAACGTGTGCCCACCAGAGGCGAAACCATTACCAGCGACAGCCAACTGCCTGTCAAAATCATTATTACCCCGGTGGACACACCATGCTTGTCCCACTTCCAAATGGCGGAATGGTGGCAACGGTTCGGAGAGTTAATGAGATTTCCGAGGCAGGCCTTTCAGGCCCGCTCGGGATGCCGATGCCGCGCCGTTCCCGAGGCAGATTGCCCGGCAGAACGCACGTCGGTTGCATTGATACCCAATCCCTTCGGGCCCTTGCGCCGACGCGGCCGGACGGTGGGCTCCGCCCCTCGTTGAGCCACCTGACGTATGGGCATGCTGGCCGGCATCGCGCTAGAGACATCGGGTTTCGCCACGATTTCGTCGGACTCATCCGACTCGAAGACTTTGCGCTCGCCAAAAAGGCTGGCGCGGGTGACGGTGCGGGCCTCGCGGGCCGCACGAACCGCAGTGCAGATCATTCGCAGCACCGCCCAGACCACGGCCGCCGTGAAGAAGGCAGGCACAAGCGAGATCAGGATGACCTGTGGCGGCGCGCCGGTCGCGGACGCAATTCCGATGAAGGCCAGCAGGATCAGCACGAGCGGCGAACGAAGCCAGCTGGCCGCGCCGGTCTGCGCAGAGGTGTCGGAGCCGTCTGGCGCGTCCTCGAGTTCCGGCAGCATCGGGACGCGCGCCTCGGCCACCACACGGACCTGCGACGCGCCGATGCGGGCCAGATCGTCCGGCTCACCCTCAGCGACATCGTGCGCCTGGGAAGCTGCGCGGCTCCGGTCGAAATTGGAAATAGCCGCGAACAGGAGAACCATGCTCAATGCGCCGACCACGGCCGTGAGCTGCATCGACGTCGCCGGATCGGCCGCCAGCGCGACCTCGCGTCCGTCGAGGAACGGCTCGATGAAGATGAAGTCGGACGCGGGCGTCAGGCCGGCCCCTTGCATTGCAGCAATGGCCAGGTCGCCCAGTTCCGGCGACGGCGCCACGCGACCGTTGAAGTGGTAGACGTCTCTTTCGTAGCCCCACGCAAGGCGGGTCTGCCAAACATCCTGAGCCGGATTCGAGCTGGCGACCCAGCCGCGGAACTTCTGCTCCAGAACCGACGGAACGAGGATCGCCGCGCGTCCCACGCGTGCTGTCTCGTCCTCCGCGCCGTCGAAAAGGACGAACATGAGACGTTCGTCGCCCTGCCCGCCGTCGTCCTTGACGAGATGGGTGTTGAAGTCTGGGTTTATCCAGCCAAGCACGTTGATCTCGCCGGCGAGGTGGATGTCGTGCGCCTTTCGGAAGTCCGCCAGAGCCACGGGCGCCGGTGCCGGCTGCGCAAGCGCAGCCTTCTTTTCCTGCTCTACCCGCACCAGATCGCTGTGCATCCACACGGCGAACGCAGCGACAATCAGAGACAGCAGCAGGTACCCGTGCCAAGGCATCCGAAACGTCCCACCGAACATGACAATCCTCCAATCGCAACAATTCGGTCGTTTTGCACTCATTGGAGATTTGGCGGAACATCATGGCACAAAGTGGGCAATCGGCCGGATCGGGTGAGGCGCGTCCCGAAACCGGCGGATCTTTGCCGGTCGCGTTTTCGGCAGCCGGCTTGAATTCGCCGCACGGGGCGCGTATGTGCAGCGCTCGAAGCAGATATCGCGACAGTTCGGGAAGACAGATGGCCAACCCCCTCCAGTTCATGCAGCAGGTGCGCACCGAAGTCGGCAAGGTCGTCTGGCCGACCCGTCGGGAAGTGTTCCTGACCACCATGATGGTCTTTGCCCTGGCAACGCTGACCGCGATCTTTTTTTTCCTGGTCGACCTTCTGATCCGCAGCGGCCTGACGCAGGTGCTCCGGTTCTTCGGCTGAATCCGGCAGGCGAACAAGGAACGGGGCGGTCGATCCGCCCTTGAAAACGGACGGTCCCGGCGCTAAAGCAGCCGAACTCTCCCCAGCAGGCGTGCATCGATTCGGGTCGCACGCCGCTTTTCTTTTGGGATGGGCCATCCCGATGGTCCGGGGACAGGGACAACAGGAATTCGCCTGAGCCAGCGGGCCCGGGCATGAAGCAAGGACAAGGCACGGCATGGCGAAGCGTTGGTATTCGGTTAGCGTCCTCTCGAATTTCGAGAAGAAGATCGCCGAACAGATCCGTCACGACGTGGCCCAGGCCGGTCTCGAGGAAGAGATCGACGAAGTGCTGGTGCCGACCGAAGAGGTCATCGAGGTACGCCGCGGCAAGAAGGTGACGGCCGAGCGCCGGTTCATGCCGGGCTATGTGCTGGTGCACATGGAGATGACCGACCGCGGTTATCACCTTATCAACTCGATCAACCGGGTCACCGGGTTCCTCGGCCCGCAGGGCAAGCCGATGCCGATGCGCGACTCCGAGGTGAACCAGATCCTCAACCGCGTCGAAGAAGGCATCGAGGCGCCGCGCTCGCTGATTACCTACGAGGTGGGCGAGCAGGTCAACGTGACCGACGGTCCGTTCGAGGGCTTCGCGGGCATGGTCGAGGACGTGGACGACGACAACCAGCGCCTGAAGGTGACGGTGTCGATCTTCGGCCGGGCAACGCCGGTGGAACTGGAATTCTCTCAGGTGTCCAAGGAGACCTGAGCGACCGGTGCGTGGCAGCACGCACCTCTTGGCGGAAACGCCATTCGTTCGTGGGAGGCGAGGACGCGCGCGTCCGGACCACACCACGCTAACCAGCGAGGCGCGACGCGTCGTGTCTCGGTAGGGTGCTCAACTTGAGCGCCGATGAAGAAGGAGAGGCCAGATGGCCAAGAAACTCGCCGGCAAGATGAAATTGCAGGTGCCCGCCGGTCAGGCGAACCCGTCCCCGCCCGTTGGCCCCGCCCTCGGTCAGCGCGGCATCAACATCATGGAATTCTGCAAGGCGTTCAACGCCAAGACGCAGGACATGGATCCGGGCGCGCCCTGCCCGACCGTCATCACCTACTATCAGGACAAGTCCTTCACGATGGACATCAAGACGCCCCCGGCGTCGTACTTCCTGAAGAAGGCCGCGAAGCTGAAGTCGGGCGCCAACACCCCCGGCAAGCAGACCGCAGGGACCGTCACCGTGGCTCAGGTCAAGGAAATCGCCGAAGCCAAGATGAAGGACCTCAACGCCAACGACGTCGAGGCTGCAATGCAGATCATCCTGGGCTCCGCCCGGTCGATGGGTATCGAGGTGAAAGGGTAAGTCATGGCCAAGCTTGGAAAACGTACCCGCGCCGCCCGTGAGGCATTCGCCGGCAAGGAAGACGTCAGCGTCGAGGAAGCCGTTGCGCTCGTGAAGGGCAACGCCAAGGCGAAGTTCGATGAGACCGTCGAGATCGCGATGAACCTGGGCGTCGACACCCGCCACGCCGACCAGATGGTTCGCGGCACTGTCGTGCTGCCCAACGGCACCGGCAAGAGCGTTCGCGTCGCCGTGTTCGCCCGTGGCGACAAGGCCGATGAAGCCAAGGCCGCCGGCGCCGACATCGTGGGCGCCGAAGACCTGATGGAAACCATCCAGGGCGGCACCATCGATTTCGATCGCTGCATCGCGACCCCGGACATGATGCCGATCGTCGGCCGCCTGGGTAAGATCCTCGGCCCGCGCAACCTGATGCCGAACCCGAAGGTCGGCACCGTGACCCCCGACGTGGCAGCCGCCGTTCAGGCCGCCAAGGGCGGTGAGGTGCAGTTCCGCGCCGAAAAGGGTGGCGTGGTTCACGCCGGCGTCGGCAAGGCGTCTTTCGACGAGGCGAAGCTGGTCGAGAACATCCGCGCCTTCTGCGACGCCGTGGCCAAGGCCAAGCCGTCGGGCGCCAAGGGCACCTACATGGAAAAGGTCTCGCTGAGCTCCACCATGGGTCCGGGCGTGACCATCGACGTGGCTTCCACGACCGCACAGGCCTGACCGTCGGCCTGAAGAAATTCGAAAAGGGCGCCTGCGGGCGCCCTTTCTCGTTGGAGGCCTCAGGTCTCGACCAGATCGTAATGGTGGATGGTCCGCGATTCGACGATCTCCGCCTCGGCCGGATCGACATGCG
This sequence comes from Tropicimonas aquimaris, assembly GCF_042676185.1. NCBI lineage: Bacteria > Pseudomonadati > Pseudomonadota > Alphaproteobacteria > Rhodobacterales > Roseobacteraceae > Tropicimonas > Tropicimonas aquimaris. The sequence continues at coordinate 48,135 of NZ_JBHTJT010000035.1, read as the reverse complement.
CGGAACGGTAATCCTCGCCCACGAAGGCTTTCAGCGCCTCGAGTTCGCGCCAGACCATGACGAAGCTGAACTCGCGCGGGCTTTCGGGGCGCGCCGCGCCGGGAAGAACGGTCAGGCAGCCGTCGGTCGATTTCATCAGCGGAATGGCCGTCTCGTGAAAGAAGCGGCTGAACTCCGCCTCCTTTCCCGGGCGCGTGACGACCTGAAAGATGCGCATGATCATGCAAGAGCCTCCCTTTTGCAGGGTTTCCGCCGCATGACCGCCCCGCGCGGCATCTCCGGCCGCGCGGGGCAATGATACCATATCCGGGGCCGTCTCAGCCCTCGGTCGGCCCGCCGGCCTCTTTCCAGGCGTTGAACCCGCCGACGTTCGACACGTGTTTGTAGCCCATGTCGAGCAGGGTCTTGCCGGTCAGGGCCGCCTGACCACCGGCCCCGCAGACGAGCACGATATCGGCGTCGTAGTGCAGCCGGGTCTCGTGGAACGGGGTGTTCGGGTCGGCGGCGAACTCGATCATGCCGCGCGGAACGCGCACGGCCCCGGCAATCGTGCCCGAATGCGCGATGTCGGAGGAATCCCGCACGTCGAGGAAGACGGACTTGCCTTCCGCATGGCGCGAGATCCCCTCTTCCGGCGTGATCTTCGGCACAACCGCATGTGCCTCTTCGAGGTAGTCGTTGGCGCTTTTCATGGCCCGTCCTTTCGCTGTTTCCCGCCCGTAAACTGGGCATGCGCGAGCGATCCGTCAACGCGGCTTTCCGCTGCCGCCGCTCACGACGCTTTGATCGGCCCCGGCGCTCCGGTATGGAGGGGGAAACAGAACCAAGACCGGGCGGAGCAGTCCCATGCAGATTTCCAGACGCACCATTTCCCTCAGCCTTCTCGCAACCTTCGTGTCGGCCTGTTCGGGCGGCGGGGTCTCCAGCAGCCGCGACACGTCCTCCAGCATGCCCGCGGTGCCGAACCCGGCCTTCGACAGCTGGGTGGCGGGCTTCAGGCAGCGCGCGGCCGCGGGCGGGATCTCGCAGGCGACGCTCGACCAGGCGTTCCGCAATGTCGGCTACCTGCCCGGCGTGATCGAGCGCGACCGCAACCAGACCGAGTTCACCCGCACCCTCGAGGACTACATGGCGATCGCCGCCTCCGACGAGCGGGTCAGCATGGGCAAGACGGCGCTGCGTCAGCACGGCAGCACCCTCGCGGCGATCGAATCGCGCTACGGGGTCGAGCGGCAGGTAGTGACCGCGATCTGGGGGCTGGAGAGCCGCTACGGCACCCGTCGGGGCGACATCCCGACCATCTCGGCGCTTTCGACCCTGGCCTACGACGGCCGCCGCGGTGCTTTCATGGAGAAGCAGCTGATGGCGGCGCTGCGGATCCTGCAGCGCGGCGACATCACCGCCGACCGGATGGTCGGCAGCTGGGCCGGCGCCATGGGCCACACGCAGTTCATCCCGACCTCCTTCGAGGCCTTCGCGGTGGATTTCACCGGCGACGGGCGGCGTGACATCTGGTCGGACAATCCCGCCGACGCGCTGGCCTCCACCGCCGCCTACCTGCAGCGCAACGGTTGGCAGAAGGGGCAGCCTTGGGGGATGGAGGTGCGCCTGCCGGCCGGGTTCAGCACCGGCCTCGCCGGGCGCGGCAACGCCCGCAGCGCCGCAAGCTGGGCCGGGATGGGCGTGACCGACACCCGCGGCCGGCCAGTGCCGAACCACGGCAGTGCCTCGATCCTGATGCCCGATGGCGCCGCCGGCCCCGCCTTCATCGTCTACCGGAACTTCAGCGTGATCCTGCGCTACAACAATGCCGAGAGCTATGCCCTGGGCGTGGGGCATCTGTCCGACCGCATCCTCGGCGGCGCGCCGATCCAGGCCACCTTCCCGCCCGATGCGCTGGGCATGACCATCGACGACCGCAAGGAACTGCAACGGCTGCTGACTGCCAAAGGCTTCGACACCCAGGGCACCGACGGCGTGATCGGCTCAAACACCGAGGCCGCGATCTCCGCCTACCAGCGCAGCGTGGGGCTACCGGTCACCGGGCAGCCCTCGATGGACCTCCTGCGTCGCTTGCGCTGACAGCGGCAGGCGCTCACGGCAAGTTGCTCGCAGCCCGGCTCGACCGGGCCGCGGAGCTCTGGCAGGCTCGAACCATGCGACCGTGGCGTCTGATCCCCCTGCTCTTCCTCATGCTTTGCCTGCTTCCGTGGGGCGCCTATACCGGCGCGCACGCAGCCGGCACGGCGGCGTGGCAGGCGCAGGTGCTGCCAGGCCCGACGGATGACCCGGGCACCGCCCGAGCATCTCTACCGCCCCACGAATGCCGGATCGCCAACTTGCCCGTCACCACCTGCGGGCCGGACCTCGCCCTAGCCTCGGCCCTGGCTGCATGGCCGTACATCGCACGGGCGGCCCCGCTGCGCCCGGCGCCCGGAACCCTGCGGCGCGGCCTGCATCCGCCCGGCCTCCTCGATCCGCCCAGAGACGTCTGATCGCCTCCCCGCCATCCGGCGCCCGATCAACGAAGAATGGACCAATCCAATGTCAATGAACCGACGCAGCTTCCTCGCTGCAGGCGCCGCGGCATCGCTCGCGGCCTGCACGCAACCGACCGCGGAGGCCGTTACCCGCGTCCCCTCCCCGGTGACCGAACCGATCCCGCCGCTGCCGGCATTCTACGGGGCGGTCGAGGGCGAGCCCTATCCCGTGCCCGCCGTTCCCGAAGGCATCGTCCCGCAACGGCTCTGGCGGCAGGAGGTGGACAACCCTTACCCGCAGGAGCCCGAGGGCACGATCATCGTGGATCCGGACGCGGGCTACCTGCACCTCGTCCTCTGCCCGGAACGCGCCCTGCGCTATGGCGCCGGCACCGGCGCGGCCGCCTTCTCGTGGAGCGGCATCGCACGGTTACAATACTCGCGGGAATGGCCCCGCTGGAAGGTGCCGGATTCGATGGCGGAGCGCCGTCCCGAACTCGAACCCTACACCGTGGCCAATGGCGGCATGGACCCCGGCCCCGGCAACCCGCTGGGCGCGCGGGCGCTCTACCTGTTCCAGAACGGTCAGGACACGCTCTACCGCATCCACGGCGCCTGCGAGCCGGAACACCTCGGCAAGGCCGTGTCCTCGGGCTGCATCCGCCTGCTGGACCAGGACGCGATCGACCTGTACGATCGCGCAAAGCAGGGTACGCGTGTCTGGGTTCTCCCGTCGTTGAAACCCCAGAGGCTGGGCGCGCTCTACTGAAACGGGGATCCGGGCGGCTAGCTAGGCGTCCTCGGAGGAACTTCTGCCCTTGGCAAGCGCCGTGTTTCCGACTAAATAAGCCTCTCGCTGATCAGCGTGCGATTCGTCGTGCGCTGATTTGCGTTTCGTCCAAGACGGTGGGTGGCACCCGTGCCTTAATACCCTGCCCGAGACGGGATACGACAAGATTGGCCAGAGGGTTTCCTCGGGCGGTTTGGCGCAGACCCGTAAACGGACCTGAACGCCGGAGACATCCGGCAAACATGAGCCGGGGGGTCAAAAGCCTCCCATACTTGGAGTGAAACTGTGGATAGAGCCCAGAAAGAGAAAGTGGTCGACGAACTCGGCCAGATCTTCGAAAGCTCTGGCGTCGTGGTGGTTGCCCGCTACGAAGGTCTCACGGTTGCAGAAATGCAGGATCTTCGCGCCCGCGCCCGCGGTGCCGAAGCGTCCGTTCGCGTTGCCAAGAACAGGCTCGCCAAGATCGCCCTCGAAGGAAAGCCCTGCGCAAGCATCGGCGAGTATCTGACGGGGATGACCGTTCTCACCTTCTCCGAGGATCCTGTGGCTGCGGCCAAGGTTGCCGAGGACTTCGCCAAGTCGAACCAGAAGTTCGAAATCCTTGGCGGTGCCATGGGGGAGAACGCCCTGGACCGTGCTGGTGTCACGGCCGTGTCGAAAATGCCGTCGCGCGAGGAGCTCATTGCCTCCATCGTCGGCTGCATCGGCGCGCCTGCATCCAACATTGCCGGGGCCATTGGCGCACCTGCTTCGAACATCGCGAGCATTCTCAGCACCATCGAGGAGCGCGGCGAGGCCGCCTGATCGCGAGACCTTCGCGGGGTTGCAATCCCGACGTTGGAACACATCTAGGAAAACGGAAACCATAAAATGGCTGATCTGAAGAAACTTGCCGAAGAGATCGTGAACCTCACGCTCCTCGAAGCCCAGGAACTGAAAACCATCCTCAAGGACGAGTATGGCATCGAGCCCGCCGCCGGCGGCGCCGTGATGATGGCTGGTCCGGCCGACGGCGCTGGCGCTGGCGCTGCCGAGGAAGAAAAGACCGAGTTCGACGTGATCCTCAAGTCCGCTGGCGACAAGAAGATCAACGTGATCAAGGAAGTCCGCGCCATCACCGGCCTGGGCCTCAAGGAAGCCAAGGAACTCGTCGAAGCCGGTGGCAAGGCTGTCAAGGAGCAGGTCTCCAAAGCCGAAGCCGAGGACATCAAGAAAAAGCTCGAAGAGGCTGGCGCCGAAGTCGAGCTCAAGTAATCGGATTGTGATCCCGGTTGCGGGCCGGGTCCGGTATTCCGGGCCCGGCCGAATGTGTCTTGGAGAGGCCCCGGAGGGGGTGCCCGCGGAGCTTCTCCAAGGCGCGGTTCAACAGGTTCGGGAGTTGCCGGTGGGACGGCAACATGAATGGAACCTGGCCCCCTTCATTCGTGAGCGGCGCGCGGCCGAACCCGACGGCGCGTGTGACCCGCAAAAGACGAAAGGTGCATAGACCACATGGCGCAGACCTTCCTCGGCCAGAAGCGACTCCGCAAATATTACGGCAAGATCCGGGAAGTCCTGGAAATGCCGAACCTCATCGAGGTTCAGAAATCCTCCTACGACCTGTTCCTGAAGTCCGGCGACGGCGAGCAGCCGCGCGACGGCGAAGGCATCATGGGCGTCTTCCAGTCGGTTTTCCCGATCAAGGATTTCAACGAGACCGCCGTGCTTGAATTCGTCAAGTACGAGCTGGAAAAGCCGAAATACGACGTCGAGGAGTGCATGCAGCGCGATATGACCTACAGCGCCCCGCTGAAGGTCACGCTTCGCCTGATCGTATTCGATATCGACGAAGACACCGGCGCCAAGTCGGTCAAGGACATCAAGGAGCAGGACGTCTTCATGGGCGACATGCCCCTGATGACCCCGAACGGCACCTTCATCGTCAACGGCACCGAGCGCGTTATCGTTTCCCAGATGCACCGCTCGCCCGGCGTGTTCTTCGACCACGACAAGGGCAAGACGCACAGCTCGGGCAAGCTGCTCTTCGCCTGCCGCATCATCCCCTACCGCGGCTCCTGGCTCGACTTCGAGTTTGACGCCAAGGACATCGTCTTTGCCCGTATCGACCGTCGCCGGAAGCTGCCGGTCACGACCCTGCTCTATGCGCTCGGTCTTGACCAGGAAGGCATCTGCGACGCCTATTACGACACGGTTTCCTACAAGCTGGAGAAGGGCAAGGGCTGGGTCACCAAGTTCTTCCCCGAGCGCGTGCGCGGCACCCGTCCGACATTCGACCTGGTGGACGCCGGCACCGGCGAAGTGATCTGCAAAGCCGCCGAGAAGGTGACGCCGCGGGCGGTCAAGAAGATCCTCGAGGAAGGCAAGATCACCGAGCTGCTCGTGCCCTTCGACCAGATTGTCGGCCGTTACGTGGCCAAGGACATCATCAACGAGGACACCGGCGCGATCTATGTCGAGGCCGGTGACGAACTGACCTGGGAAGTCGACAAGGATGGCGACGTGACCGGCGGTACGCTCAAGGAGCTGCTTGACGCCGGCATCACCGACGTCCCGGTGCTCGATATTGACAACGTCAACGTCGGCCCGTACATCCGCAACACCATGGCGATGGACAAGAACATGGGCCGCGACGGCGCGCTCATGGACATCTACCGCGTCATGCGTCCGGGCGAGCCGCCCACCGTCGAAGCCGCGAGCCAGCTCTTCGACACCCTGTTCTTCGACAGCGAGCGCTATGACCTCTCGGCCGTCGGCCGGGTGAAGATGAACATGCGTCTGGACCTCGACGCCGAGGACACCCAGCGGACCCTGCGCAAGGAAGACATCATCGCCTGCATCAAGGCGCTGGTCGAACTGCGCGACGGCAAGGGCGAAGTGGACGACATCGACCACCTCGGCAACCGCCGTGTCCGCTCGGTCGGCGAACTGATGGAAAACCAGTACCGCGTCGGCCTGCTCCGCATGGAGCGCGCGATCAAGGAGCGCATGTCCTCGGTCGAGATCGACACGGTGATGCCGCAGGACCTGATCAACGCCAAGCCCGCCGCCGCCTCGGTGCGCGAGTTCTTCGGCTCGTCGCAGCTCTCGCAGTTCATGGACCAGACCAACCCGCTCTCCGAAGTGACGCACAAGCGTCGCCTTTCGGCGCTTGGCCCGGGCGGTCTGACCCGCGAGCGCGCCGGCTTCGAGGTCCGCGACGTGCACCCGACCCACTACGGCCGGATGTGCCCGATCGAGACGCCGGAAGGCCCGAACATCGGTCTGATCAACTCGCTGGCCACCTTCGCCCGCGTCAACAAGTACGGCTTCATCGAGACCCCCTACCGGGTGGTCAAGGACGGGCAGGTGACCGACGAGGTCCACTACATGTCCGCCACCGAGGAAATGCGCCACACGGTCGCCCAGGCCAACGCGCATCTCGACGACCAGGGCTGCTTCGAGAACGAGCTGGTGAACACCCGCCAGGCCGGTGAATATACCATGGCCCCGCGCGAAAGCGTCGACCTGATCGACGTGTCGCCCAAGCAGCTGGTCTCGGTCGCTGCCTCGCTGATCCCGTTCCTCGAGAACGACGACGCCAACCGCGCTCTGATGGGCTCGAACATGCAGCGTCAGGCGGTTCCGCTCCTGCAGGCCACCGCGCCTCTGGTCGGCACCGGCATCGAGGAAGTCGTGGCCCGGGATTCCGGCGCCGCGATCATGGCGAAGCGTGCCGGCATCATCGACCAGGTGGACGCACAGCGGATCGTTATCCGCGCTACGGAAGACCTCGAAGTGGGTGATCCGGGCGTGGACATCTACCGCCTGCGCAAGTTCCAGCGTTCGAACCAGAACACCTGCATCAACCAGCGTCCGCTGGTGAAGGTGGGCGACACCGTGGGCAAGGGCGAGGTTATCGCCGACGGCCCGTCGACCGATCTGGGCGAACTGGCGCTCGGCAAGAACGTGATCGTCGCGTTCATGCCTTGGAACGGCTACAACTACGAGGACTCGATCCTGATCTCCGAGCGCATCGCCCGCGATGACGTGTTCACGAGCATCCACATCGAGGAATTCGAAGTGGCCGCCCGCGACACCAAGCTCGGCCCGGAAGAGATCACCCGCGACATCCCGAACGTCGGCGAGGAAGCCCTGCGCAACCTCGACGAGGCCGGCATCGTCTACATCGGCGCCGAGGTCGGACCTGCGGACATCCTCGTGGGCAAGATCACGCCCAAGGGCGAAAGCCCGATGACCCCGGAAGAGAAGCTGCTGCGCGCGATCTTCGGCGAAAAGGCCTCTGACGTGCGCGACACGTCGCTCCGCCTGCCGCCGGGCGATTTCGGCACGGTGGTCGAGGTCCGCGTGTTCAACCGTCACGGCGTCGACAAGGACGAGCGTGCCCTGCAGATCGAGCGGGAAGAGGTCGAGCGCCTCGCCCGTGACCGCGACGACGAGATGGCGATCCTGGATCGCAACATCTACGCACGTCTCAAGGACATGATCCTCGGCAAGACCGCGGTGAAGGGTCCGAAGGGCGTTCCGGCGAACTCGCAGATCACCGAAGACCTGCTGGGCACCCTGTCCAAGGGCCAGTGGTGGCAGCTGGCGCTGGCAGAAGAGGCCGACGCGCAGATCGTCGAGGCCCTGAACGAGCAGTACGAGGCGCAGAAACGCGCGCTCGAGGCCCGTTTCGAGGACAAGGTCGAGAAGGTCCGCCGCGGCGACGACCTGCCGCCGGGCGTGATGAAGATGGTCAAGGTCTTCATCGCGGTGAAGCGCAAGCTTCAGCCGGGCGACAAGATGGCCGGCCGTCACGGCAACAAGGGCGTCATTTCCCGCGTTGTCCCGATGGAAGACATGCCGTTCCTCGCGGACGGCACGCCGGTCGACTTCGTGCTCAACCCCCTCGGCGTGCCGAGCCGGATGAACGTCGGACAGATCCTCGAGACCCACATGGGCTGGGCCGCGCGCGGCCTCGGCCTGAAGGTCGACGAGGCGCTCGACGAATATCGCCGGTCGGGCGACCTGACCCCGGTGCGCGACGCGATGAAGATCGTCTATGGCGACGACGTCTATGAAGAGGGCATCGCCGACATGGACGAGGCGCGCCTCGTCGAAGCCGCCGGCAACGTCGTCAACGGTGTTCCGATCGCGACGCCGGTCTTCGACGGTGCCCGGGAAGAGGGCGTCAACGACGCGCTCGCGCGGGCGGGCTTCGATCTGTCCGGTCAGTCCGACCTCTACGACGGCCGGACCGGCGAGAAGTTCAGCCGCAAGGTCACCGTGGGCGTCAAGTACCTGCTCAAGCTGCACCACCTGGTGGACGACAAGATCCACGCCCGCTCCACGGGCCCGTACTCGCTCGTCACCCAGCAGCCGCTCGGAGGCAAGGCGCAGTTCGGCGGTCAGCGTTTCGGGGAGATGGAGGTCTGGGCCCTGGAAGCCTATGGCGCCGCCTACACCCTGCAGGAGATGCTGACGGTCAAGTCGGACGACGTGGCGGGCCGGACCAAGGTCTACGAGAGCATCGTCAAGGGCGAGGACAACTTCGAGGCCGGCGTGCCGGAATCGTTCAACGTTCTCGTCAAGGAAGTGCGCGGCCTTGGCCTGAACATGGAACTCCTGGATGCGGAGGGAGAGGAATAACGGCCTCTCGCCCGAAACGGGCGGCCTGACGGTCGCCCGGCTCCTCCCTGCCCGCACCATTTCAAGGATTTGAAGATGAACCAGGAACTGACCAACAACCCGTTCAACCCGCTTACCCCGCCGAAGGTCTTCGACGAGATCAAGGTGTCGCTGGCGAGCCCGGAACGGATTCTCAGCTGGTCCTACGGCGAGATCAAGAAGCCCGAGACCATTAACTACCGGACCTTCAAGCCCGAGCGCGACGGCCTGTTCTGCGCCCGGATCTTCGGCCCGATCAAGGACTACGAGTGCCTTTGCGGCAAGTACAAGCGCATGAAGTATCGCGGCGTCGTCTGCGAGAAATGCGGCGTGGAAGTTACGCTGCAGAAGGTGCGCCGTGAACGCATGGGCCACATCGAACTGGCCGCGCCCGTCGCGCACATCTGGTTCCTGAAGTCCCTGCCCTCCCGCATCGGCCTGATGCTGGACATGACCCTGCGCGACCTCGAGCGGATTCTCTACTTCGAGAACTACGTCGTGATCGAGCCGGGCCTCACGGACCTCACCTATGGTCAGCTGATGACCGAGGAAGAGTTCATGGACGCCCAGGACACCTACGGCATGGACGCCTTCACGGCGAACATCGGCGCCGAGGCGATCCGCGAGATGCTATCCATGATCGACCTCGAAGCCACCGCCGAGCAGCTCCGCGAGGAGCTCAAGGAGGCGACCGGCGAGCTGAAGCCCAAGAAGATCATCAAACGCCTGAAGATCGTCGAGAACTTCATCGAATCCGGCAACCGTCCGGAATGGATGATCCTCACCGTCGTACCGGTCATTCCGCCCGAACTGCGCCCGCTGGTGCCGCTCGACGGCGGCCGCTTCGCCACGTCGGACCTCAACGACCTGTATCGCCGGGTGATCAACCGGAACAACCGCCTCAAGCGGCTTATCGAGCTGCGCGCGCCGGACATCATCATCCGTAACGAAAAGCGGATGCTGCAGGAATCGGTCGACGCGCTGTTCGACAACGGCCGTCGCGGCCGGGTCATCACCGGTGCCAACAAGCGTCCGCTCAAGTCGCTTTCCGACATGCTCAAGGGCAAGCAGGGCCGCTTCCGCCAGAACCTTCTGGGTAAGCGCGTCGACTTCTCGGGCCGTTCGGTCATCGTGACGGGCCCTGAACTCAAGCTGCACCAGTGCGGCCTGCCCAAGAAGATGGCGCTCGAGCTGTTCAAGCCGTTCATCTACTCGCGGCTGGAGGCCAAGGGCCTGTCCTCGACCGTGAAGCAGGCGAAGAAGCTGGTGGAGAAGGAGCGTCCGGAAGTCTGGGACATCCTCGACGAGGTGATCCGCGAGCACCCGGTTCTGCTGAACCGCGCGCCCACGCTGCACCGTCTCGGCATCCAGGCCTTCGAACCGGTGTTGATCGAGGGCAAGGCGATCCAGCTTCACCCGCTGGTCTGCTCGGCCTTCAACGCCGACTTCGACGGTGACCAGATGGCCGTGCACGTGCCGCTCTCGCTGGAAGCCCAGCTGGAAGCGCGCGTTCTGATGATGTCGACCAACAACGTGCTGTCGCCCGCCAACGGCGCGCCGATCATCGTGCCGTCGCAGGACATGATCCTCGGTCTCTACTATGTCTCGCTGATGCGCGAAGGCATGAAGGGCGAGGGCATGATCTTCGGCGGCATCGAGGAAGTCGAGCACGCGCTCAACGCCGGCGAAGTGCACATGCACGCCAAGATCCAGTGCCGCGTGCCGCAGATCGACGAGCATGGCCAGGAAGTGCTGAAGCGCTACGAGACCACGCCCGGGCGAGTGCGGCTTGGCGCGCTGCTGCCGAAGAACGCCAAGGCGCCGTTCGACCTCGTCAACAAGCTCCTGAAGAAGGGCGAAGTCCAGAAAGTCATCGACACCGTCTACCGCTATTGCGGCCAGAAGGAATCGGTCATCTTCTGCGATCAGATCATGTCTATGGGCTTCAAGGAGGCCTTCAAGGGCGGCATCTCCTTCGGCAAGGACGACATGGTGATCCCCGACAACAAATGGGAGATCGTCGACAGCGTCAAGGAGCAGGTCAAGGACTTCGAACAGCAGTACATGGACGGCCTGATCACCCAAGGTGAGAAGTACAACAAGGTCGTCGATGCCTGGTCGAAGTGTAACGACCGCGTCACCGAAGCCATGATGTCAACCATCTCGGCCAAGCGGTTCGACGAGAACGGCGCCGAACTCGAGCCCAACTCGGTCTACATGATGGCCGACTCCAAGGCGCGGGGCTCGGTGACCCAGATGAAGCAGCTTGGCGCCATGCGCGGCCTGATGGCCAAGCCGTCCGGCGAGATCATCGAGACGCCAATCATCTCGAACTTCAAGGAAGGTCTGACCGTGCTGGAGTACTTCAACTCCACCCACGGCGCCCGGAAGGGTCTTTCGGACACCGCGCTCAAGACCGCGAACTCGGGCTACCTGACCCGCCGCCTGGTGGACGTCGCGCAGGACTGCATCGTGCGTCAGAACGATTGCGGCACCGACAAGGCGATCACCGCCGAAGCGGCCGTCAACGATGGCGAAGTGGTCTCCTCGCTGAGCGAGCGCATCCTCGGCCGGGTCGCCGCGGACGACATCCTGCGTCCAGGCACCGACGAGGTGATCGTGGCCAAGAACGAGCTGATCGACGAGCGCAAGGCCGACGAGATCGAGCAGTCCGGTCTGGCCAGCATCCGGATGCGGAGCCCGCTGACCTGCGAGGCCGAGGAAGGCGTCTGCGCCATGTGCTACGGGCGCGACCTTGCACGCGGCACCATGGTCAACATCGGCGAAGCGGTCGGCATCATCGCCGCGCAGTCGATCGGTGAACCCGGCACCCAGCTGACGATGCGGACCTTCCACATCGGCGGCGTTGCCCAGGGTGGTCAGCAGTCGTTCCAGGAAGCCAACCAGGACGGCATCATCGAGTTCCGGAACCCGAACCTTCTGGAAAACGAGGCCGGCGACCAGATCGTCATGGGCCGCAACATGCAGATCGCCATCATGGACGATCACGGCGTGGAGCGGGGCAGCTTCAAGATCGGCTACGGCACCAAGGTCTTCGTCAAGGAAGGCGCCAAGGTGGCTCGGGGCGACAAGCTCTACGAGTGGGACCCGTACACCCTGCCGATCATTGCCGAGAAGGCCGGCACCGCGAAGTTCGTCGATCTCATCTCCGGCATCTCGGTCCGCGAGGACACCGACGAAGCGACCGGCATGACCCAGAAGATCGTTTCCGATTGGCGTTCCGCGCCCAAGGGCAACGAGCTGAAGCCGGAGATCATCATCGTCGATCCGGAAACCGGTGAACCCGTTCGCAACGAGGCCGGCAACCCGGTGACCTACCCGATGTCGGTGGACGCGATCCTCTCGGTCGAGGAAGGCACGCAGGTCAAGGCCGGCGACGTTGTGGCGCGGATCCCCCGCGAAGGCGCGAAGACAAAGGACATCACCGGCGGTCTGCCGCGTGTGGCCGAGCTCTTCGAAGCGCGTCGTCCGAAGGACCACGCGATCATCGCCGAAGCCGACGGTTACGTGAAGTTCGGGCGCGACTACAAGAACAAGCGCCGGATCTCGATCGTACCCGCCGACGACACGCTGGAACCCGTCGAGTACATGGTGCCCAAGGGCAAGCACATCCCGGTGCAGGAAGGCGACTTCGTGCAGAAGGGCGACTACATCATGGACGGCAACCCGGCGCCGCATGACATCCTGTCGATCATGGGTGTCGAGGCGCTCGCCGATTACATGATCGACGAGGTGCAGGACGTCTACCGGCTCCAGGGTGTGAAGATCAACGACAAGCATATCGAGGTGATCGTTCGCCAGATGCTGCAGAAGTGGGAGATCCTCGACTCTGGCGAGACGACGCTGCTCAAGGGCGAACATGTCGACAAGTCGGAGTTCGACGCGGCCAACGAGAAGGCGATGAAGGACGGGCGTCGCCCGGCCGAGGGCGAGCCGATCCTGCTCGGGATCACCAAGGCTTCGCTCCAGACCCGGTCGTTCATCTCGGCGGCGTCCTTCCAGGAGACCACCCGCGTGCTCACCGAGGCTTCGGTCCAGGGCAAGCGCGACAAGCTGGTGGGCCTCAAGGAGAACGTCATCGTCGGCCGCCTGATCCCGGCGGGCACCGGTGGGGCCACGCAGCGCGTGCGCCGCATCGCCCAGGAGCGGGACCAGAAGGTCATCGAGGCGCGCCAGGCCGAGGCCGAAGCCGCTGCGGCCCTGGCCGCGCCGGTGGACGACATGGCCGGCAGCGATCTCGACGATGCCTTCATCGTCGACACGCCGGAGAGCCGCGATCTCTGATCGCGACGCCCGGTAACGGCTCATGCCTGGGCCTCTTCGACCGAGGCACTTTGAACAACAGACTGGGACGGCGAAGAAATTCGCCGTCCTTTCTGTTTTCGCGACTGGCTTGCACCCCGACCTACTCGTCGCCAACCGCCGTTGGTTGCGTCCATCCGGATCCGGACCAGACTTGGCTCGAGAGAATTCCTCGCCCCGTTCCGAGGTCCGGCAGGGCAGCGCCGGTTGACCCCTTTCCATGTCGTGCAGCACGACCGCCGCGACATCGCGTGGGGTCGGATAGCCCCCTGTCGGCTCATTGCGCCGGACACTCATGCCTTCAGGATCGGCAGATACGCATCCGAGACTTGGCGCACCTTTCGCGCCCGTCACCCCGCGAGTCGGATTGATGACTGCCCATTCTCAATGGATGCCCCCCGGTCTGTGCGGATCGATTGTGCGCCCTGGCACGGCGCGGCTTGTCATTGGCGGCCGATCCGCTAGGCCCTTGAGCATGTTCGAGAACCGCATCACCGCCGTGGCTACGGCCATCGTCATCGCGACCGGCGCGCTCTGGGGCTTCTACTGGCTCCCGGTGCGCAGCCTGATGGATCTGGGTCTCGGCGGTGCCTGGGGAACGGTCGCGATCACGCTCGGGGCCGCACTGCTGCTCGCCCCGCTGGCGCTCGCCGATCTCCGGCAGATCGCTCGCGCCGGACCGGTGGTGCTGATCTCCATCGCGCTCGGCGGCGCGGCCTTCGCGCTCTATTCCATCGGATTCGTCTATGGCCGGGTCGCCATCATCATCCTGCTCTACTTCCTGACACCGGTCTGGAGCACGCTGATCGGCCGTTTCGTCATGGGCTGGATGACGCCGCGCCTGCGCTACGTCGCCATCGGCGTGGGCCTGCTGGGGCTCGGGGTGATGCTCGGCGCGGAAGGAGTCGTGCCGATCCCGCGCGGGCTGGGCGAGTGGATGGCGCTTGCCGCCGGCATTCTCTGGTCTGTCGCCACCACCGGGATCCGCGCGAAATCCGAGCTCGGCGCCGCCGCCTCCTCTTTCGTCTTCGCGCTTGGCGGGCTCGCCGCGTCGCTCATCCTCGCCCTCGCGCTTTCGCCGCTGCCAACCCTGCCCCAGGGCACGGATCTGCTGAAGGCGACCGGCATCGCCCTGCTGACCGGCGGCCTCTGGTGGGGCCTGTCGCTCGCCGGGCTGATGTGGGCCGCGGTCCGGCTGGAGCCGGCGCGGGTCGGCCTCCTGCTGATGATGGAAGTCCTCGTGGGCGCGGTCTCCGCCGCCGTGCTCGCCGGGGAAACCCTGCATCCGCTGGAGATCGTGGGCGGCGCGCTCGTGCTCTGCGCCGGTATCCTGGAGGTCTGGCCGGTGCGGCCGCGTCGCACGACCCAGGCCCGCTGACGCGGTCAGCTCTCCGCAAGCACCTCGCGCAGCGACGCCTCGATATGGCCGCCGCAATAGCTCGAGCCCCCGAAGCGCCTATCGAAATCGCGTCGCATCTCCGCAATGCGGGGCGTATCGGCGACCCGTCGTGACAGCGCCGCAACGGCCGGGGCGTGCGTGTCGAGCAAGGGCGCGAGGGCGGGAAGCCGTTCGGTCATGGTGACCCAGAGCGCCGCCGTCGCAAGGTCGGCCAGCGTCGGCGCGTCGGTGCCAAGCAAGCTGCCGCCGCCCACCGTCAGCCCGTGCCAACGCCCGGTCACCTCGAAGATCTCCATCCAGCGCGGCAGGCGGCTTTCCGCAAAGTCGTCCCACGCCTCTTGCGTCCACATCTCGCGACCGCAGTTGCAGGTGACCTCCTCAAGCACGTCATTGGCGTCGCCAAGAACCTTGAGCGTCAGAGCGCGCAGCTCCGGAGCCTCCGGCAGCAGGCCATGCTTCTGCCCGAGATAGGCAAGGATCGCCGGAAGCTGGGAGAGCCAGAGCCCGGCACCGTGATCGTGCAGAAACGGCGGCGCCATGAAGGGGATCGGCTGCTCGGAGGCCGGCGCCTCCTTCAGCGCCAGCAGCGCCTCGGTCGGGGCTTCCTCCCAGATTGCTCCGGCGTGGGCCAGAACGTAGCGGATGAAATGCCCCCGGAACGGGATGGGCCAGTAGTAGAGCGTGTAATCGGCCACCATTCTTCCCTCCCTGCGCCCGTCCTCCGGCGCGGCACCGCCCCCAGGAACACCCCGGGAGCGGCGGTCTGTCTCAGAGGCTCGGGTAGACCGGGAAGCGGGCGCAGAGCTCCATCGCTTCCGCCTTCACCTTCTCCTCAACCTCGGAATTGCCGTCCTCGCCGTTGGCCGCGAGGCCATCGACCACCGCGACGATCATCCGGGCGATCTGGCGGAACTCTTCCTCGCCGAAGCCGCGGGTGGTGCCGGCGGGCGTGCCGAGGCGGACGCCGGAGGTGACCATAGGCTTCTCGGGATCGAACGGGATGCCGTTCTTGTTGCAGGTGATGTGCGCGCGGCCTAGCGCCTTCTCGGTGGCGTTGCCCTTCACCGACTTGGGACGCAGGTCGACCAGCATGACATGGGTGTCGGTGCCCCCGGTGACGATATCCAGCCCACCCTTCATCAGCTCGTCGGCCAGCGCCACGGCGTTGGCGCGCACCTGGCGCTGGTAGGCCTTGAACTCGGGACGCAGCGCCTCGCCGAAGGCCACGGCCTTGGCGGCGATTACATGCATCAACGGGCCGCCCTGGATGCCGGGGAAGATCGCCGAGTTGACCTTCTTGGCGATCGCCTCGTCGTTGGTGAGGATCATGCCGCCGCGCGGGCCGCGCAGGGTCTTGTGCGTGGTCGTGGTGGCGACGTCGGCATAGGGGAAGGGCGACGGGTGCTCGCCCGCGGCCACGAGGCCGGCGAAGTGGGCCATGTCGACCAGCAGGTAGGCGCCGACGCTGTCGGCGATCTCGCGGAAGCGCGCGAAGTCGATCTGGCGCGGAATGGCGGAGCCGCCGGCGATGATCAGCTTGGGCTGATGCTCGGTCGCCAGTTGCTGGATCTGGTCGTAGTCGATCAGGCTGTCCTGCTGGCGCACGCCGTACTGGATGGCGTTGAACCACTTGCCCGACTGGTTGGGCGCCGCACCGTGGGTCAGGTGGCCGCCGGAGGCGAGGTTCATCCCGAGGATCGTGTCGCCCGGCTTGATCAGCGCGGTGAACACCCCCTGGTTGGCCTGGCTGCCCGAGTTCGGCTGCACGTTGGCGAAGGCACAACCGAAAAGCTCCTTGGCGCGCTCGATGGCGAGGTTCTCGGCGATGTCGACGAACTGGCAGCCGCCGTAGTAGCGCCGACCCGGGTAGCCTTCGGCATACTTGTTGGTCATCACCGAGCCCTGGGCTTCCATCACCGCGCGGCTGACGATGTTCTCCGAGGCGATCAGTTCGATCTCGTCACGCTGGCGACCGAGCTCCAGCTGGATGGCCTTTGCGATCTCGGGATCGCTGTCGGCAAGGGTCTCGGTGAAGAATCCGGTATCAAGGCTCATTGGCAGGCTCTCCAGCTCAGGCGCCCGATCTGCGGGCGATGTTTCCTTGGGGGGGATGTAGCCCAAGCCGGCCGAGGACAAAAGGCCCCGAACCGACCGACAGGGGCTGGTGCGCGTCAATATGCAAGGCTTGCGTTTCCGATCCCAGCAGGAGACCAATGATGCGGAAACCTCCGCCACTCGCCCGGGAGCGCCACATGACCAAGATCGCCTTCATGGCCAGCCGTGCGGAGATCGCGGAATCGGCGCGCAAGACGCTGACCGATGCCTACGGCAACCACGATCCGGAAGACGCCGATTTCGTCGTCGCCCTCGGCGGCGACGGTTTCATGCTGCAGACACTCCACGACACCCAGCATCTCGACACCCCGGTCTACGGGATGAACTGCGGCACCGTCGGCTTCCTGATGAACGAATACGCCCCCGGCGGGCTGATCGAACGGCTCGACGTGGCGGAGGAGGAGGTGATCCACCCGCTGGCGATGCGCGCGGTCACGCCGGACGGCGACGTGCACGACGCGTTGGCGATCAACGAGGTCTCGCTGCTGCGACAGGGGCCGCAGGTCGCCAAGCTCAGGATCTCCGTCGACGGCCGGGTGCGGATGGAGGAGCTGGTGGCTGACGGCGCGCTGGTCAGCACGCCGGCGGGCTCGACCGCCTACAACTATTCCGCACACGGCCCCATCGTCCCGATCGGCAGCCAGGTGCTTGCGCTGACCGCGATGTCGGCCTTCCGCCCACGCCGCTGGCGCGGTGCGCTGTTGCCAAGCGCGGCCGAGGTCCGGTTCGACGTGCTGCAGCATGAGAAGCGTCCGGTGATGGCCGAGGCCGACAGCCGCTCGGCGGTGCGCAACGTTCTGACAGTGGTGATCCGGAGCCGTCCCGAGATCCGTCATCGGATCCTGTTCGATCCCGGTCACGGACTCGAGGAACGGCTGATCCGCGAGCAGTTCGTCTAGTCGCCCCCTGACGGCAGCACCTCTTCGTGAGCCTCCCCGCGCCCCCAGGCCTCCCGCTTGCGATAGATTGTCGAGGGAGCCACATCGAGTTCCCGCGCTGCCTGCGGCACCGATCCGCCATTGCGGCCAATGGCAGCCTCGATGGCGATGCGCTCGATCTCGGCCAGGGTGCGCCCGGCCAGCGCGCTGTCCATCCCGCCACCGATCTCCGTGCCATTGCCCGGGGCCAACGGGATTGGCGTTGCACAGCCCATGCCGCTCGGAAACATTTCCGGCTCCACCACGAACCCGTCATGATGCGCCACCACCGCCTGCAGCGCATTCGTCAGCTGCCGGACATTTCCGGGCCAGGGGCAGTCAAGCAGCGCCTGCCTCGCCCGGCCGGAAAATCCTGTAAACTGCTTGCCCTCCTCCCGGGCGAATTCTCCAAGCAGGTCTTCCGCTATCTCGACGATGTCGCCGTTCCGGTCCCGCAACGACGGCAGATGAAGCGGGATCACATGCAAGTGGTAGAAGAGATCCTTGCGGAAACGGCCGGCGCGCATCTCTTCGAGAGGATCAAGATGGGTGCCGCAGATCAGGCGCACGTTCACCTTTCGCATGAACGGAGACCCAACGGGCCGGATGGTCGCGGATTCGAGGCAACGCAGGAGCTTGAACTGCAAGCTGCTGTCCAGCGCGCAGATCCCGCCCAGATAGAGCGTTCCCCCGTCGGCGGCGGCGATGGCACCGTCCGTATCCGGCACACCGGCGGCCCCGACCCGGCCGAACAGCTCGACTTCGGTTTCCTCAGAGGAGACGCCCTTGCAATCCAACGCCACGAAGGGCCCCTCTCCGCGGCTTGAAACGGCATGGATCGCGCGGGCGCTGAAGTATTTTCCGGTGCCCGGCTCGCCGGACAGGAACACCGTCGCCATGGACCGGGCCACCGCCTCCACCGTCTCGCGGATCGCCGCGATCTCCGGCGCGCTTCCAGTCAGCCCGCCAAGCCGGAACAGCCGGGCCTTGAGCTCGCTTGCCTCTCCTTCGGTCCAACCCGGCCTGCGAGCCGCGTTCTCCACCGCGTTCAGCAGGTGGCGTTCGTCGAAGGGCTTCAACAGGAAGTCGAACGCGCCATCCCGCATCGCCTGCACGGCGCCCGTCACCGAGCCATTTGCGGTGACAACGATGACCTTGCTGTTCGGGCGGAGCGCCAGGCATTGCCGCATGAGTTCCAGCCCGTCGCCATCCGGCAGGCCGAGGTCGAGCAGGATCACGTCGAACGGCCGTCTGCGGATCTCCGCCAACCCTTCCGCCATGGTGCTCACGCAAAACAGGCGATGGCCGGCACGTTGCAGGACGGCCTTGTAGAGGAGGCAGTGGGTCTTGCTATCCTCGACGGCGAGCACATCCGTCATTGGCAGCCGCC
The DNA here is from genome assembly GCF_042676185.1 of Tropicimonas aquimaris. Taxonomy (NCBI): domain Bacteria; kingdom Pseudomonadati; phylum Pseudomonadota; class Alphaproteobacteria; order Rhodobacterales; family Roseobacteraceae; genus Tropicimonas; species Tropicimonas aquimaris. Next base: position 29,075 of record NZ_JBHTJT010000035.1, on the reverse strand, counting down.
CGACCCGGCCTGTCCGTGGCGTTCCACGCACTTGCGGATGCGCTCCCGCAGCGCATCGATGTCCTGCAGGATCCTGCCGGCAAGCGCCCGGACTTCCGGCATCGCGCCCGCATCCCGCGCGAGCCGGCCGATGTCCCGCGCGGCATCCTCGAGCGCAAGCGCGCCAGCCGTGCCCGCCAGTGCCACCAGAACATGCGCCGCCTTCCGAATCTCATCACTTGCGCCGGCCTCCACTGCCTCGTGCAGCGTCCCGTGGGTGACGGCGAAGTCACTCTCCAGTTGAACCAGGATCTCCGTCCGAGGTCCGTCCCCGGAAACGTGGAGCAGGTGCTCGAGCCGCTGGGCGCACGAGGCGTCGGATGCGGTTCCGTTCTCTCGTCCAAGCACGCGGGCAAGCGTCCGGCTCAGCACCCCGACATCCATGATCGGAGTTTCCAGCACCGCGCCGATGCCCAGAATCCGGAGCATTTCAGGGTCCGGCACGACGCGACCGGTGGCAACCGCCACCACCGGAACCGCCGCCTGCGGACCATCCATTCGGCGGATCTCGCCGAGCAGGGCGTCGACGGCCTCCGGCCAATCCGGGAGCTGCAGGATCATCGCGTCGAAATGCTGCGATGCGAGCCGCTTCAATGCGTCAGCGGCGTCGGTCGCGAGCGTCACGACCACGCCGAGATGGCGGAGCATCTGGCAGAGCGCCCCCTGCCCGAAACCTTCGGATCTGCAGAGCAGAATGCGACTGCCCGAGATGTCCGCGTCGCCGGATGTGGTGGCAGGGAGGGCACAGTACGGTGTCTCGGCCGGCCAGCCCGCCGGCTCCGGCGTCCGTGTCTCGTCTAGCACCTCGCCAATTGCCCGGGCGAGGTCCGCAGCACGGCCGCGAAGCATTTCGAGGTCCCGACGCGCACCCTGGGCGAGCGGCCGGTCTCTCAACGCAAGAATGGAACGGCTCGCGGCTTCGAGGCCCTGGCGTATGTCGTCCACACACGGCGCTTCCTCGCCCGACGCCGAGGCGGTTTCGGCCGGGCGGGACGGTTCTGGAGGCGAATTCGGACTCACGTATGTCTCGGCAGCGGACGCTTTGCTCGCCGGAACGAAACATGTTCAGGCGCTTGCTCTCAACTCACAAATTCCTCAGCCCCGAGGATCCGCCCGGCGCGTGGCCGGGCGGTGACAGGTCAGGAATTCCTTACGTTCAGGCGGGTTGCTTGGCATAGCCGGCCTTCTTGAGCGCCTCGGCGATCTCGTCGAGGATCGCCGGATCGTCGATCGTCGCCGGCAGCTTGAAGCTCTCGCCATCTGCGATCTTCTGCATCGTGCCCCGCAGGATCTTGCCGGAACGGGTCTTGGGCAGACGATCGACCACGCAGGCGAGCTTGAACGCGGCGACCGGCCCGATCTGCTTGCGGACCATGCCCACGCATTCGGCGATCACCTCTTCCGGCGAACGTTCGTGGCTGGAGTTGAGACACAGGAAGCCGAGCGGCAGTTGCCCCTTGAGAGCATCCGCCACACCGATTACGGCGCATTCGGCGACGTCGGGATGCGCGGCCAAGACCTCTTCCATCGCGCCGGTCGAGAGCCGGTGGCCTGCGACGTTGATGACGTCGTCGGTGCGCGCCATGATGTAGAGATAGCCGTCCTCGTCCTTGTAACCGGCATCGCCCGTCTCGTAGTAGCCGGGGAAGTGGCTGAGGTAGGACTTGCGATAGCGCTCCTCTGCGTTCCACAGCGTCTGCAAGGTGCCCGGCGGCAGCGGCAGCTTGATGGCGATGGCGCCCATCTGGCCGGCGGGCAGCTCGTGGCCGCCTTCGTCGAGAACATGCACCTCGTAGCCGGGCATCGGCACCGACGGCGAGCCGAGCTTCACCGGAAGCTGCTCGATCCCGATCGGGTTGGCAGCGATCGCCCAGCCGGTTTCGGTCTGCCACCAGTGATCGATCACCGGCACGCCCAGATGCTCCTGCGCCCACTTGATCGTGTCGGGGTCGGCCCGCTCGCCGGCCAGGAACAGCGCTTGCAGATCATGCAGCTTGTAGCGCTTGATCCACTCGCCTTTCGGATCCTCCCGCTTGATCGCCCGCAACGCAGTCGGCGCAGTGAAGAAGCTCTTCACCCGGTGGTTCTGGATGATCTTCCAGAAGACGCCCGCGTGGGGCGTGCCGATCGGCTTGCCCTCGAAGACGAGCGTCTCCGCCCCGGCCAGCAGCGGGCCGTAGGCGATGTAGGAATGGCCCACCACCCAGCCGACGTCCGATGCCGCCCAGAACCGCTCGCCCGGGCCGACGTTGTAGATGTTCTCCATCGACCATTGCAGCGCCACGAGGTGGCCGGCGGTGGAGCGTACGACGCCCTTGGGCTGGCCGGTGGTGCCGGAGGTATAGAGGATGTAGGCGGGGTGATTGCCCTCCACCGGCAGGCAGTCGGCCGGCTTCACGCCGTACTGGAAGCCGTGCCAGGAGAAGTCGCGCCCCTCCACCAGCTTGGCCACCTCCTGCTCGCGCTGGAAGATCACGCAGAACTCGGGCTTGTGGCTTGCCTGTTCGATCGCCTCGTCGAGCAACGGCTTGTAATGAACCACGCGACCCGGCTCGAGGCCGCAGGAGGCGGCGATGATCGCCTTGGGCGTCGCGTCGTCGATCCGCACGGCAAGCTCGTTCGCCGCGAAGCCGCCGAACACCACCGAGTGGATCGCGCCGATCCGCGCACAGGCCAGCATGGCCTCCAACGCCTCGGGGATCATCGGCATGTAGATGATCACCCGGTCGCCCTTCTCGATGCCGCGCATCTTGAGCGCGCCGGCCAGCGAGGCCACCCGGTCGCGCAGTTCGCGATAGGTGATGCCCTTGGTCGAATGGGTGATTGGGCTTTCGTGCATGATGGCGAGGTTGTCGCCGCGGCCTGCTTCCACGTGCCGGTCCACCGCGTTGTAGCACGTGTTCACCATCGCGTCGGAGAACCACTCGTACATCGGGGCCTTGTCGTCGAACAACGCCTTGGACGGCGGACGGTACCAGTCCACCGCCTCGGCGGCCTTCATCCAGAACGCTTCAGGATCGGCCTGCCACGCACCATAGATGTCGGAATATCCCATATGCTCTCTCCCTGAAACCCTTCGCAGGAGTTACGCAAACAGGGGGCTTCCGCGCAAGTCTGTTGCGCGGGCAACTTCGTCACGTTTGGACGCTAACGGAAGCCGGACACCCGAGGCATGACGCCGCACCGCAGCATTTCCACTCCCGGTTGCGGCCCGTGCCGCAGCGCGACTGCCCCGGGAGCCTCTGCGTCAGCCGTAATGGGCGACCGGTGTGCCGGCGATGGCCGACATGTTGAGCAGGCCACGCGCGGTGATCGACGGGGTCACGACGTGGGCACGGTTGCCCATGCCCATCAGGATCGGACCGACCTCCAGCCCGCCGGCCTTGAACTTGAGCACGTTGCGCACCGCGCTCGCGGCATCGACATTGGCAAAGACCAGCGCGTTGGCGGAGCCGTCCATCCGGTTGTCCGGCAGCAGGCGGGCGCGGATCTCGGGGTCGAGCGCCGCGTCGACATGCATCTCGCCCTCGTAGCAGAAGTCCGGCTGCCAGCGATCCAGGATCGCAAGCGCCTCCCGCATCCGCAGGCCGCTTTCGACATCGACGTTCCCGAACTGCGAGAAGGCACAGAGCGCGATCTTGGGCTCGATGCCGAACCGGCGGATATGGCGTGCACAGCCCAAAACCGTCTCGGCGATCTGCTGCGGCGTCGGCTGGTGGTGCACCTGAGTGTCGGCGATGAACAGCGGGCCGTCCTCGAGGATCATCATCGACAGCGCGCCCACCGGGTAGAGCGTGCCGTGCTGAAGAAGCTGGGTGACGTAGTTCAGGTGCCAGCGATACTGCCCGAAGGTGCCGCAGATCAGGCTGTCGGCCTCGTCGCGGTGCACCATGATGGCGGCAATCGCCGTGGTGTTGGTCCGCATGATCGTCCGCGCCAATTCCGGCGTCACGCCGCGGCGCGCCATCACCGTGTGGTAGTTCTCCCAGTAGTCGCGATAGCGGGGGTCGTTCTCCGGGTTGACGATATGGAAGTCGCGATCCGGCCGGATCGACAGGCCCGCCCGTTCGCAACGCGCGGTCACGACGTCCGGGCGACCGATCAGGATCGGCACGTCGGTCGTCTCTTCCAGCATCGCGTTGGCGGCGCGCAGCACCCGTTCGTCCTCGCCCTCGGCAAAGACGATCCGCCGCTCCGCCTTGGCGGCCGCGGCAAAGACCGGGCGCATCAGCAGCGCGGACTTGAAGACCGAGCCGTCCAGCTTCGCCTTGTAGGCGTTCAGGTCTTCCAGCGGCCGGGTGGCGACACCGGACTCCATCGCCGCCTTCGCCACGGCGCTGGCCACCACGCCGATCAGCCGCGGGTCGAAGGGCTTGGGGATCAGGTAATCCGGCCCGAAGGTCAGTTGCTCGTCCTTGTAGGCCGCCGCGGCCTCGGCGCTCGTCGTGGCGCGGGCCAGCGCCGCGATCCCCTCGATGCAGCCAAGCTGCATCGCGTCATTGATCTCGGTCGCGCCCACGTCCAGCGCCCCGCGGAAGATGAACGGGAAGCAGAGCACGTTGTTGACCTGGTTCGGATAGTCCGACCGGCCGGTGGCGATGATCGCGTTCGGCGCGACTTCCCGCACCTCGTCCGGAAGGATCTCGGGCGTCGGGTTGGCCAGGGCGAAGACGATCGGACGTTCCGCCATCTTGCCGACCATCGACTGGGTCAGCACCCGAGGCCCGGAAAGCCCGAGGAACAGGTCCGCCCCGTCGATCACGTCGTCGAGCGTTCGCAGGTCGCTGGCCTGGGCATAGGCGGCCTTCTGCGGGTTCATGTCGATCTCGCGTCCCTGGTGAACCAGCCCGTGGATGTCGCAGAGCCAGACGTTCTCCCGCTTCACTCCCAGCTTCAGCAGCATGTTGAGGCACGCGATGCCCGCCGCCCCGCCGCCTGTGGAGACGACCTTGATGTCATCGAACCGTTTGCCGGCGACCCGAAGCGCGTTGGTCGCCGCCGCGCCAACGACGATGGCGGTGCCGTGCTGGTCATCGTGGAAAACCGGGATGTTCATCCGTTCGCGGCAGATCTTCTCGACGATGAAGCAATCCGGCGCCTTGATGTCCTCGAGGTTGATCGCACCAAAGGTCGGCTCCAGCGCGCAGACGATCTCGGCCAGCTTCTCCGGGTCCTGCTCGTCCACCTCGAGGTCGAAACAGTCGATGTTGGCGAATTTCTTGAAGAGCACCGCCTTGCCCTCCATCACCGGCTTGGAGGCCAGCGCGCCGATGTTGCCGAGCCCGAGAACGGCCGAGCCGTTGGAGACCACCGCGACGAGGTTGCCCCGCGCGGTGTAGCGGGTCGCGTCCGCCGGATTGGCCGCGATCTCGGTGCAGGCCTCGGCGACGCCCGGCGAATAGGCCAGCGACAGGTCGCGGCCGTTGGCCAGCGGCTTGGTTGCCCGGACCTCGAGTTTCCCCGGCCTCGGGAATTCGTGGTACTGCAGCGGTGCGCTCTGCACCGGGGTCTCGCCGTTCCTGCCGCTGTCGTTCATCTTGCCGTCCCGCCCTTGCCGGCGCCTCCTGGAGATCGCTGGCCCGGCCTTAGACCACCTAGCCCGCCGTGGGAAGCCGCCACGATTACGCGAGGTGAGCGTCACCCGCGCCATGCGCGCGCCCTTGCATCCCCGCCGCCGCCCGAACAGAGTGACCGAAAAGGGAGGTTCCCCATGTCCGACACCCCGCTTCTGGACGCCGCGCGGGCGGTACAGCCGAAGGCCTACGCGCCCTATTCGAACTTCAAGGTCGGCGCCGCTCTTCGCACGCCTTCCGGCGCCGTCTTTTCCGGTTGCAACGTCGAGAACGTGGCCTACCCGGAAGGCACCTGCGCCGAGGCCGGCGCGATCGCCGCGATGGCGGCGGCGGGCGAATACCGCATTACCGAGGTCGCCGTGATCGCCGACAGCCCCAGCCCGGTGCCCCCCTGCGGCGGCTGCCGCCAGAAGCTCAAGGAATTCGCGGACCCCGACGTCCGGGTGACCATGGCCACGACCGGCGGCGCGGAACTGACGATGACGGTGGCCGAACTTCTGCCCGGCGCCTTCGGGGCCGAGCACATGGAGACATAGGATCATGGACGCCAAGGATATCCTCGGCCATCTCCGCCAGGGCGAGCCGCCCACGCCGGAGCAGGTGGCCTGGTTCGGCAAGGCAATCGGCGCGGGCGCCGTGACCGATGCGCAGGTCGGCGCCTTTGCCATGGGCATCTGCCGCGCGCCGCTGTCGGTCAAGGCCCGCGTGGCGCTCACCGAGGCGATGCGCGACAGCGGCGAGGTGCTGAGCTGGGACATGCCCGGCCCGGTCCTCGACAAGCATTCCACCGGCGGCGTCGGCGACGCGGTGTCGCTGCCGCTCGCGCCCGCGCTGGCAGCCTGCGGCGCCTATGTGCCGATGATCTCCGGGCGCGGGTTGGGCCATACCGGCGGCACGCTCGACAAGCTGGAGGCAATCCCCGGCTACACCGCCGAGGTCACGCAGGACCGCCTGCGCGAGATCGTGGGCGACATCGGCTGCGCCATCGTCGGCGCCTCGGCCGAGATCGCGCCCTCCGACAAGCGCCTCTACGCGGTCCGCGACGTGACCGGCACGGTGGAGAGCATCGACCTCATCACCGCTTCGATCCTGTCGAAGAAGCTCGCCGCCGGGCTCGAGGGGCTGGTGCTCGACGTCAAGGTCGGCTCCGGCGCCTTCATGCCCGACGCGGAGAGCGCCCGCGCGCTGGCGCAATCGCTGGTCGGCACCGCGTCGGGGGCGGGCTGCCGCACGGCGGCGCTTATCACCGACATGAGCCAGCCGCTGATCGACAGCGCCGGCAACGGGCTCGAGGTGGCCGAATGCATGCGCCTGCTGACCGGCGAGGCCGTGACCGAGCCGCTCTGGCAGCTCACCGTGCAACTTGGCGGGTGCCTGCTGGCGCTCGGCGGGCTGGCCGACGACAGCGTGGACGGCGAGGCGAAGATCGAGGAGGCGCTGCGCTCCGGCCGCGCCGTGGAAAGCTTCGAGCGGATGATCGCGGCGCTCGGCGGGCCTTCGGATTTCGTCGGCGGATGGCGGCGCTACCTGGCGCAGGCGCCCGTGGTGCGCGACGTCTTCCCCGAGCACGCCGGCATCGTTCAGAGCGTCGACACCCGCGCTGTCGGAATGGCGGTGGTACACCTCGGCGGCGGGCGGCTGCGGGAGGGCGACGTGCTCGACCCCTCGGTTGGCTTCGACCGGCTCACCCGCATCGGCACCGAGGTCTCGCAGAGCTGGCCGCTGGCACAGGTCCATGCCGCGAGCGAGGCCGACGCCGATGCCGCCGAGGCGGCGATCCGGGCCGCCTACGAGATCGGCGACGCGGGCGTGGACACGCCCCCACTGGTGCATGAAAGGATCGAGCCATGACCCGCGCCTTCCTGGTGGTGATGGATTCCGTCGGGTGCGGCGGCGCGCCCGATGCGGCGGAGTTCTTCAACGGCGCCACGCCCGACACCGGGGCCAACACCCTGCTCCACATCGCGCAGGCCTGCGCCGAGGGCCGGGCCGAGGAGGGCCGCAGCGGCCCGCTGAAGATGCCGGTGCTGGATGCGCTCGGGCTCGGCGATGCGGTCCGCCTGGCTTCGGGCGAAAGCGCGCCGGGGCTGGACGCAGCCCCCACCGGCCGCTTCGGGGCCGCGACAGAGGTCTCGCCCGGCAAGGACACGCCCTCGGGCCATTGGGAACTCGCCGGCGTGCCGGTCCCGTGGGACTGGCACTATTTCCCCAACACCCGCCCGGCTTTTCCCGAGGAGGTCACCCGCGCGGCCTGCACGGCGGCGGGGACGGAGGGCATCCTCGGCAATTGCCATGCCTCAGGCACCCAGATCCTCGCCGATCTCGGGGCCGAGCACATGAGGACCGGCTGGCCGATCTGCTACACCTCCGCCGACAGCGTGTTCCAGATCGCCGCCCACGAGGAAACCTTTGGCGAGGCGCGGCTGCAGGACCTCTGCAAGACCCTCGCGCCGATGCTGCACCAGATGAAGGTCGGCCGCGTGATCTCCCGCCCCTTCGTCGGCTCCGCGGAAGAGGGCTTCACCCGCACCACCAACCGCCACGACTACGCAATCGCCCCGCCCGAGCCCACGCTGTGCGACTGGGTGCAGGGCGCGGGCCGGCGCGTTCAGGCGGTCGGCAAGATCGGCGATATCTTCTCGATGCAGGGCATCGACGAGGTCCGCAAGGGGCGCGATGCAGTGCTGATGGACCACCTCTTCGACTTCGTCGACGAGGCCCCGGACGGCAGCCTGACCTTCGCCAATTTCGTCGAGTTCGACAGCCTCTACGGCCACCGCCGCGATGTCTCGGGCTACGCCGCCGCGCTGGAATGGTTCGACGCGTGCATCGGGCGGCTGCTGCCGAAACTCCGCGAAGGCGACCTGCTGCTGCTCACCGCCGACCACGGCAACGACCCGACTTGGACAGGCACCGACCACACGCGGGAGCGCGTGCCGGTGCTCTGCGCGGGCGTCGGCGCGGGCTCCATCGGCCAAGTCGCCTTTGCCGATGTCGCGGCCAGCGTCGCGGCCCATCTCGGCGTGCCCTCCCGTGGCCCGGGACGGAGTTTCCTCTGATGCGCGATCTTCCCAAGGTAGAACTGCACCTTCACCTCGAAGGGGCGGCCCCACCGTCCTTCGTGCGCGGCCTCGCGGCCGAGAAGAAGGAGGACCTGAGCGGTATCTTCAGCGAGTCCGGCGCCTATGCCTACGACGGGTTCGTCGATTTCCTGCGCGTCTACGAGGCCGCGACCTCGGTGATCCGGACGCCGGAAGACTACGGGCGGCTGGTCACGACCGTGCTGGAGGAACTGGCCAGCCAGGGCGTGATCTATGCCGAAACCTTCGTCTCGCCCGACTTCTTCGGCGGCGGCGACCTCGCCGCCTGGCGCGAGTATCTCGCCGCGATGGAGGAAGCCTCGGCGCGGGCCGAGACGCGCGACGGCATCATCCTGAAAGGCATCGTCACCCCGATCCGCCATTTCGGCCCCGAACGCGCCAAGGCCCCCGCGATCTGCGCAGCCGAGACGGCGGGGGAGTGGATCGTGGGGCTCGGCATGGGCGGCAACGAGGCCGTGGGCAAGCCGGGCGATTTCGCCTGGGCCTTCGACTGCGCCCGCGAAGCCGGCCTGCGGCTGACTTGCCATGCGGGCGAGTTCGGCGGTCCGGAGAGCGTGCGCGCCGCGATCGAGGATCTCGGCGTCGAGCGGATCGGCCACGGCGTGCGCGCCATCGAGGACCTCGCGCTGGTGGACGACCTCGCCGAGCGCGGCATCGTTCTCGAGGTCTGCCCGGGCTCCAACGTGGCGCTCGGCCTCTACCCCGACTGGCGCGCCCACCCGATCGAGAAGCTGCGGGAGCGTGAGGTAAAGGTCACGATTTCCACCGACGACCCGCCCTTCTTCCACACCACCATGACGCACGAATACGAGCGCCTTGCCGATGCCTTCGGATGGGACGTGGCGGATTTTGCCGCGCTCAACCGGGTTGCCGCCGAGGCCGCCTTCTGCGATGCCGGGACGCGAGACAAGATCCTCAAGAGACTGGAGGCAGCCGATGTATGACCACCTGACCGTCGTGGACCACCCGCTTGTGCAGCACAAGCTGACGTTGATGCGGGAAAAGGACGCCTCCACCGCCAAGTTCCGCCAGTTGCTGCGCGAGATCAGCCAGCTGCTCGCTTACGAGGTGACCTTCGACATGGAAATGGAAGAGGTCGAGATCGAGACACCGCTCTGCAAGATGATGGCGCCCAAGCTCTCGGGCAAGAAGATGGCGCTGATCTCGATCCTGCGGGCCGGCAACGGGCTGCTCGACGGAATCCTCGAGCTCATCCCCGGTGCGCGCGTGGGCTTTGTCGGGCTTTACCGCGACCCGGACACGCTGCAGCCGGTGCAATACTACTTCAAAGTGCCCGAGGATCTGGCCGACCGCCTGATCATTGTGGTCGACCCGATGCTCGCGACCGGCAATTCCTCGGCCGCGGCGATCGACCTGCTGAAAAAGGCCGGCGCGACCAACATCCGCTTCCTCTGCCTCCTGGCCGCACCCGAGGGCGTCGCCCGGATGAAGGAGGCGCATCCCGATGTGCCCATCGTCACCGCCTCGCTCGACAACCACCTGAACGATCACGGTTATATTGTCCCCGGCCTTGGCGACGCCGGCGACCGGATGTTCGGCACCAAGTAGCACCTGCGAATCAGCGGCAAAACCGCAACAAAAAAGACTTTACTCAAATAGGGTCCTCCGGCATCCTCGCCCGCAACATCTTGTGGGGACAGTGATGAAATTCCGGGCTATTTCCATGGCCCTGCGGGCGACTGCCATCGCCGTGGGTACCTATCCGGTAGCAGTGTTGGGCGCGGTCGGCGCGCCGGCCGAAGTGCCGCCTGCCAGTTTCACCGGTCCTCAGTTCGTGGACAGCGACGGCTGTGTCTTCGTGCGCGCCACGCTGGACGGGCAGGTGACCTGGGTGCCGCGCGTAACGCGGGAGCGCCAGCCGGTCTGCGGCATGGAGCCGACCTTTACCGAGGCTCCGGCCACACTCGCGCCGGTTGCAGCAGCGCCCGCACCGCAGCCCGCGAAAACTGCCACCGCCAAGCCGACCACGACAGTCGCCGCAGCCCCCAAGGCCACGCCGAGCCCGACGCCGGTTGCAGCACCCAAAGCGGAGCCGCAACTGATCCGCGTCGAATGCCCGGGCATGCAGCCGGTCACCTATCGTTACACCGCCAAGCCCAACGTCTCCTTGCTCTGCGCGAACGTGCCGGGGACGCCCCGCGCAAAGGTCAGCTACGTCTACCTCGACCAGTCCGGCACGCGCCGGGTTCCCGTCGCCGCCGCGGCGCCGGCGAGCGCGGCCAAGCCGGTCTACGGCCTCCCGACCCCGCCGAGCGGCTATAAATTTGCCTTCGAGAAGGGTCGCTACAATCCCAACCGCGGCCCGCGCACGGCCACCGGCGATGCCGAGATGAACCGTGTCTGGACCCGGGACGTGCCGCAGGACCTCGTGGACCCGGACAAGGGCCGGTACCTGACACAGCCCGCCCCGCAGACGCAGATGCGCACCTCGTCCAAGTCGCCCGCGGCCACGGCCAGCCACCGCTACGTCCAGGTCGGCACCTTTGCCTCGCCCGACAACGTTCGCGCCGCCGCCCTGCGGCTGCAGAATTCCGGACTGCCCGTGAGCACCGCGCCCGTCACCCGCGACGGGCGGCAGCTTCAGGTCGTCCTTGCCGGTCCGTTCGATACCGGCCAACAGGTCCAGGCAGCGGTGCTTGCCGCCCGCCGGGCCGGGTTCGGGGACGCATTCCCGAGACACTAGATCCGAAATAACCAAGAAGAAGAACAGAGAACCAAAGCAGGTCTCATCCAGGCTAACGCCCCGCCCTCCGAAAAGAGGGCGGGGCGTCGCCTTTAATGGTGGTGGGTGCCGGCCGCGGGTCAGCTGCCGCAAATCCCCTGAAGCGCGACCCAGTCGCCATCGTCCAGCACCGCGCGCGCGCCGCCGCCGCGCATCGGATCGGCCTCGATCAGGTTCAGCGTCGTCTCGCCGGTGACGTCCAGCGCATAGGCATAGGGCGTCGAGGGCAACGCCGCCTGTTCGAACCGCGGGATCAGCCGGGCGTCGGGCACGCGCTCCGGCGTCGCTGCGGTCAGCGTCTCCGCGTAATCCCTGAGGGCGGCGTCGGGCAGATGGCCGGTGGTCAGCAGGCGAAAGATCGCCCCCGGCCCCGCCCCTCGCAAGAGATCCGCCAGCGGGTCATGCAACCCGCGCCGCACGTCCTCGGCCAGGATGAACCCCGCCACGACATCCGGCGTCTCGTGATCCTCCACCAACCGGCTGTGCACCAGCATCGCCCCACCGGGCAGCGAGATCGTGTCGGGAATGCCCCCGGGCACCACCAGCAGCCCGCCGCCTCCGGGCGCAAGCAGTCGCGAGGAAAGCCGGGCCAGCGCCTGATCGCCCCGTGGCGAGCGGCACGGCGCCCCCGAAACCCGACCGATCGCGGTGAACAGCCGCGTGCCGATCTCGATCCTGGTGGGTTCGGGCACCACGCTCAGCGTATGGCGCAACAGCGCGCCCGGCAGCCAAAGGGCCCCGGCCGCGAGCATCCCCGCGCCAAGGCCAGCCAGCAGCAGGAGGCGCAGCCGCCCGCGCCGGGGCCTGGACTTCTGGATCGCGCCGCGCACCTGTTCGATGGCGTCGATCATCGTCTCGTCGTCGATTTCGAGCGTCTCGGTCCCCTCGGCGGAGGGCGTGTAGAGCGCCGGCATCTCGCCACGGTTGACCCGCACGACAGCCGCCAGCGACCAATGGCTGAGCGCCATGCCCTTCTGATCGGCAATCACCAGCGATGCATCGCCGAAGGAGACGATGACATTCTGCCTCTGGACGTCAGGGTCTGGTCGCCAGACGCCCGGGCATTCCAGCCTGGCGTATTGCTTGAGCGCTGTCATTGAACTGCTCTGCCTGTGTTGCCGCGAGGATAGCCCACACGGCAGGCGGGAACAATCGGCCGTATGCCGTCCGGGATCCACCGGAAAAGACGGGCGAATCTGTGTCATCCGGGAGTGGTAGATTTACCTACCCGGGCGATGGGGGCCCTACTCAATGGTTAGGTTGGCGAGCCGATTTTAGCATCAATAACCACCCTTGGCCGCCCAGTATCCAGCGAGGGGAAACAATGCCCCATTTTGGACGTGATCTGACCGAATTCCCGTCGGGTCAATAAGGCTTTCTTAAGGTTAACCGCGGTCGGCCACCCCCGACCCGCAGGACAGGATGAGACGCATGTTGGATTGGCTTTACGGAAAGTCCGGATACTCCTCCGCCCCCCGCAAATCCGCGGCGGCCATGATGCCCGAGATGACGGGGGGGCTGACAGCCGGTACGCTGGTTGCGACGTCCGAGGGTTGGCGTCTCGCCGAAACCATCTCGGCAGGCGACAAGCTGATCACCTTCGATGATGGCATCCAGACCGTCACCGGCATCACCCGCCGCCAGCACACCCTGAAACCGTCGCCGATCCACTCCGTCGCGCCGCTCCTGTCGCTTCCCGAGGGCGCGGTAGGCAACCGCCGCAGGCTGCTAGTGCCGGAAGGCCAGGCACTGGTTATCGAAAGCGATCTGGCCGAGAGCGTCCTTGGCGACCCGTTCGCCCTGATCGACGCCAGCCACATGATGCGGATGCAGGGTGCCCGCCGCGTACTGCCGAAAGATCCGGTGGTGCTCGTCACCCTGAGTTTCGAAGAAGACCAGATGATCTATATCGAGGGCAACGCCGTTGCGCTCTGCCCTGCGGACCGCCAAACGACGCCCGAGACGATAGAAGACGCGATCTGGGGAACGTCGAAACCTCGTTACAAGGTGCTGCCCAAGGAGACCGCGCAGATGGTCGTGGCAGGCGCTGGCATGGAAGCGGATCTGGCCAAGGGCCGGTTCCGCGGATCCCCATCCCCGCACCACGCCTGAGGCACCAGAACCTACCCGGCAAGACAATCGAGCAGCCCAGCGACAGCCAACACCGCACATGGGGAGCGGCGCGCCATATCGGCGCGCCGTTTCTCGTGCCTGATATGCGCGGCCCTCAGGCCGCGCGCGCCGCATCTCCGAAACTGCCGTAGAAGGTCTGGCCCTTGCGGCCCATCTCTTCCAGCAGCGCCGGCGTCGCGAACCGCGCGCCATGCGTCTCGGCCAGCTCCACCGTGCGTGCCGCCGCGTAGGGCGTTCCCAGCATGTCGAGCCAGGAGAACGGGCCGCCGGACCAGGGGGCGAAGCCCCAGCCAAGGATCGCGCCGACATCGCCTTCGCGGATGTCCTCCAGCACGCCCTCTTCCAGCGCCCGGACCGCTTCCAGCGTCTGGATGAACAGAAGCCGGTGCTGCACCTCGATCAACTCGGGCTGCTCCTCGGCACGGGGATATTTATCCTCAAGCCCTTTCCACAGCCCCTGTCGCTTGCCGGCCTCGTCATACTCGTAAAAGCCCGCCTTGGCCTTGCGACCCAGCCGGCCCTCGTCGGCCATCCAGAACACCACCTCGTCCACCGCGCCGTCGGGATAGGCATCGCCCATCGCCGCCCGCGTCGCCTTGGCGATCTTGACGCCGAGGTCGATGGAGGTCTCGTCCACCAGCTGCAGCGGCCCCAGCGGCATGCCCACTAGCTTCGCCGCATGTTCGATCAGCGCCGGGTTCACCCCCTCGGCAACCATGCGGATGCCCTCGTTGATGTAGGGGATGATGCAGCGGTTGGCGTAGAAGAACCGGGCGTCGTTGACCACGATCGGCGTCTTCTTGATCTGCCGCACGTAGTCGAGCGCCTTGGCAACAGCGCGCTCCCCGGTTTCCTTGCCCTTGATGATCTCCACCAGCAGCATCCGCTCGACCGGCGAGAAGAAGTGGATGCCGATGTATTGCTCCGGCCGCTTGCTGGCCTTGGCCAACTCGGTGATCGGCAGGGTCGAGGTATTGGTGGCAAAGATGCAGTCCTCGCCGACGACCGCTTCGACCTTGGCGGTGACCTCGGCCTTCACGCCCGGATCCTCGAACACGGCCTCGATGATCAGGTCGCAACCTGCGAGCGCGTTGTAATCCGTGGTCGCTGTGATCCGGTCGAGCAGCGCCTGCTTCTTCTCCGGAGTGGTCTTGCCGCGCTTGATGCCCTTGTCGGCATAGCTCTCGGTATAGGCCTTGCCGCGGTCGGCCGCGGCCTGGTCCTGATCGAGCAGCACCACGTCGATGCCGGCCTGCGCCGAGACCAGTGCGATGCCCGCACCCATCATGCCCGCGCCGAGCACGCCCACCTTGGAGACCTTCTGATCCGGCTGGTCGGGGCGGTTCGCCCCCTTCTCCAGCGCTTCCTTGTTGATGAAGAGCGACCGGATCATCGCCGAGGACGACGGGTTCAGGAGCACGTTGGTGAACCAGCGGGCCTCGATCTTCAGCGCGGTATCGAAGGGTACCAGCGCCCCCTCGTAGACCGCCGACAGAAGCGCCTTGGCCGCCGGATAGACCCCCTGCGTCTTGCCGTTCACCATCGCGGAGGCCCCCACGAAGGTCATGAAACCCGCCGGGTGATAAGGCGCGCCGCCGGGCATCTTGTAGCCCTTCTCGTCCCACGGCTTGACGATCTTCGGCTCGGACAGCACCCACTCCCGGGCCTTGTCGAGCAGTTCCTCGGGAGCCACCACTTCGTCGACCACGCCGGCGGATTTCGCCTTCTTCGGGTCGTTCAGCTTGCCTTCCAGCAGCAGCGGCGAAGCGCCCATCGCGCCCAGCTTGCGCACCAGGCGGGTCGTGCCGCCGGCGCCGGGGAAGATGCCGACCATGATCTCCGGCAGGCCAATCTTGGCCTTCGGGTTGTCGGCGGCAAAGATGCGATGGCAGGAGAGCGGGATCTCCAGCCCGATGCCGAGCGCGGTGCCAGGCAGCGCCGCCGCAATCGGCTTACCGCCCTTATTGGTCTTGGGGTCCATGCCCGCGCGCTCGATCTTCCGCAGAATGGTGTGGATTTGCATGATCCCGGCAAAGATCGCCGCCGCCGGATCGTCGCCGCCGGCTTCCTTCATCCGGGCGATGACGTTGAGGTCCATCCCGCCGGCAAAGCTGCCCTCCTTGCCGGAGGTGATGACGGCGCCCTTGATGGCCTCGTCGGCCAGCACCTGGTCGATCAGCGCGTCGAGGTCGATGAACCCCTGCTCGCTCATCACGTTCATGGACTTGCCCTGGGTGTCCCAGGTGATGATCGCGACGCCATCGGCGCCGATAGTCATGGAAAAATCGCTCATCTCGCGTGTTCCTTGATCCTGTATCGCTTCGGCTGCGCGGGGTCAGACCCGCTCGATGATCGTCGCGGCGCCCATGCCGGAGGCGACGCAGAGGGTGGCGAGGCCGACCTCCCTGTCGCTGCGCTCCAGCTCGTCGAGCAGCGTGCCGATGATGATCGCGCCGGTGGCTCCCAGCGGGTGCCCCATGGCGATGGCGCCGCCGTTGACGTTGACGACCTCGGGCGAGACGTCGAAGGCCTGCTGGAAGCGCAGCACCACCGAGGAGAACGCCTCGTTGACCTCGAACAGGTCGATGTCGCCGATCTTCATGCCGCTGTCGGCCAGGATCTTCTCGGTCGCCGGCACCGGGCCGGTGAGCATGATCGTCGGGTCGGTGCCGATCTTGGCCGTGGCGCGGATCCGCGCGCGCGGCTTCAGGTCGTGCTTCTTGCCGAACTTCTTGGAGCCGATCAGGATCGCCGCCGAGCCGTCCACGATCCCCGAGGAATTGCCAGCGTGGTGGATGTGCCGGATCTCCTCCAGGTGCGGATATTTCATCAGCGCCACCTTGTCGAAGCCGGGCATCATCTTGCCCATCTGCTCGAAGGCGGGGTTTAGCGCGCCGAGCGCCTGCATGTCTGTGCCGGGGCGCATGTACTCGTCGTGATCGAGAATGGTCAGCCCGTTCTGATCCCGCACCGGCACGATGGACTTCGCGAAACGCCCATCGTCCCAGGCCGCCTTGGCGCGGCGCTGGCTTTCGACCGCCAGCGCATCCGCGTCATCGCGGGTGAAGCCGTACTCGGTCGCGATGATGTCGGCCGAAATACCCTGCGGCACGAAATAGGTCTCCATGGCGATGGAGGGGTCGACAGCGATCGCCGCCCCGTCCGATCCCATCGCAACGCGGCCCATCATCTCGACCCCGCCGGCGATATAGCCCTCGCCCGCGCCGCCGCGTACCTGGTTGGCGGCAAGGTTCACCGCCTCGATGCCGCTGGCGCAGAACCGGTTGATCGAGAGGCCGGGGATGCGCTCGTCAAGGTCGGAGGCCAGCACGGCGGTCCGCGCCAGGCAGCCGCCCTGCTCCATCACCTGGGTCGCGTTGCCCCAGATCACGTCTTCCACAGCATGGCCCTTGAGACCGTTGCGCTCCTTGATCGCGTTGAGCATCTGCGCCGAAAGCCGCGCCGCCGTCACCTCGTGAAGCGACCCGTCCTTCCGGCCCTTGCCGCGCGGGCTGCGCACGGCGTCGTAGATATAGGCTTCGGTCATGTCTGATCCTTCCTCTCAGGCCCGGTCCGCAGGGGAGCCGGGCATCAGGTCGTAGGGGTGTTTCCAGCCGGGCAGGTCCGCGATGCGGTCCAGCCAGGCGTCGATGTTGGGGTAGGCCTTTCGGTCGAAACCGAAGGGCTCGGGATAGAAGAGGTAGCCGCAATTGGCGATGTCGGCGATCGTGGGCCCATTGCCCACCAGCCAGTCCCGCCCCTCGAGGCAACCGTCCAGAACCTTCATCGCGGAGCCGTGCCGCGCGACGAGGTAGGCGTTGACGGCGTCGTTGCGCTTGTCCTCGGGCAGGAAGTTCATGTTGAACCGCACCGGCCCGCCGACACCGGAATTCTTGTGGTTGTCGAACAGCACCCAGCGCAGGATCTCCCGGCGCTCCGCCTCGTCGCGCCAGCCGAGCTTGCCCGACTTGCCGACCACGTAATCCTGGATCACGCCCGACTGCGTCAGCGTCAGATCGCCGTCCACCATCACCGGCACCTCCCCCATGGGATTGAGCGCCCGGTACTCCGGCGTCCGCGTCTCGCCGTGGAAGAAGTCCACGTAGACGGGCTCCCACTCGAGCCCGGACAGCTCCAGCGTCAGCGCCGCCTTGTAGGCGTTGCCGGATTCACCAAAGCAGTAGAGTCTGATCGTCATGCACGTTTCTCCTGGCCGCGCCGTCGGATTTGGGTATTTGGACCAAAAAGAAGAACGGGAAACGCGCCGTTAACCGCGTTCGGTCTAGCCTGACCGGGCGGTACAGGCTTGGGAGCCGATGACCGCCCAAGGAGACGCCCTGCCCCGCAGGCCCCGAGTGCGGCCCGGATCCGTGAACCGGCCGGGGGCAGGGTGCAATCCTTGGTCTTCTTGGCGAAAATACCCTCGCCGAAGGCGTTCCTCCCTATCCGATGTTCCTTGGTCAGCGTTTTCTGTCCGGCAGCTCCGCCTTGAACAGACGCAGCCGGTGCGGCAGCGCCTCGTCATCGGTGACGCTGCCGAAATGCTCGAAGAGGAAGCACAGCGCCTCGTCCTGCGAAAGCCCCGCCTCCTCGGAGAAGCGCCGGAGGGTGCGGTATGCATCCTCGCTCATGGCGACATTCAGGCGGCGGGTGAAGTGCAGGCGTTTGGGCATGTGCGTCCTTTCCGGTTCAGAAGGCCTCGGCGGCCAGGTCCATCACCGGCGCAGCGCCACTCTCGATGCGCGCGAGGTGCATCTTCGTGGCCGGAAGCTGGCGGGCCATGTAGTAGCGGCCGGTGGCCAGCTTGGTCTCGTAGAAGGACGCATTGCCCTCGCCCGAGGCGAGTGCCTCGGTCGCGGCCTTCGCCATGCGCGCCCACATCAGTCCAAGGCAGACATGGCCGAAAAGGTGCATGAAGTCATAGGACCCGGCGAGCGCGGCGTTCGGGTTCTTCATGCCGTTCTGCATGAAGAACATCCCCGCGGCCTGAAGATCCTTGCTGGCCGACTTCAGCGGCTCCAGGAAATCCTTCTTCAACGCCTCGTCGCCCTCGTTCTCCTTGATGAAACCCTTCACCAGCTCGAAGAAGCCCATCACGTGTTTGCCGCCGTCCGCGGCGAGCTTGCGGCCCACGAGGTCGAGCGCCTGGACGCCGTTGGCGCCTTCGTAGATCTGGGTGATGCGGGCGTCGCGGACGAACTGCGACATGCCCCATTCCTCGATGTAGCCGTGGCCGCCATAGACCTGCTGGGCCTGCACGGTCATGTCCAGCCCCCTGTCGGTCAGGAAGCCCTTGAGCACCGGGGTCAGCAGCGAGATCAGCCCCTCGGCCTCGGCATCGCCGGAGCGGTGGGACTTGTCGAGCAGATAGGCACCCCAGAGCATGAAGGCGCGCGCGCCCTCGACGAAGCTCTTCTGGTCAAGCAGGTTGCGGCGGATATCGGGGTGCACGATCAGCGGATCGGCCGGCCCGTCGGGGTTCTCCGCGCCGGTGACGGCACGACCCTGCAACCGGTCCTTGGCGTAGATCACCGCGTTCTGGTAGGCGGCCTCGGCCTGAGCCATGCCTTGCATCGCCACCCCGAGGCGGGCCTCGTTCATCATGGTGAACATCGCCCGCATCCCCTTGTGCTCCTGCCCCAGCAGGTAGCCCTCGGCCTCGTCGTAGTTCATGACGCAGGTCGAGTTGCCGTGGATGCCCATCTTCTCTTCGAGCTTGCCGACGGACACGCCATTGCGGGCGCCGATGTTGCCTTCGTCATCGACGAGGAACTTCGGCACGATGAAGAGCGACACGCCCTTGATGCCCTCAGGGCCACCCGGGATTTTGGCGAGAACGAGATGGACGACGTTCTCCGACATGTCGTGGTCGCCGGCGGAGATGAAGATCTTCTGGCCCGAGATCCGGTAGGACCCGTCCTCCTGCGGCACAGCCTTGGTGCGCATGAGGCCCAGGTCCGTGCCGCAATGCGGCTCGGTCAGGTTCATGGTGCCGGTCCACTCACAGGAGACCATCTTCGGCAGCCACTTGGCCTTCTGCGCATCGGTGCCGTGGGCATGGATCGCCGAATATGCGCCATGGGTCAGGCCCTGGTACATCGTGAAGGCCTGGTTCGCGCCGGAGAACAGCTCCCCGACGGCGGTTCCGAGGAGGACGGGCATGCCCTGCCCGCCATACTCGGGGTCGCAGTCCAGCGCGGTCCAGCCGCCCTGTTTCATCTGCTCGAAGGCGTCCTTGAACCCCGAGGGGGTGCGGACAACACCGTTCTCGAGCACACAGCCCTCCGCGTCGCCCACGGCATTCAGCGGTGCGAGCACGTTTCCGGCAATCTTTCCGGCCTCTTCGAGCACGGCGGCGGTGAAGTCCGCCTCAAGCTCGTCGTAGCCGGGAATGTCCTGCGCGGATGCCTTCAGCAGCGCGTGCAGGACAAATTGAATGTCGTTCACAGGGGCCGTGTAGCTCGGCATTTCTCGGTGTCCTCCCTCGGGGTATCACAGTGATTACTCCGCCGCCTCCTTGGAGGTCAGCGACTCGAGCATCTGCTTGCCCCAGTCCAACTGGGATTTGAGCTCGTCGATCGCCTCGTCAAGCTCGCTGCGCTGACGCTCCATGTCGGCCAGGCGTGCGGTGGCCAGCTCATAGGTCTTGGAGAGCTGGGTGACCTGCTGGTCACCAATGTCGTAGAGGTCGAGAAGCTGCCGGATCTCCTCCAGGCTGAAACCGAAGCGCTTGCCGCGCAGGATCAGCTTGAGCCGGGCGCGGTCGCGGCGGGTGAAAAGCCGCTTGGTGCCCTGGCGGATCGGGAACAGCAGTTCCTTCGCCTCGTAGAAACGCAACGTGCGCGGCGTTACATCGTAAGCGTCGCACATTTCCCGGATTGTCATCAGGTCTTCGGTCATCGTCATCTTTCTCCGCCGTCCGCGGATTCCCAATTTGACCCCGGTTTGCGTTCGGGGTCTTCCTACATCAAGGCTTGACGTGCGCGTAAGCCAAACGCTGCGTCACACCTCATCTCTCAAGAATTGGCTGGCTGGCGAACCGACCCCGCAGGGGTGTTCGTCTTGCTTGCCGAAAGGGTTTCGGGGCCCGTTCTCATGACGGACTGCTGCAGTCCGATCATGTCTTCACGCCGGCCGTCTGGTCCCGAAGCTGTTGAAGGTCGGCGATGGTTTCGGCCAACTCCGCCTGCTGTCGGCGCAGGTCGGCAAGCTGCCGGTCGGCGAGTTCGACCCAGGCATCGAGCTGCGGGCCGGTTCCGTGTTCCTCGTAGATGAGCAGCCACTGGCGGATCTCCTCAAGGCTGAACCCGAACCTCCGCCCACGCAGAATCAGCGTCATCCGGGCCACCTCGCGCGGGTGATACCACCGCGTGCGGCCGTCCTTTTCCGGTTGCAGAAGCTCGATGTACTCATAGTACCGCAACGTCCGGGGCGTCACCTCGAACTTCGCGCACATTTCCTTGAAACTGAGCCTAGATCCAGGCACCCCGAACCACTCCCTGCTGCCTCTTTACCCAAGGGTAAGCCTCCCGTGAGCAATGTTCAATGGGGGAAGAACAGGATTCCCGCCCTTGCGCGACGCCTCGCTGAACTCGATAAGCGCAAGAGGAATCGCAATGCGGAGCGAGCCGATGGACAGCACCATGAGCAGTCGGACCTTCATCGAGGCCCTGCCCTTCTCGAAGGCCCTCGGGATGAAGCTGGAGGCGATTGGCGAGGGGCATGCGATCATATCCATGCCCTATGACGAACGGCTGATCGGCGATCCGCGGACCGGGGTAATCCACGGCGGGGCGGTCTCGGCCCTGATGGACACCACGAGCGGCGCGTCGGTGATGTCCGCCAAGGGCGGCTCCGGCGTGACCGCGACGCTCGACCTGCGGATCGACTACATGCGCCCCGCCCGGCCCGGCCAGCGGATCACCTGCGAGGCTTTCTGCTACCACACCACCCGCACCGTGGCCTTCGTCCGCGCCACCGCGACGGACGAGGAGGACGGTTCGCCTGTGGCCTCCTCGGTCGGCGCCTTCACCTTCCAGCGGAAGGAGGCGCGGTCATGAGCGGCGCGAAACGGCCGGAACCGGTCCAGGTGATCAAGGAACGGCGCGACCGGGCGCTGCATGCGCTGGTCGCAGGCGTGCCCTACATCTCGTTTCTCGGGATCGAGTTCGACCGCAAGGGCGACGAACTCACCGCGATCCTGCCCTATCGCGACGCCCATATCGGCAACCCGGTGCTGCCGGCGCTGCACGGCGGGGCGACGGCGTCCTTCCTGGAGGTCACTGCCATCGTCGGCCTCGGCTGGTCGATCCTCTGGGAAGAGATCGAGACCGGCGCGGTCGACCTCGCCGAGATCGGGCCCGACTGGATGCCGCGCCTGCCCAAGACCATCGACATGACCGTCGACTACCTGCGCACCGGCCTGCCGCGCGATGCCTATGCCCGCGCCCGCGTCAACCGCTCCGGCCGCCGCTACGCCAGCGTCCACGTTGAAGCCTGGCAGGACAACCGCGCGCGCCTCTTCGCCCAGGCCACCGGCCACTTCCTGATGCCCACCCGTGACTGACGCGGCGCTCGGAACGGGACCGGTCTCGCACCGGCGCATCCTCGCGGTGGCGCTGCCCATCGTACTCTCCAACGCGACCGTGCCGATCCTCGGGATCGTCGACACCGGTGTCGTGGGCCAGCTCGGCGAAGCTGCCCCGATCGGCGCAGTCGGCATCGGCGCGATCATCCTGACCACGATCTACTGGATCTTCGGTTTCCTGCGGATGGGCACAACCGGGCTGGTGGGACAGGCGCATGGCGCCGGCAATTCGGCCGAGGTCGCGGCGCTCCTCACCCGTGCGATCCTGATCGCCTGGACGGCGGGGCTTGTCCTGATCCTGCTGCAAAAGCCGATCTTTGCCGGCGCCTTCATGATCTCGCCCGCCTCGGAGGAGGTCGAGACGCTGGCCCGGCAATACATGTCGATCCGCGTCTGGTCCTCGCCTGCCGCCATCGCCGTCTTCGGCTTCACCGGCTGGCTGATCGCGCAGGAGCGCACGCGCTCTGTTCTGGCAATCCAGCTCGCCATGAACGGCCTCAACATCGGGCTCGATTTCCTCTTCGTGCTCGGCTTCGACTGGGGCGTCCAGGGCGTGGCCTATGCGACCTTCATCGCCGAATGGTCGGGCATGGCGCTGGCCATCTGGCTCTGCCGCGACGCCTTCGCGATCCCCTCCTGGCGCGACCCCGCCCGGGTCTTCGACCGCGAACGGCTGGTCCACATGGCCTCGGTCAACACCGACATCCTGATCCGCTCGCTGCTGTTGCAGATCGTCTTCGTCTCGTTCCTGTTCTACGGTGCCGATCTGGGCGACGTGGAGCTGGCCGCCAACCAGGTGTTGCTGCAATTTCTCGAGGTCACCGCCTACGCGATGGACGGCTTCGCCTTCGCCGCCGAGGCGCTGGTCGCCCAGGCGCTCGGGGCGCGCCGTCGCGACCTGCTGCGCCGGAGCGCGATCGCGACGAGCCAATGGGGCATCGGCAGCTGCGTGGTGCTTTCGCTCGCCTTCGCGGGTTTCGGCGGCGCGATCATCGACACCATGACCACCGCCGAGGACGTGCGCGCGGCGGCGCGGCTCTACCTGCCCTGGATGGCGCTCGCGCCGCTGCTCGGCGGGCCGGCGTGGATGCTCGACGGCATCTTCATCGGCGCCACCCGCTCGCGGGACATGCGCAACATGATGATCGTCTCGGTGGCGATCTACGGCGCCGCGCTGGCCGTCCTGATGCCGGCCTTCGGCAACCACGGGCTCTGGATGGCGCTGCTGATCTCCTTCGTTGCCCGCGGCGCGACGCTCGGCACCCGCTACGGCGCGCTGGAGCGGACCGCGGTCGTCGGCTGACCGCGGCCCGCCCGGCGATCAGGCCTTGAGCGGCGTGGCGCCTGTCTCGAGCCGTGTGATCTTGCCGTCCTTCAGGCTGTAGGCCGCGAGAACGGCCTCGCGAGAACCGTCGGGATAATCGTTGATCGAGTGGACGACCATGATGTCGTCGTTCTCGTAGACGCAGCGCTCCTCCCCGAAACTGCCGCCGTTCTGCATCATGTTGTCCAGCAGATCGGTGATCTCGGCCTTGTTCATCGTCGTGCCGCTCTGGTGCCGCACGAAAACGCAATCCTCCGCCATCAGATCGGTATAAGCCTTCACGTCGCGAGCGCGTCTCGCGGCAGCCATCTTCTCGAATATGGCCATGGTGGTCCTCCCCTTGCCAGTCAGATCCGACTTCTTGTTGGAGACTCGTTACGGACGGGCGCGCCCGTCGCCGTGGCAACGGGGGAAGTATAGCACAGGTGAGGTATCGGACCGATATGCGCCCTGCGGGGCTCAGGCGCCCACCGCCTCGGCGACGGTGGCAAAGCCGTCGCGTTCCAGCAGCGCCTCCAGATCGCGCAGGATCGTCTCCACCAGCCCGATCCCGCCATAGACCAGCGCCGTGTAGAGCTGCACCGCCGTCGCCCCGGCGCGGATCTTGGCATAGGCCTGCGCGCCCGAGCCGACGCCGCCGACGCCGATCAGCGGGATCGCCCCGCCGGTCTCCGCGTGGAGTCGCGCCAGAACGGCAGTGGATTTCTTGAACAGCGGCGCGCCCGACAGCCCGCCCGTCTCGGCGGCATGGCCCCCGCGCAACCCCTCGCGGGAGAGCGTGGTGTTGGTGGCGACGATGCCGTCGATGCCGACCTGCCCCGCAACGGTCGCAATGTCGGCGATCTCTGCCTCGGTCAGGTCCGGCGCGATCTTGAGGAAGATCGGGATCGGCCGCGCCAGCCCGTCACGCACCCCGAGCACGCCGCGCAACAGCGTCTCGAGCGCCTCCTTGCCCTGCAGGTCCCGCAGATTCTCGGTGTTGGGCGAGGAGACGTTGACGGTCGCGAAATCGAGCATCGGCCCGCAGGTCTCCAGCACCGTGGCGAAATCGGCCGCCCGGTCGGCGCTGTCCTTGTTGGCCCCGAGGTTCAGCCCGATCACCGTGCCCTGCGGCCGCTTCTCCAGCCGCGCCGCCATCGCCGCCATGCCCTCATTGTTGAAGCCGAACCGGTTGATGACGGCATGGTCCTCCGGCAGGCGGAAGAGCCGCGGCTTCGGGTTGCCCGGCTGCGGCCGCGGCGTCGTCGCCCCGACCTCGAGGAAGCCGAACCCCGCCCGTGAGAGCGGACCGAGCGCGACAGCGTTCTTGTCCATCCCCGCCGCGAGCCCCACCGGGTTCGGCAGGTCGAGCCCGGCCAGTTGCACCCGCAGCCGCGGCGATGTGATCTGCCCCGGCAGCCGCACCAGCCCCGCGTTGAGCGCACGCAGCGACAGCCCGTGGCCGGTTTCGGGATCGAACATCCGGATCAGGCGCAGGCCCGCCTCGTCGTACCAGCTCACACCACGCCCTCGGGAAAGATATGTCCGCTGGCGCCCAGCGGCAGGGACTTGTCCCAGACCACGTCGCCGCTTTTCAGCGCCCGGTAGAGATGCGGGAACAGCGCCCCGCCGCGCGACGGCTCCCAGCGAAGTTCCGGTCCGAGCCGGTCGGTGTCGACCGCGACCAGCACGAGATCGCTCTCGGTCGAGAAATGTTTCGCCGCGGTCTCCGCCACCTGGTTCGCGGTGGACAGGTGGATGAAGCCGTCGGCGAGGTCGACGGGCGCGCCCAGGGTATGCCCTTCCCTGCGAAAGGATTCCCACTCGGCACGGCGGAAGATCTTGAATACCAGCATGCGAGACCTCTGCCCGCTGCGGGCCGCGCGGTCAAGCATCGGCGGCCCGGGCAGGGCACCTTTCCCTGTCGTCACGCACACGCTTGGGATTTGACCCGCCGGTCAAGGCCGTCCAATCTGAGCAAAACTTCAACAGGGAGATTCTTCATGCCCACGCGTTTTCTGACCACGGTAGCCACGACCGCGCTGCTCGCCAGCCCAGCCGCCGCCGATTACACGCTGCACATCCTTCACATCAACGACCTGCACAGCCGCCTCGAACCGATCAACAAGTACGACTCGACCTGCTCGGCCGAGGACGAGGCGGAAGGCGCGTGCTTCGGCGGTGTCGCGCGGCTCAAGACCCTGATCGACAGCAAGCGCGCCGAACTTGACGGCCAGAACGTCGTGACACTCGACGCGGGCGACCAGTTCCAGGGCTCGCTGATGTACACCACCTACAAGGGCGCGGCCGAGGCCGAGTTCATGGAAGCCATCGGTTTCGACGCCATGGCCGTGGGCAACCACGAGTTCGACGACGGCCCCGCGGCGCTCTCCGCCTTCGCCGACAAGGTCAGCTTCCCGATCATCTCCGGCAACCTCGACCTGACGAAAGAAGACCTGCTGAAGGACAAGATCGGCAACGCCGTCGTGCTCGAAGTGGGCGGCGAAAAGATCGGCCTCGTCTCCGCGCTGGCGACCGACACCGCCGAGACCGCCTCGCCCGGCCCCAATGTCGGCTTCGAGGACGAAATCGCTGCGCTCACCGCCGATGTCGCGGCGCTGGAAGCCGAGGGCGTCAACAAGATCATCGCGCTGACCCACGTCGGCTTGCCCAAGGACATCGAAATCGCTCGCGCTGTGCCGGGGATCGACCTCGTCGTCGGCGGCCACTCGCACACCTATCTCTCGGCCTCCGACCCCAGCCGCAAGGGCGCCTACCCGACCTGGGTCAGCCAGGAGGACGGCACACTGGTGCCGGTCGTGCAGGCCTATGCCTATTCGAAATACCTCGGCCATCTCGAGGCGACCTTCGATGACGACGGCAAGCTCGTCTACGCCGCGGGCGACACGATCCTGATCGACAATTCCGTCGAGATGGACGCCGAGATCGACGCGCGGGTGAAGGAACTCGCCGGCCCGATCGAGGAGATCAAGCAGAAGGTCGTCGCAGAGAGTGCCGACATGATCGACGGCAGCCGCGAGAACTGCCGCGCCATGGAATGCCAGATGGGCAACCTGGTGGCCGACGCCATGCTCGACCGCGTCCGCGACCAGGGCGTGCAGATCGCGATCCAGAACGGCGGCGGCCTGCGGGCCTCGATCGACAGCGGCGAGGTGACGATGGGCGAGGTGCTGACCGTGCTTCCGTTCCAGAACACCATCGCGACCTTCGAACTGTCCGGCGCCGACGTGATCGCCGCGTTGGAGAACGGCCTCAGCCAGGTCGAGGAAGGCGCCGGCCGTTTCCCGCAGGTCTCCGGCCTGAAATATTCCTGGGACAAGGAAGCCGAGCCCGGCAGCCGCGTGCTCGAGGTGCAGGTCATGGAAGGCGACGCCTGGGCGCCTCTCGACCCCGAGAAGGTCTATGGCGTCGTGTCCAACAACTACATGCGCTCCGGCGGCGACGGGTACCGGATCTTTGCCGACAATGGCATGAACGCCTATGACTTCGGCCCCGGTCTCGAGATCGTTGTGGCGGACTACCTCGCCGAGAAGGGCCCTTACACGCCCTATCTCGACGGCCGCATCACCGAAGTCGACTGAGCCTTCGATCCTTGTGTCGGAAACACGGAGCGGCGGCACCCCCGCCGCTCCTTTCATTCCAAAGGGGCGGTTCCGTTCCCCCCGGTGGCGAAACCGGGTAATGTGCGCTCCATGTGCGGACGCCTCGTGAACACCATGCCCGTCGATGCCATGGCCCGACTTTTCGGGGCCGTGC
This sequence comes from Tropicimonas aquimaris, assembly GCF_042676185.1. Lineage (NCBI taxonomy): Bacteria > Pseudomonadati > Pseudomonadota > Alphaproteobacteria > Rhodobacterales > Roseobacteraceae > Tropicimonas > Tropicimonas aquimaris. Next base: position 1,819 of record NZ_JBHTJT010000035.1, on the reverse strand, counting down.
CCTCCAACGACCTGCCGGACGAGCCGCGCTACAACATCTGCCCGACCAACCAGCTCAACGTCGCGGTCTCCGACGGTGGCCAGCGCCGGCTCCGCTCCATGCGGTGGGGCTTCCTGCCCCATTGGTACAAAAGCCCGACCGACGGCCCGCTGCTGATCAATGCACGCGCCGAAACCATCGCCGAGAAACCCGCCTTCCGCACCGCCGTGCGAGAGCGCCGTTGCCTGGTGCCGGCTGACGGGTTCTATGAATGGACCAAAGGCCCCGAGGGCGAGCGCCTTCCCTGGTACATCCACCGCGCCGGCGGTGTGCCGATGGTGATGGCGGGGATCTGGCAGGACTGGGAGCGGGAGGGCGATCGGCTGACCACGCTCGCCATCGTGACCTGCGAGGCGGGCAACGGAATGGAGAGCCTCCACCACCGGATGCCGGTGATCCTCGATCCGGCGGATTGGCCGATGTGGCTCGGCGAGGCCGGCAAGGGCGCGGCGCGGCTCATGCGACCGGCACCCGAAGGCAGCCTCTCCTGGCACCGCGTCGACCCGATCGTCAATTCCAACCGCGCACGGGGAGCGGAGCTCATCGCCCCGCTCGCCGCCTGACGCGACGCCTCAGACGCCTTCCGAGGATTGCGCCCAGATGTTAATGTCCTCTTCCGAGGACAGGCGGTCGATCTCGGCCAGTTCCTCGTCGGTGAACTCGAGGTTCTCGACCACCTTCGCACAATCCACAACCTGCTCGGGCTTGCTCGCCCCGATCAGCGCCGTGGTGATCCCGCCGCCCCGGAGCACCCAGGCAATCGCCATCTGGGCCAGGGTCTGCCCCCGGCTTTCCGCCAGCGCGTTGAGGTTGCGGATGCTCTGCAGCGCGCTCTCGGTGAGGAACCAGTCCCGGAATGAGCCACCCTTGGTCGCGCGGCTCCCCTCGGGCACGCCCTTGAGATACTTGTTGGTCAGCATTCCCTGCGCCAGCGGCGAGAAGGCGATTGAGCCGACGCCGAGCTCGGACAGCGTCTCCCGGAGCCCGTCACGCTCGACCCAGCGGTTGAGCATCGAATAGCTCGGCTGGTGAATCAGGCAGGGCACGCCGAGATCCTTCAGGATCGCCACAGCTTCCCGCGTCCGCGCCGAATTGTAGGACGAGATCCCGACATACAACGCCTTTCCCGCACTTACGATGTCGGCCAGCGCCCCCATGGTCTCCTCAAGCGGCGTGTTGGGGTCGAAACGGTGGGAATAGAAGATGTCGACATAGTCGAGCCCCATCCGCTTCAGACTCTGGTCGCAGCTTGCGATCAGGTATTTGCGGCTGCCCATCTCACCATAGGGACCGTCCCACATCCGGTAGCCGGCCTTGGAGGAGATGATCATCTCGTCCCGATGGTCGCGGAAATCGGTCCGCAGCAACTCACCGAAGGCTTCTTCGGCCGAGCCCGGCGGCGGGCCGTAGTTGTTGGCGAGGTCGAAATGGGTGATCCCGTGATCGAAGGCCGTGCGGCAGATGTCGCGCTTGGTCTGGTGTGGCGTGTCATGTCCGAAATTGTGCCAGAGCCCGAGCGAGATCGCGGGCAGCATCAGACCGGACTGGCCACAACGACGATATTTCATGCGCTCGTAACGGTCGGCGGCGGCGACATAGGTCATGGCTCTCTCTCCCGGGATTGCTGGCGCGGAAACTCGCACCCTGTCACGCGGCACCCTCGCGAAAACATCGGAGGATTTCAAGTTGGTCCTGAAGTGCGATGACGGCGTCCCAAACGTGAACAGCCCCGGTTGGCATTATCCAACTGGGGCTGTTTTTTGTATTGTATCGTTTATAG